>JAZDDE010000004.1:0-19454 GCA_036679495.1 Gemmatimonadota bacterium | reverse complement strand
GACGGGGAGGCCGTCATTCTCGTGCGGCGCGAGACGTCGCCGGACGACTTCGAGGGTATGGTCGCCGCTCAGGCGATCGTGACGACACGCGGAGGAAAGGCGAGCCATGCCGCTGTCGTGGCGCGCGGGATGGGCAAGTGCTGCGTGGTGGGAACACGCGACCTGCAGATCGATGAGAAAGCGGGCGAAATCAGCTGCAACGGAGTCGTAGTGCGCCGCGGCGATCCCCTCACCGTGGATGGCGCCACCGGTGAAGTCATCGCGGGGACGGTGCCGACGGTGAAACACGAACCGGGCGAGTACTTCAACACGCTCATGGACTGGGCCGACGAGTTCAGAGTGCTGTCCGTACGCACGAATGCAGACACGCCGGAAGACGCGCTTCGGGGCCGCCAGTTCGGGGCGGCGGGAATCGGCCTGTGCCGGACGGAACACATGTTTGCGGGTGAGCAGCGGATCGACGCGGTCCGAATGATGATCGTGGCCCAGGACCAGGAGTCCCGCAGCCGGGCACTCGAGAGACTGCTCCCGATGCAAAGGAACGACTTCGATGGGATTTTCCGGGCCATGGACGGTCTACCCGTCACCATACGGCTTCTTGACCCTCCTCTGCACGAGTTTCTTCCTGATGAGCCCGAAGAGCAGGAGCGCATGGCTCGGCTGCTCGATGTCTCGCTGGACGATGTGGCACGGCGCGTGAGCACCATGGAAGAGGCCAACCCCATGCTCGGCCACCGGGGCTGCCGGCTCGGCTACTCGCTGCCTGCGATTACCGAAATGCAGACGAGAGCGATCTTCGAAGCTGCCGTCGCCGTGCAGGAGGACGGGGTGACCGTTCTTCCGGAAATCATGGTTCCATTGGTCTCGACCGCGGCGGAGCTGGCCCAGCAAGCCGAAGTCGTTCATCGGGTAGCGGCCGAGGTGTTCGCGGAGTCAGGCCAGCGAGTGTCCTATCTCGTCGGGACGATGATCGAATTACCCCGAGCCTGCCTGACCGCGGGTGACATCGCGGAGTACGCCGATTTCTTTTCGTTCGGCACCAACGATCTCACTCAGACCGCGTTCGGACTCTCCCGCGATGACGCCGGCTCGTTCTTGCCGCTGTACGTGGAGAGCGGCGTGTACGAGGCAGATCCGTTCCAGACTATCGATCGCGCGGGAGTGGGCCGCCTCATGAGGATCGCGGTGACGGAGGGGAAGGCTCGGAAGGAGTCGCTCAAGATCGGGATCTGCGGCGAGCACGGTGGAGACCCGGACTCGGTGGACTACTGCCACTGGCTTGGTCTCGACTACGTGTCCTGCTCTCCTTTCCGCGTGCCGGTAGCCCGCCTGGCGGCTGCCCACGCCGCTCTCACGGGAGCGGACGGAGAGAGCGATGGAGGGCCTGCTGATACTCCGGAATCCTCTGGCGAAGCCGCCCTGTAGGCGTACCTCGGCGGTAGCTTCGTCCGGCCGCCAGCCCTATAATCCGGGATGTTCAAGGAAAAAGCTCTCTCCGTTCGTGCCCCGATTCTCGTCCTCGCGTTCGCTGCTTGCGGAGGTCGTGGATCGCCTGGCTCGGGCGCGAGTCTGCAGGCGGCCGAGTCCGGACCGGCGTGCGCCACCGTTCTGTCCACGAACGACACTCACGGGCAACTCGAACCTCGCACGTTTCGCTGGACCGGCGACCGGGAAGCGGGCGGTTCGGCGGTGCTGGGGGCCTATTTCAATGCAGTGCGGGATACCTCCAGTTGTCCCGTCTTTCTGTTCAGCGGCGGCGACATCATGCAGGGGACGCCCGTGTCCAACCTTCTGGAAGGGACCTCTACGATCGCGGCGTTTAATGGGCTTGGATACGACGCGGTCGCGCTCGGGAATCACGAATTCGACTGGGGAATCATCGTTCTTCGCCAGCGAATGGAGCAGGCTGACTTCCCCATTCTGGGTGCGAATGTCTACGAGCGCGCCACAGGAGAACACCCGGTGTGGCTGAGTCCGACTACCGTTGTCGAGCGGCAGGGAGTGCGCATCGGCGTCGTAGGACTGGCTACCCGCTCAACACCGACCACAACACGGCCCTGGAACGTTTCCGAGCTGGAGTTTCGTTCTGTCTCCGAGACGCTGAACCGATACGTCCCGGAGCTTCGCGCGCAGGGAGTCCATTTCGTGGTCGCAATCATGCATGTGGGCGGGACTTGCGGGCGCGATGGGGGTTGTGGCGGGGAGGTGTTTGAGGCGCTGGGTTCCGCGTCCGCGCTCCCGGACTACGTCGTCTCTGGCCACACACACAGCCACCTCGAGCAAACCGTGCGAGGCGTCCCCATCGTTCAGTCACGATCCAGCACTGCGGCCTTCGGGATCGGACGGCTGGCGAGATCGGCCGGAGGGGGAGTCTCGGCGCGGGTCGTAGACGTGGTGGACGCCTATGCCGATGAGGTGACGCCCGATCGGGCTCTCGCGGAGATCGTCGGTGGCTATGTATCGGAGGTGTCCGACATCTCGGACCGGGCCCTCGCCGCCGAAATCGCTGAGGATCTTCCCAGGGTGCGCGGCTCCGAAACCGGCTACGCCCTGGGCCGTCTGATCGCGGACGCCCAGAGGGGATTCGCCGGAACGCAGATCTCGATCATGAACAACGGCGGAATCCGAACCGAACTGGCCGCTGGCCAACCGACGTTCGGCGACCTGTTCAGAATCCAGCCGTTCGGCAACGTGCTCGTGAGGCTCACCGTGAGCGGAAGTGTTGTCCTCGCCGCGCTGGAGCACGCTCTTGAGGACGGAAGCCCTGACGCGCAGATCAGCGGCATGGTCGTACGCTACGATCCGGGGGCGAACCCGGGCTCCCGGGTGCTGTCTGCCGTGCTCACGGATGGCGGTCAGGTCGTAGCCACCGATACCTACTCGGTAGTCGTCAACGATTTTATGGCCGGCGGTGGCAGCGGCTACACCATGTTTGAGGACGCTGGGACCCTCGAAGTCACGGGAACCGTGGACCTCGAAGCACTCATTTCCTGGGTTGAGGCGGCGTCTCAGCCAGTCGAAGGGCCGTCCGATGCCCGGTGGGTGGCCGTGCGCGGCGGCTCGGATTGAGTCGCGGTATGCAGCCCGACGAGCTACGCGAACTTATTCGGGAGATTCCCAAGACCGAACTTCACGTGCACCTGGACGGGTCATTGCGTCCGGAGACGATCCAGGATCTCGCTACGACGTATGACGTCGAGCTTCCCTGCCCCGGAATCGACGAACTCGCCGACTATCTCCTTGTGCGCGACGCAGCGAATCTCGAGGACTATCTGGCCCGGTTCGAGGTGACTCTCTCTGTCATGCAGCACTCTGACGCTCTTGAGCGTATCGCCTACGAACTGTGCGAAGACGCGGCCGCGGAGAACGTTCGCTACATGGAGATCCGATACTCTCCTATTCTTCATACGCGGACAGGCCTTCCTCTGCCTGAAACCGTGGATGCGCCCCTGCGCGGAATCCAGGCCGCGGAGGAGAAGCTGGGAATACGGGCGGCGCTGATCATCTCCGGCATCCGGAACATGTCGTTGGACGCCTCCCGAGACCTGGCGGACCTGGCGGTAGCGTACAAGGATCGCGGCGTCGTGGGGTTTGATCTCGCTGGAGCCGAATACAACTATCCAGCCAAGAAACATAAGAACGCCTTCTATACGGTCCGAAACGCTAACATTAGCGCGACGATTCACGCCGGAGAGGCGTACGGACCCGAGTCAATCCACCAGGCCATCCACTACTGCGGGGCGCACCGAATCGGCCACGGAACGCGGTTGTTTGAGGATCCGGACCTGATGCAGTACGTCAACGATCATAGAATCCCTCTCGAGATCTGCCTCACGAGCAACGTGCAGACGAAAGCCGTAGCGGACTTCGCGAGCCATCCCGTGCGCCAGTACTACGATTCCGGACTTGTCGTGAGCCTCCACACGGACAACCGGCTCATGAGCGGTACGACCGTTACCGAGGAATACGCTCGGGCGGTCGAGCACCTCGGCTTCGGTTTGGATGACGTGGGGCAGATGATCTTGAACGGCTTCCGCAGTTCTTTCCTCCATCAGGATGAGAAGGGAGAGCTCCTGGCGGATGTGGTTCCGGAGATCCTCCGCCTGACCGCGGCCTAGCGCAGAACCTCGGACCCGAGTTGGTCGCGAGCGGGTCTTACGGCACTTGCTTGGGGTGCGCTAATCAACAAGAAAGCCCCGGCTCACGCCGGGGCTTTCCGCCCTAAGTGAATCTACCGCCGCTGTGACTAAAAGCGGATTCGCGCGCCCAACTGGAACCGCCGGTTGGACTGTGGACTGAATGTCGAGAACGTGTTGAGGCCGCCGTCCTCGTCGGGTTCCGTGGGTCCTCGATAGTCATACACGAACCGGCCGGTGTCCACATCGCCTTCGCGGCCGGTCACGCGCAGAACTTCGATCCCGCGGTCGACCCGCGACTGCTCGAACCTCGACTCGAAGAGGTTTTGGATGTTCGCAACGATCTCGAACGCGCCACCGTAGCCGGGTGTTGGGATGCCCAGCACAAACTGAATGTCGAGAGAGCTATGCCAGGGATTACGGCAGCTGTTCCTGCGCATTAGTGAGCCCCGCTGGCTGCTCAAGCACTCGTTCGCGTTGATCAGCGCGTCGAATTCAGCGGCCTCGGCAGGACTCGTGAACGCGAGCTCGCTGACGTCGTTCGGAATATAGATGAGGTCGTTGTCTCGGCTGATCACGGGGTTCCGGAAGCCATCGCCGTTGGGATCGCCGCGCGCCACGTACGAGTAGGGGAGTCCCGACTGGCCGAAGTACGTCGGCGTGATCTGAAGGTGAAAACCATTGCCCCAGTCCCAATTCGCCGTGGCGGCGAGGACAATCTTGTTCTCGACCTCATAGTTAGAATCGGCTTTCTCAGGATCATTCGGATCGCCGCGAATTGGGTTCCGCCCGAAGTTGGAGGTCGCCTGGCTTGACTGCTGGACCTGAATGTCCTCTACATCGGCGTGGGTGTACGATCCGCGGAAACGAAGCCAATCGCTGAATTGCCGCTGGAGTTCGAAGGTGACCAGGATTGCCTCACTTTCACTCCGATTCGTCAGGTTGATCACGTTGCGGAACTGTGGGTCCAGCTGGTTGTTGGTAAAGCAGCCACCGCGGCTCCCACAGCCGCTGGCCGTTGGAGTACCGAAGAACGGCCGACCTTCCACAGGATCGACGCCGGAGGGCGAACCGATGTTGAATTCCTCGAAGAACACCTCTTCGACCGCCTTGCTGTATAGAACCTCGGCGCTCACCGTGAAGCCCGCAGGCAATTCGCGGTCGATTCCGGCTGAGAGCTTGAGGTCGAGCGGAAACTTGAAATCATCATCGATGATGTTGATGATCGGTAGCCCCGACTCATCCGCTCCGGTGCCATCCGCGCAGGTGTTTGGAGCGGCCGCGCTGGGATCGAAGCCAGGCGCATTGGCGCCTGAACAGTTTAGGTCGACCGACTGCCGACCCGTGTTGCCGTACGCGTTCGAGATCCACACGTATGGCGAGCGGCCCGCGAACAGACCCGCTCCCCCACGAAGCTGAGTTCGGTACTCATCCCCGGTCGTGTAGTTGAAGCCAAAACGCGGCTGCCACAGAATGTTCGATGGTATCGTGGCGTTGCTACGACCGAAGGAGCTCAAGAACGCCGCGTTCTCCCGCGGGTCGTCGGGAAAGGTCGGAATCTCTGCGCGGAGCCCGTAATTGAGCGTGAGATTCTCGCTCGCTGTCCACTCGTCCTGCACGTAGAAGCCCAGCTGCGCGACCGTGAACTTGGCCGGCAGTTCTTCTTCGGAAACGCCTGACACCGGCACACGCTTCACGTAATCCGAAGGGGTATTGTTCTGCAGATCTGTGATGCTGTCGAATGTCCACAAGCCGAGAAGTCCAGGCTCGAACAAGTTCGTAAAACTGTAGATCTCGTTGTGCGTGCCGAACGTGACCCGGTGGTCACCGAATCGACCCGTCAGGTTGTCAGTAATCTGAAAGATCGTCTGGTCGAGCGAATTCGCCTGCGAGAAGCGCTCCGCTCCAACTAGAAAATCGAAGCTGGCCTCGACCGTCACCTGCCCGAAGGTGACTTCCGGATCTCGCTCATCGTTGATGTATTCCAGATTGAGCAGGACTTCGTTCTCCCACCTGTCGCCTAGCACCGTGAACAACTGGGCCACCGTGGAGTTGGTGATGCTGGTAAACGGCGACACGTTTGAGGTAAAGCAATACTCTCCGAACCCGCCCCGGTTGCACGCAAGTTTGTTTCTCGCGCGGGAGTAGTTGTGTCGCAGTACCAGCCGGTTGTTGTCACCGAGGTGAAAGTCGAAGCGTCCAAAGATATTCGTGCGCGGGTTATCGACGGAAAACGCCGCCGTTGTACCCGCATCCACTCCGAAATCGGTGCTGAACACGCTCGCGATCGTTGTGGCATCGGAGGGATCGATGCCCAGGTCGGTTGTCAGCTGGTTCGATACACCGGGCTCGAAACCCTGGAACGGGTTGTCAAAAATCTGGGCCTCAAAAGCACCGAAAAAGAACACTTTGCCGCTCAAGGGGCCCCCGATAGTGCCTCCGAACTGCTTATCGCTGAACTCGCCGAACTCGACGTCTTCGAGATCGCTGACAAACGACTCGTTATCAAACAGGCCAAAGGCCGAAAACTTCCACTCATTCGTACCTGATTTTGTGACCGCGTTGATCAGGCCGCCGCTGAAGTTCGAGTGACGAACATCGAAGGGCGCGACCAGGATCTGGAGTTCCTCGATGGCTTCAAGTGTGATCGGCTTGGCGTTCCCCTGTCCCCCCGGTGATCCCGACTCGCCTACGCCGAACACGTCGTTGTTTACGGCCCCGTCAATCTGGATGTTGTTGAGTCGGTTTGCCTTACCCGCGATGGACGGAGCGTCCTCGAACTGGTTCGCGTAAGGTGAAAGGAGTGCGAGCTCTAGCAGGTCCCGATTGATCGTGGGGAACGTGGCGATCTCCGTCTGATCGATCGTCGTCGACTGCCCCATGTGCGAAGCGCTGAACACGGCATCATCCTGCGTCACGGCGACGGTCAGCTCGTCCAACTCTATGGCGCTTTGCTGCAGCTGGAAGTTAACAGTCTCAGCCTGACTGAGCGTCAGCCGAACGCCGCTGCGCCCTTGTGGGCCATACCCAATAAGCTGGACCTGAACGGTGAACGGACCGCCCGGCTGGAGCTGGGCCACGAAGTATCGACCGCTTGCGCTCGTGATCGCAGTTCGCCTCACACCGGTCCGGGTATCCGTAACCGAAATCTCCGCGGCCTCGACCGCCTGTCCGGCCTGGTCGGTCACCGTTCCCCGAACCTCAGAGGTTACGACCTGGGCTTGGACCAGCGAAGAAAACGCGAGGCTGGAAAGGAGCCCGACAGCGATAATTACCGCATTTCTCGACCAGGTCTTTTGCATCGTACGCCTCACATGAATTTCGGGTGTAAGGGCGTCGGGCATAGCTTTCCCCGGCGCCTCGCTTCGACTGCCACGGAGTGTCACACTGTTCGATGAATCTACAGCAAAGGTTACAATACCGACCTGTCCTGCCAATGAAAACCCCTTTGAGCAAGCGTTAAGTGCTCTAGCTGATCGAATTTCTCGCCTCAGCTTCCCGCGCCTCTTAACGCCGCCTGGAGAAATCTTGCAATTTGCGATACCTGCTACAGACTTCTTAGACTGTGCGAGGGTCTTCGGACCAGACGCTGGCTGGACGACCCAATCGAAGGCAGCACCTGACCCTGTAATTTCGACGTCCTGATGCTCCGTTAACGCCTACACGACGCGAGGACCCGACCCGGCCGTGGCCCACACTGCGCCCCGTCTCCGTCCTGACTGCTGTTCGTGGCCGGGCGCGCCAAACCGACAGGATACTATCGTGAGAATGAGAACCAACAGCTTCATGGCTCCCCTCTTGCTTGCCGCCCTCGGCGCTTTCGCCGCATGTGCGGACGCGAATTCACCGACGGCGCCCGAAGGGCCCGGTCTCGCCCTCAGTGCCGTCAACGCCGAATTCGCAAACCAAGTCCGCTTCGCCACATTCAATGCCTCGCTCAACCGACGCAACGCAGGTGACCTGATGAGCGACCTCTCCACGCCGGATAACGCACAAGCGCAGGCGGTGGCGGAGATTATTCAGCGGACACGCCCCGATGTACTGCTGATCAACGAGTTCGACTTCGACGCCGGGGGGGTGGCGGCACAGGGCTTTCAAGACAACTACTTGTCGGTGTCACAGAACGGCGCCGACCCGATCGTCTTTCCACATCGCTTCGTCGCTCCGTCCAACACTGGCATCCCCTCCGGCTTTGATCTCGATAACTTCGGGGGGGTCGGCGGCCCAGGCGATGCCTTCGGCTTCGGCTTCTTCCCCGGTCAGTTCGGGATGGCCGTGTATTCGATGCACCCCATCGACGAGCTCGGTGTGCGCACGTTCCAGCTTTTCCTTTGGAAGGACATGCCGGGAGCCCTGCTGCCGGACGATCCGAGCATACCGGGGCCGGCCGACTGGTATTCGCCGCCGGAGCTGGACGTGTTCCGACTCTCGTCCAAGAGCCACTGGGATGTCCCGATCGAAATCGGCAACGCGGAAGTGCACTTCCTGGTGAGCCACCCGACTCCCCCGGTGTTCGACGGAGCCGAGGATCGTAATGGTACACGGAACCACGACGAGATCCGCTTCTGGGCGGACTATGTGATTCCCTCGCGCTCCGGTTACATTGTTGACGATCAGGGCATGTCGGGAGGGCTACAGCCCGGCGCCAATTTCGTGATCGCAGGCGACCAGAACGCGGACCCGTTGGACGGCGATAGCAGTGAGGACGCGGCGCTGCAGCTAGTCAACCATCCGCTCATCAACACGACCGTGACGCCGGATAGTGAAGGCGGCCCCGAGCAGGACGCCCTACAGGGAGGTGTGAACACCGGTCACCTGGGCAACCCCGCCTTCGACACGGCGGACTTCAGTGACAACCCCCCGTTCGGCGCGGGTAACCTGCGAGCGGACTACGTGCTGCCCAGGAAAAATCTGCTCATTCTGGACGCTGCAGTGTTCTGGCCGCTGAGCGGCGATCCGCTCTTCCCGCTCGTCGCCAGCTCGGATCACCGGCTGGTTTGGGTGGACGTTCGGGTGCCAGGTAACTAGAGTCGGGCGGGTCTCGCTTCATCAGAGGCAAAATCGAAATGCGAGAAGGGCCTGCGGCGGCGACGCTGTCCAGGCCCTCATCGTTGTGTGCAACAAATGACCTCGGAGGATTTGTGAGACATTCAGTAGCTATAGTGCTCGTTGGCCTGATAGGCGCCGGCTGTGCCGGTGAGGGACCAGATAGCGTCGCGGAACGTTTTTGGACGGCTGCTCAGGCTCGTGACATAGAGACAGTGGAAGCGCTGTCGATCGAATCGGAGTCCACGCAGCTCAACTTCGAGAACACGGACAACGTGATCGACTCGTTTGAGCTCGGAGAGTCATTCGAGGAGGACGGCGAAACGGTCGTACCGACCACTCTCAACAGCAGCAGTGGCGAAAACGCACTTGAATTCGATTTCGAGACCATAATGGTTCGGCAGGATGGTGACTGGAAGGTGGATCTCGACGCGACCAGCAACCGGATGATTCGGGCCGTTCTTGGCGCATCGATGGGGGAGATCGGTGAGGCCATCGGTGAGGGAATGAAGGACGCGATGGAAGGCATCGCGGAGGGGATGGCAGAAGGCATGCGAGAAATGGGTGAGGCGATGGGCGATGCGATGGAGGAAACTCCCGCTCCCGAGGCAGTCGCAGACTAGGTCCAGCGGCGCCGCTGGCGTGTTCGTCAGCAGTCGTATTCGTCAGCAGGCGCCAGCTCTAGGCAACGCCACCCTTCCCGGCCAGATAGGAGCCCGCGAGCTCCACAAGGTCGGAGGCACCCATGAACAGCGGAATCCTCTCGTGTAGTCCTGTCGGCTGGATCTGTAGGATCGGACGAGATCCGTCCGTAGCGGCGCCTCCCGCCTGTTCGACCACGAAGGCCAGTGGCGCCGCCTCGTAGAGAAGACGCAGTTTGCCCTTCGGTGATTTGGCGTCGGCCGGGTACATGAACAGTCCGCCGTACATCAGCGTGCGATGAAAATCGGCAACGAGTGAACCCACGTAGCGGTGCGAGAAGCCCGCATCCTCTCCATCGCCTCCCCGCAGATGATCGACCAGCGAACGCTGCTCTGGGCTCCAGCGGCTGTAGTTCCCCTCGTTGACACTGTAGATGAGCTTGCCCGGGCTTGGGATCCGAATGTCCGGGTGTGAAAGCAGGAACTCTCCGATGCTTGGATCCAGCGTGAAGCCGTGTACCCCCGTCCCCGTCGTATACACCAACACGGTGGACGAGCCATACATCACGTAACCGGCCGCTACTTGTTTGTAACCCGGCTGAAGACAGTCTTCGAGACTGCCATCTCGCCCCTCGGTACACTGGCGGTGAATCGAGAAGATGGTACCGATCGAGATGTTGGCATCGATGTTGGAGCTTCCGTCCAGCGGATCGAACATGAGCACGTACTCGCCGGTAGGAAATCCCTCCGGGATCGGAAGCAATTCCTCAGCCTCTTCCGAGGCCATCACGCACAGGTGGCCAGAGTGATCGAAGGCGCGATAGATGACTTCGTGCGCATACTCGTCCAGCTTCTTGACGACTTCGCCGTGTATGTTCTCGCGGCCCGTATCCCCAAGAATGTCCACCAGACCAGCCTTGCTGACCTCTCGGTGGATGAGCTTGGCCGCCAGCGTGAGTTCGTGGAGGATACCGGTGAGCACCCCCGTGGCCTCCGGGTGGTGGCGCTCCTGCTCCAGGATAAAGCGGCCGATCGTGACAACAGACCTCTGCATTCCGTTCCTCCACCCGGTTCGGTCCTGGATTGTTCAGCGTTCGCTAGGCCGAGGTACCTTTGCGCCGCAGAGCCAGCCCGTCAAGCGTCGGAACGACGTTCCCCGGACGGGCCCAATCGCTTGCACTGGGTGCCCTGCCCGTCGGTTCGCCAGATCGTCTCCACTCCAGCCGAGTCCAGGCGTGCCAGTACTGAAGCGTGGGGGTGGCCGTAGCGATTCCCGCTACCGCTTGAGATCACGGCTTCCGAAGCGCCGACGGCCCGGAGCCAGGGGCCTGAGGATGACGTCTTGCTGCCGTGGTGCCCGACCTTGAGCAGGTCCGCCCGTACTGAATCGCGGGGCCACCGGCCCAGAATGTTAGCTTCAAGATCGGCCGAGGCATCGCCGGTGTTCAGGTACCGGAATCCGTCGTCTGTCGTGAGGCGGAACACCACGCTGGATTCGTTCGCACCGCTGGATACGCCTGCGGAGCCAGATGTGAGAGGACCGGGAGCCAGGACTGTGATCGTAACGTTGTCCAGGCGGAAACGATCTCCCGTGGTGACCGGATACCAAGCAGCGCCTTCCGACTCTACCTGAGCCAGGAATTGCTCATACGCAGTCTTGCCCAGTGGGCGGCCGCCGTCGAGGACTCGCCGTACAGAGAATTGGCGGAGCACATCGGCCGCCCCGCCCAGGTGATCCAAATCTGGATGCGAAAGAATGAGCAGGTCAATCTCCCGCGCGCCGTTCTGGGTCAAGAACCGGCTGATGGCCTTCCCGGCCGAAGGCGGACCCGCGTCGAACAGGGCCCAGTGGCCTCGCTCCGTGCGAAGGACCGCAGCGTCTCCCTGACCTACATCCAGGGTGCACAGCAGCGTCTCGCCCCGATGCACCGCAGACGAAAAGGCGGGCATGGCGGTGAGCAGTGCCAGCGCGAGACCGAGAGCCGGCAGCATCCGCCATATGGGACGGCCGGCTGCAAAACGGGTCAAAATCCAGGCTATCGCGACCATCGCAGCCCACTCTGCAGGGGCCGGCGCCCGAACCTCGGCGTTGGCGAACGGAAGTGCCGCGAAGAACTCAGCTGCCCTCAGGAGCGTCTCCAGCAGGAAGTCCGACGCCGCGGAGGCGAGGCTACCGGCAACGCCAGGCAACACAACCGTAAGCGCCAGGCTGGCAACTACAAGTCCTACCAGCGGAGCTCCAACCAGGTTCGACAGGAGCGCGACCGGGGCCGTCCGTCCGAAATGCGCAGCGGCTATCGGGGCCGTGAAGGCGAGAGCTCCCGCGCTGGCCAGTGCCAGCCGGCTCCACCGAATCGTGCGTGAGGCCGGCGCGCCTCGCCCGGCGCCTGGCCGCCGGTCAGCGAGGTACTCACCCAGCCGTGTCCCGATATCGCCTCCGACGAGCAGGCCGAGAAATCCCGCAAAGGACATTTGAAAACCCGGATCCGTCACCGAAGCCGGACTAAGGACGAGCAAGGCGCCGGCGGCCAGTCCCAGCGCGTCGAGTACGCTGGCCGGGCTTCCGCGCATGCGAGACAATGAGAAGGCGGCGAACAGAACCCAGGCGCGCGCCGCTGCTGCCGGCGCGCCAATCATGAGCACGTACAGGCCCACCAAGAGAACCGCCGCCAGATACCGGCGAGGTCCGCGTAGGAAGAACCCCGCCAGCCGCAGCGCTCCGAGCGCAAAGAGACCGATGTGCAGCCCTGAAATGGCCAGGAGGTGGGCCATTCCGGCGTCCGCAAAAGTGCGCCGCGTTTCGGGACGGAGTTGGTCCCGCTCGGCCAGGGTGAGTGCCAGTGCGGTGGGTAGCGCACGTGGAGTCAGCCGGTTGGCGAAACGGTTACGAATCCATCCGCGCACCCGGCCAAGCGCGTCACTGGTAGCACCTCGTACGTCCAGTATCTCGGCACCGGTGAGTAGGCCATGGCGCTGAGGAAGCACCGGCCAACTGAAGCCAACTGGCGCTGCCGTCTGAAATGGCCGCCATCGGCCGCGGAGGCTGATTCGCACCTCCCGCGTGCCGGACCCGACGCCCGCTTCGCGGAGTGTGGCCTGCTCTTGCGCCACGAAGACGATGAGCGAAGGGATTCGGCACTCCCGGCCGGAGCTGGACAGCCGGACGTCACGGAGCGTAATGCGAGACGTGCTCTCGCCGGTGGACATCTCGAATGGGGCGTTCGCCCGGCCGGTCACCGATACGCTCGTGCCGGGCTCGAGGTCGAGAGTGCACGCCAGCTGTAGCTGTCCAGCAGAGCGCGCGCCCAGGACGAACCCGGCTCCTGCGACAAAGATGAGCCAAAGCCCTACGGGCCCTTTCACTCCGTTCCCATGAAGCGCGGCGCGTACTGCAACAGATCCGACCAGAATGCCGACCAGGGCCAGGAACCAGGACCCTGGACCAGTCCGAGAGTAGAATTCGCCCGAGGCGAGCCACATTCCGGACGCTATGGAGGCCGCGAGGAGCAGAGCTGCCGCCAGGAGGGGTGACGACCTACTAAACGTCGCAGAAGAGGTCTGGTGGCGCCTTCTGCTCACTCCTCTTTCTGCAGAATCTCGCGGTAGCGGCGCAGCATTCGGCGAGTCCGGAGGTCGGCCCGCAGTCCTACGAGCAGTAGGGCGATCATGCCAAGAAGCGCAGCGCTGAACACCAGGGCCGGCACGGACACGGACTCGAAAGTGATGAATCCCAGCCGTAGCTGGACACGTTCGGACCCATTGGCGGCCGCAAACCAAAATGCCAGCAGGGCAGTCCCTGCGCCGAGCAGGACTACGAGCCCCCGGCTCACGCTACCTGCTCACCGCCGAAGGTCGATCCGGAGGTGCTCCGAATTCGGACCCGGCGGTACTCACCGATCCACGCCCTCTCACCGGGGAAGGCAACCACCTTGTTTCCTTCGGTTCGGCCCAAAACGTCCCCCTGGCTCCGGGCGGAGCGTTCGACCAGGACTTCAACCGTCCGGCCTACCTCAGCCAGGTTGATCTCACGTTGGATCTGCCGATGTACGTCGATCACGGTAGCCAGGCGTCTCTTGGCCTCCGCATCGGGCACCGCATCGGCCGCAGGAAGCCGAGTCGCCGGAGTGCCTTCCCGGGGAGAGAATCGGTACAGGTAGGCATCGTCGAATCTGGCGGTTTGAAGCACGCGAATCGTGTCCTCAAAGTCAGCCTCGGTCTCTCCCGGAAAACCAACGATGATGTCTGTGGAGAGCGTGATTCCGGGAACAGCGAGACGCACTCGCTCTACTGTGTCTAGGAACTGCTCGGCCGTGTATCGGCGCGCCATCCGCCGGAGGACTCTGTTCGAGCCGGACTGAAGCGGAAGGTGCAGCTGTTTGCAGACGGCCGGCTCCTCGCTCATGACATCGATCAGGCGCTGGTTCACGTCGTTGGGATGTGGTGAGGTGAACCGAACCCGCCGAATTCCTGGCACACGGGCCACTCCCTGGAGCAGGCGTGCAAAGTCCCACTCGCCGGACTCGTACGAATTGACTGTCTGTCCAAGCAGAGTGACCTCCGAAAATCCGTCTGCAACGGCGAGTCTCACGTCGTCCAGAACCGCGCTCGGGTCCCGGTTCTTCTCGGGACCCCTGACATACGGGACGATGCAGAAGGTGCATCTGTGGTCGCAGCCACGCTGCACCGTAATCCACGCCGTAACCCCTTCCCTCCGAACAGCACTGACCCCCTCATAGTTTTCGTCCGCATCCAGCTCCAGGAGCGTCTGGCCGCGAGGGATGTTTCCTTGACGAATTTCCTCGATCGCGGCACCCAGTCGCCGGTACGCGTCCGGGCCCGCGACGAGATCCACGCCCGCATTCTGGGCCAAGAGGTCATTACCCACTCGCTGAGCCATGCATCCGGTAACGGCGAGCACCAGATCCGGCCGGTCAACCCGATATTGTTGAAGCTGGCCGATACGGCCGCGAACTCGCCGCTCCGCGTTCTCCCGTATGGCGCATGTATTCACGACAATCACGTCTGCCTGGCCGGGGTCGTCCACCAGAGCGTATCCCTGCGACGTAAGCACACGGGACATGAGTTCCGTGTCGCTGACGTTCATCTGACAACCGTAGGTCTCAATAAAAGCGTTGCCGCCGGCAGGTCTCACCGAACGTGCGGTCGTGGCGGCCACACCTGACGCAGAGGCCACCGCCTCACACTCTTCCCCTGCTACGCGCAGCTGAACGAGCTTGCCCGCCACCTGATCTCTCGTCACCGGAGTGCGAACTCCTATAGAAATGAGACTCAACTGGGTTTCATCTGGAGGGAATGTAGTCTGAATCGGCGCATGCGGGCTACCAGGATGAGAGGCGTCCACGAATTGCCCGCGCCGACCAGTATCGGTAGGATCGGGCCCATGAAAGAGGCCCAACGGTTCGATTTCGGAGACATTACCGTTCCCGTCCAGACGTTCGGCGAGGGGTCGCGGCGGGTACTGTTCCTTCCCGGCATGGGCGTCCACCCGCGCTACTACGACGAAAGCCTGGCGCGATTGTCCCGCCATGTTCGCCTCATCACTCCGGACCTCTCGTTCCGCAGCCGCGGCGAGCTACCGCAGGCGATCACAGAGTACCGCAGTCTCGCAGCCGCGCTCGCCCGAACGTTCGGACCCCTGGATGCGACCGTTGGCCACTCATTCGGAGGCCTGGTCGCCTTGCTGTGCGAGCAGCACGCTATCGCACTGTCTCCGACCGTCCCGATCCGCATCGGGTGGGCGAGGAGCTTCGGCAGATCGGTCCTGATGCAGCTGCGCGAGTACACTGGGCTGGAGGGCCGAAGGGGACCCCGGTGGGCGTTCAGCATACTGTGCGACTATGCGGGACGAGCCTTCACCCGACCGGATCTCCTGTTTCCCGTGGTCGGCGCGACGATGCGGACTCCCATGGAGCCGTTCCTGCCCAGCGCGCCGAAGGCTCACGTGATCCTGGCCGAGCGTGATCACCTGTACACCCGCGGCGAGTCGGAGCGGTACCTTGAAGCAGGAGGAGAGAGGGTGGTGGTGCGGACGGTGAGAAGGGGGCACGGGTGGCCTGTTACGGACCCGGCTCTATTCGAAGACCAGGTGCTCCAGGCCCTGGACTCGGCCTAACAACGGCCCGGCAGGTGCCCTAGGGACGTCGGATCGAGATTGTAAACGCCGCCCCCGTGAAGGATTCGTCAAAGCCGGACTCGGCTGCGTCCCCTCTCGAACCAATCTCACCGGACAAGTCCAACACGGCCTTTCCGCCGGCTGTCGAGAGTCCGAGCCCGAACGTAAATGCCGTCTCCCTGGCTTGCTGCTTTCCTCGCGGAAAGAACGGAAGATCGGCGAAACGGTAGCCAAGACGAAGCGGAACGCTGGCTGAACCCAGCGTCAGACGGCTCCACTCGATGCCACCACCACCCCAGGAAACGCTTGCCACTCCGACACTGTTGAAATCTCCCTTTGCCCTGGACCACTGGATCCAGCCGCCGGATGCGGCCAGCAGCAGTTCCGGAGAGAGCCGCGCCGAGCCACCGACTGCGACCTCGATGGGCATCTGGTACTCTTGCGTCAAACCGGTTTCCTGTTGGTCGGCCTCAAGCGCAGCCGTCCAGCCCACCATGCCGCTCAGGCGAAAACGGTCAGCGGCCTCGAAAGACAGACCGCCCCTTACCCGGCTGGAGGCATACGTCAGTTTCGCGAAGTCTTCCACCGGCGTCAGTGTGGGCAGGATGCCCGTGGGGTCCACCTCGAAGCGCCGGGATACTACCTGCCGGACCGCGCCGAAGATGGGTCCACCGGCCACAGCTACCGTCAGGGGCCCGACACGCCGTGCAAGCGATAGTTCGAGGGAGCTGACGCCGCCATCCTGTTCACGCCGTTCTTCGAACGGAAATCGTCCAAATGAGGTGTCCAGAGTGTCGGGAAACACAACCAGAAAATCCTGGTCCAGCTCACTTCGCAGCCCCACTCCCACGACCCACTGGCCAATCGGAACCACGGCTTGCATCAGACCGATCCGGCTCCGCTTCGCCTGATCCTCTCCGCCGGCGGTGACGAGAGTAATACTCTCGGGATTCAGCGACAGGCCGATAACGTTGCCCGTGTGACCGGTCAGGTCCGCAGGACTCAGCAAAGTGAGCGAGCCTCCCAGCAAGCCGACGCCAGCACCCCCGAGCGCGGCAGCTCGCCCATCGGTGCGGGCCACGGGCGCTCCCAGTCCGAGAGACGTCGCAGGCACCTGAGCGGGCAGAGCGGCGGGGCTTCCTATCAGCGCCAAGCCTATGCCGAAAGCGGAAACGGTCAGGAGGGCGAGTGGGTGTGGCGTGTTCATCATGGCAGCTCGAAATCAGTGGGGGGTGTCACGATGAGACGGAGCCCGGGCTGGAAGGCCGGCAACGACTCAGAAGATCCAAACTCCCAACGTCCGAGCGTGCTCCCTTCGGGAACCGTTCGCAGACCCACATTCAAAAACTGGATCGTGTCATTGCTAGCCCATTGTTGTATCAGAGCCGTGGCCGGAAACTCCACGCTCACACCCACGGCCAGCGAGTCCGGGTCGAGAGGCTCCGCCCCGAGGCTCAAGTTGGCCCCAATCGGAACCTTCTCGCCCTCCGTGAGGGGATTTCCCGTTAGCTCGAAGGCACTCGCCGCAGTCGACTGGGCGAGCGCGAACGGGTCCATTGGAGTTCCGAGTGGGCGGAGCAGCAGCACCGCATCGTTGATCACCGCACCCCGCAGGTCGAGACCCGCCACGGATTCCGGGATTTGAAACCGCATATACGCTCGGGCGGCCGGGAGACCTCCCAGCCGGAGAGTCAGCCCGACGGCCGGCGTGGGAGGGTCAAAAATAAACGTCTGTGAGGTGGGTGATCGCGCTACGTCCACGGTCGTGTCACTTGCCGCCGCGTCCAACAACAGTGCGGTGGCTGATACCTGCAGCACCACCCCACGGGCCTCCACCGAAAGCGCCAGACCCGGCTCGCCCTCGGCGGCTCGCCAGGCAGCGACCAGGGAGTCGATGTTGCCCGACAGGGGGATAATGATCGTGTCAGGAAAGATTTCCGCTGTCAAAGTATCGAGACTGAGTGTCCCCAGGAGCGCGCCCAAGTCCCCTCCCGGTGTCGTCCAGGGGACGCCCGCGGACGCTTCGGTCCAAGTCGCCTCTCGCTCCACGAAAGAGCGGTCCAGACTAAACGCCGAAAGCAAGAAAGGGTCGGCGAACGCAGAATCAGGCAGGACAGAGAGCACAGTATCCACCACGAGCCTCAAGGCCGCGGCAACGAACGAGTCGATGGGAACCTGAAGTGAGTCGACTCGCACGGAGTCGGGGATGGTCGAGAAACGCCCCAGCCAGCGCGAATCCAGGCCAGTTTGATCTGCCACTATGGTGAAGGGCGCCGCGCCCGGAATCGCGTAGCCCACATAGGTCGTGTCCTCGAACGATACGAAGTCATCCGCGCGCAGCTCGATCTCCACGGTCGGCTGAGAACTCCCCGGAGCGTCTTCCGGGGATACATCCGTAATCGCGTCCTCCGTGCAACCGGACCCCGCTAGCAGCGAAAGAATTACCGCCGCGCGAAGCCGGATCAAAGCAGCTCTTCCGGGCCAAAGTGTCCGGGTAGGAGCTCGCTCAGAGCCCAGGACTGCCTGGAACCCGACATCCCTTCGCAGATCACCTCGAGGTCAACTCCGAACTCGGACAAGGCCTGCCTGCACATTCCGCAGGGCGTAACCGGATCTGTACCACTCGAACAAATGAGGATCCTTCGGAATCGGGTGGCCCCAGCGACGACTGCCGCTCCGAGAGCAACGCGTTCCGCACACACTGTCACCGGGTAGGAAGCGTTTTCGACATTACAGCCCCCGAAGAGCCTGCCATCCTGGGTCTCCAGGGCCGCACCGACACGAAACTTTGAATACGGCGCGTAGGCGCGTCCCATGGCCTCGTGTGCGCATGTGGCCAGTTCTTCTATGTCCAGGTCCTTCTCCTCCCTAGTCTTCAGACATCCCTCAGGACTCGTCGCCGACCTCCACTCGGGGCAGTCTGGCTGTCCAGCCCGTGAGAATCTCATAACCGATCGTTCCACTGGCCTGGGCGAGCGCCTCCAGCCCGATGGAACTCTGTCCGTCAGTTCCCAGAAACGTGACTACATCGCCGTTTCGCACGCCAGGAATCCCCGTCACGTCGAGGACGGTCGAATTTGGCCAGCGACAAGGGCGCCACCGTTGTTCGAGATACGCCACGGAAGCCCGTCTCCGTATCCAATGGCTACTGTTGCCAGCCGTCCATCCTCCGGCGCTGTGTACGTGGCGCCGTAGCTAACTGTCTGTCCGGCCCGAACATCTCGGACACTCGCGACCCGGGCCTTGACCGACAGTACCGGCAGTGGCTTACTTTTCACTCCCTCGGCCGTGCCTCCATACAGGAAATACCCGGGGCGCACGACGTTTGCCGTAAGCGACGGGTACAGGACCGACGCCGCGCTGTTGGCTGCGTGGAGAAAACCTGGTGAAACGCCAGCCTCTCGCATGACTTCCACTACCTGCTCGAACCGACTCCACTGCGTTCGGGTGGCCCGCTCGTCTGCTTCAGCCGAATGGAAATGTGTAAACGTGCTGGCC
>JAZDDE010000399.1:0-4611 GCA_036679495.1 Gemmatimonadota bacterium | reverse complement strand
GAAGCTGTTCTGGGATGGGCGGATTCAAGTCGACCCCAGCTTCCCGCAAGGCTTTGCCACTCCCGCCGGCACCGACCTCCCGTTCGGGTTCGAGTTCGTGCTCGACGCTCTGTCGATCTTCGCCGAGACCGACCTTCAGGAGATGACCGGCCAGCCCGGGACGAATGAACTGGCCGACGCCTCCCTCATTCATCCTCAGATAGGTGTGTGGGACGGTCTGGTAGCGCGACTCGGCGCCATCGCAGAGTACGTGGATCTCTTTGAACTGGCGTTCCCTTTGGAGGTCTCCGGTCCTGCCGACATCACCATCGTGCATATCGGGAAAGCCATCGGCGCTTTCCAAGCAAAGGCCTTTCGCGCCGACGACAGCGCGTTCGACCGCTATTTGCGCGGTGACAAGAAGGCGATGAGCAAGAACGCGGTGCGTGGGATGAAGCTGTTCTACGGCCAGGCCGAGTGCTCGAGTTGCCACGCCGGCGTGTTCCAAACGGATCACGATTTCCACGCGATCGGCATGCCGCAAATCGGACCCGGATTCGACCCTCCAGAGGACTTCGCCCGCGAGGGATTCACCGGAGATCCCGCCGACCGTTATCGCTTCCGCACGCCCTCATTGCGCAATGTCGTGCTCACCGCTCCGTGGGGGCATAATGGCTTCTACAACTCACTCGAGGACGTCGTCCGCCATCATCTGGACCCGCTGAACTCCCTGCTCAATGCCGATCCGTCTCAAGTAGTGTTGCCTCCGCGTCCGGATCTGGACGCGCTGGACCTCATTGCCTTCAATGACCCGGTCATAACTGCGGCGATCGCCGCCGCTATCGAGATCGATGTGCCAAACCTCTCGAACAAAAAGGTAGGCTTCTTGATCGACTTCCTCGAAGCCCTGACCGACTTCTCGGCCGAGGACGCGCGCAAGACAGTGCCTACGCGAGTACCGAGTGGCTTGCCGCTGGCGGAGATCAAGTAGGGCCTGCCATCTAGAGGTGCCAGCCGTCAGTGATTGGACCGCGCTACGGTCCCGAGCAGACTTCGTCGGCGAGGTCTTCGCACTGACCATCCCACTCGACGTTGCAGCAGTAGGGATCGACTCCGCACACCAGCGAGGTGCACGAATCCTCTGAGCCTTCTTCGCATGCCTGCGCGAAGTCACTGCAGCAGTCGCCCAGCTCGAAACACTCCTCATCGCACCAACAAGCTCCCGCGTTGCCACCGCAGCTTCCCTCGCACGAGGCACCCGAGCTCGGACCGGGCTGAGGCTGCGGGCTTCCACCACCCTTCATCTTGGACTCGATCCAGCCCTTGAAGCTGGCGACCCGTGTGTAGACGCCGTACTTGCGGGGCTCGGCGCAGCCCTCGCCCCAGCTGACGATTCCCACCAGGTGGTCTTTACCCTTTTTGCTCACCCACAGCGGGCCACCGCTGTCGCCGTAGCAGGCGTCTTTGCCACCCTGACGCAGACCGGCGCAGATCTGGCTCCCGAAGACATCTCCGCCGTATGCGCCCGGTGAGTTGCATTCGGAGTTGCTCACGATGGGAAGCCTGACTTCGTGCAGAATCTTCGGAGAGGCGCCGTTTTCAGACAGAGCGCCCCAGCCCGAAACGGTTGCGGCTTTGCCCGGCTTTGCCAGCTTGTCGGTGATCTTCGTGGTGGCCAAAGAAGCCGGGGTAATGCCGCTGCCGATCGGGGTTTTCAGCTCGATGAGCGCGACGTCGTTACGGAGAGTGTCATCGTTGTAGTTGGGATGCATGAAGATGTTCTTTACCTGCGCGGTTTGGCCCTGCTCCGGGCGACGGAGATCGTAGCCCCCGACCCAGACCTTCAGACCGCCCACCTTCTCGCCTGCTACGCAGTGAGCCGCGGTAACGACCCAGCGGTCGCCTACCCACGAGGCGCCACAAAAGTGGTCACCGCGCTGAAGTGAGGCGATCCAACGGTTCTTGCCTGAGTCGGCTGGCCCTCCACCTACGATTTTGGACGTGACGATACCCAGCTCCGCCGTTTTGCCGGACTGGTTCGCATCTGACTCTGCGGCAACTGAAGCACTCGTCCAAAGCAATGCCGTCAGGGCCGCGAACATTCGAAATGTGGTGTCTTTTTTCATCGAAGCCTTCCTTTCGTTAAGGCGCTGTCAGGATCGACTCGTGCGCCATCGAACAAGACGCGCAAACGATGGCCAAATTGGCTCACAAGAGTTTTGGTAGCCTCTTCTCGATGCCCTCACCATCGCCCGGTGTAACGCGGCTGCTCGTCGATTGGACAGACGGCAGCGTCGCGGCGCGCGACGAGCTCATGCCGTTGGTGTATGAAGAGCTGCGCCGCCTCGCCGGTGCGAGGCTTCGCGGCGAACGAGCCGATCACACATTGCAAGCCACCGCGATCGTGCACGAGGCCTACATTCGGCTCGTCGATCAAACGCGAGTCGAATGGCGCAATCGAGCCCATTTCTTCGCCATTGCGGCTCGACTGATTCGGCGCATTCTCGTGGACCATGCCCGCCGTCGGTGCGCCCAGAAGCGCGGCGGCGGTGACGTACGGGTGACCCTGGACGAGCAACTGGTCGCACCCGCTATGCGCGAAATCGACCTGGTCGCACTCGACGACGCGATGCGAGAGCTTGCGGAGCTGGATCCGGAACTCTCGGGTCTGGTGGAGCTGCGCTTCTTTGGCGGCCTGACGATCAGAGAGACAGCGGAATCGCTGGGCGTCTCGGCGGCCACCGTCAAACGCGAATGGGCGACCGCGCGCGCCTGGTTGCACCAAAGAATCGTCGACGACGGAACCGCATGAGCCAAGAGCGCTGGCGGCGTACCAAGGCCCTGTTCCAGGAAGCCCTTCTGCTCGACGGCGCCGAGCGCGAGGACCTCCTCGACCGTGCCTGCGGCGATGATCCCGAACGTCGAGTCGAGATCGAGTCGCTGCTGGCCTCCCACGGCGAGTCGGGGAGCTTCCTCGAGCGTCCCCCATCCCGGATCGCCGCCGAGGTGCTGGCCGGCTCCACCGGGCTCGAGGCCGTGAGGGACGGTGAGCTCGCCGATCGCGAGCGACCGACTCTGGAGGGGCGCCGCCTCGGTCCCTACAAGATCCTCCACCGTATCGGGCGCGGTGGGCTAGGGTCCGTCTACCTAGCTGCCCGGGAAGAAGGATTCGAGAAACAAGTCGCGATCAAAGTGATCCGCAGGACCGTGGCGACTCCGGATCTCTTGCGACGGTTCGTCATGGAGTACATCGATGGCGAGCCCATCGACCGGTTCTGTGACCGAGAGCGGCTGACGATTCGGCAACGGCTTACGCTTTTCACAACCGTCTGCAGAGCGGTGGGGGTTGCCCACCAGAACCTCGTGGTGCATTGCGATATCAAGCCCGACAACGTGCTGGTCACGGCGGACGGCACGCCCAAACTGCTCGACTTCGGCATTGCCAAGATTCTGAGCTCGGAACCGGCTCCCGACGGGACAGGCGCCACGGATACCGGGATGCGGATTCTCACTCCGGACTATGCCAGTCCAGAGCAACTTCTCGGGCGCACCATAACGACCGCCAGCGACGTCTACTCGCTGGGTGTTCTCCTGCATGAGTTGGTCGGTGGGGCGAGACCCGATTCCTTCGGCGACCTGTCTCTCGACGAGGTGGCGCGCAGGGTCTCCGAGAGTAAGCCGCAGAGGCCGAGCGGACGTTCCGACACCGCTCGGCTGGGGCAGTTGGCCGCTTTTGCGGTCGATGGATCCGTGCTCGAAACGGTTGCCGCCAGGCGTTCGACCACGCCCAGAGACCTGAAGCAGCAGCTCACCGGGGACCTCGCCCATATCGTCCTGAAGGCTCTCCAGCCGGATGCGGGAGGCCGCTACTCGGCGGTCGAACGGTTCGCCGCCGACGTAGAGTTCTTGCTGGGCGGGTTTCCGGTCTTGGCTCGCCGAGCGAGTGTCTCGTACCGCGCGACGAAGTTCGTCCGTCGCCATCGCCTGGCGGTGACGGCGGCGGCAGTCGGCTTCGCGACGGTCCTGGCCTTCCTGGGAGTACTGGCCGTGCAGTCAGCTCGACTTGCGGCGGCCCGTGACCGTGCTGAAAAAGAGGCGGGCTCGGCCAAGGTGGTGAGCGAATTCTTGCAGGGGATGTTGACAAGCGCCGACCCGTTCGAAGGGATTGGAGGGACAGCCACCGTCATCGAGTCACTCGACGCTTCCGTATCGGGCATCCAGGGAGCCTTTGCAGGAGAGCCGGAGCTCGAGGCCGCGGTCCGCAACACCGCGGGGATGACCTACCTGCAGCTCGGACGATACTCCGAGGCAGAATCGCAGCTACTGAAGAGCCTCGAGATCCGCCGCCGGCTCGGAGGTGAACACCAGATGGACCTTGCACGAAGCCTCAACAGCGTCGGACGCCTGAATCAAGATCGTGGTGCCTACGCTGAGGCGGAAGCGCACTACCGCGAAGCACTGGCGATCGAGCAACGAGCTGTGCGTCCGGATCGGGCTCTGACCGCCGAGACTGTCGGTCATCTGGCGACAGTGCTCCACGATCGCGGCGATTTCGCCGGTGCGGAGATCCTCTACCGCGAGAGCCTGGAGATGCGGCGCACTCTCTTCGGGCCGGAGCACGAACAGGTTGCG
>JAZDDE010000398.1:0-6447 GCA_036679495.1 Gemmatimonadota bacterium | reverse complement strand
ACAGCGAGTGAAGCCCAGGCGCAATCGCGCTTCGGGGTTCAGGCGAGTATTGCCGATGGCGCCGATTTCGGCGTCGGAGCTCGCCTGGCCATTTCGCCGCCGGCGGGAAGCCCGATCAAGATCCTGACGAGCTTCGATTGGTTCTTCCCAGACGGGGACGTAGACTATTGGGAGCTCAACGGGAATGTCGTGTATCTCGTTCCGGTCCAGCAGAGTGCCGTAGCGCCGTACGTCGGGGGTGGTCTGAACGTGGCCCACACGTCGCGGAGTGGCGGAAGCCTCGGGTCGTCGGATACGGATATGGGCCTCAACCTGCTCGGCGGCATGGAGTTTGGCGGACAGCTTCCGTTGTATCTGGAGGCCAGAGTGGAGGTCAGTGGTGGGGAACAATTCGTCCTCACGGGCGGGATATACTTCTAGCCGTCCTTCGGGATCGGCCCAGGACGTCCTCTACCCGGACAGCCTGACTGGCCGACAACGGTACGAGCTGATCACCTCGCTTGTCGTTCCGCGGCCGATCGGATGGCTGTCTACGAGATCACTGGGCGGCGTCAGAAATCTGGCGCCGTTCAGTTTTTTTGCGGCCCTCAGCGCTTCTCCCATGCTCCTCGGGATTTCCATCGCCCATCGGCGAGACCGGCCCAAGGACACGCTGCAGAATATCCGCGAGACCGGCTCGTTCTGCGCGAATGTTGTGACCATGGCGCAGATGGAGTTGATGAACCTTTCGTCCGCTGACCTGTCACCGGACGTGGACGAGTTCGAGCATGTCGGGCTTCAGTGGGCGGAGGCCGCCACGGTCGACGCACCCTACGTGGCGGACTGTCCGGCTGTCCTCGAGTGCCGCCTGTTCAAGGAAGTGGACCTGAGTCCAGCTCCGAACGGCCTCGTGATCGGAGAGGTGACAGGGCTCCGGATCTCAGCGGAGCTGCCCCGCCTACCCGGAACGGATGTAATCGACACCGAATTCCTTCAGCCTGTCGGCAGGCTCTGGGGGCGCGCCTACTCACTACCGGGGGAGGTGCTCGAACTGGCCCGGCCGGAGGTGGACGACTAACTGCTGAGCGGGCGGTGGTCCTTGACCCCAGGCGTGGGGCCGGCAATTGTGCGGACCGATCGAAACTGCTCCGCACCATTTCACGCTGACGGCACAGGCCCGCGCTCCGCGAGTCATGCGCCGCAAACCCGGAGACCGGCCGATGAGCGATTGGGGAGCAGGACGCTTTTTCCTCGGTGGCGTGCTGGATGCGGATGGAGAGCGTTCCGAAGAGTCGCTGATCCAGGACGCGGATGACCTGACCACTCATGGGGTCATCGTGGGCATGACCGGATCCGGCAAGACGGGGCTCGGTGTCATACTGCTGGAAGAGGCTTTGCTGTCTGGCGTCCCCACGCTGATCATCGATCCCAAGGGCGACATGGGAAATTTGATGCTGCACTTTCCCGAGCTTCGCCCCGACGATTTCCGCCCCTGGATCGATGGCGCGGAAGCCAAGCGAAAGGGAGTCAGCCAGGACGAATTCGCGGCGGCTACCGCGAAGACCTGGAAGGAGGGTTTGGCCTCCTGGGGGATCGAGTCTGATCGGATGCAGGCCAGGTCGCTCTGTACACTCCCGGTTCGACGGCTGGTATCCCGCTGAACATTGTGGGCTCGCTCGCGGCGCCGAAGGGCGAGTCGCTGGATCCTGAAGTCATCAGAGACGAGGTCGAAGCCTTTGTCTCCAGCCTTCTCGTCCTCGCCGGTCTCGAAGCGGATCCGCTCTCGAGTCCGGAACACATTCTTCTTTCCAATCTCATCGAGAAGGCCTGGTCTGAAGGCCGAGACCTGGACCTACCCACTCTTCTCGCGCAGGTCCTGGACCCGCCTATTCGGAAGCTGGGCGTGTTCGAGCTGGACACGTTCTTCCCACCAAAGAACCGGACCAAGCTGGCCATGCGACTGAACGGCTTGATCGCTTCGCCTTCCTTTGCCGAGTGGCTTGAGGGTCCTCCACTGGACATCCAGAAATTGCTTTGGAGTGACGACGGCCGCCCCAAGGCCTCGATTATCTACCTGGCCCATCTTTCGGACCAGGAACGGCAGTTCATTGTGACTTTGCTCCTCTCCAAGCTCGTTACCTGGATGCGCCAGCAGTCTGGCACGTCGGAACTCCGGGCACTCGTGTATATCGACGAGGTGTTCGGTCTCGCTCCGCCGACAGCCGAGCCCCCGACCAAACGGCCCATACTCACGCTTTATAAGCAGGCGCGGGCGCACGGCTTGGGGATGGTACTATCTACCCAAAATCCGGTGGATCTGGAC
The DNA here is from genome assembly GCA_036679495.1 of Gemmatimonadota bacterium. Lineage (GTDB taxonomy): Bacteria > Gemmatimonadota > Gemmatimonadetes > Palauibacterales > Palauibacteraceae > JAZDDE01. The sequence continues at coordinate 4,145 of JAZDDE010000398.1, read as the reverse complement.
TACAAGGTCATGTCGAACGCTGGCACATGGCTGATCGGTCGCCTGCAGACGGAACGGGACAAGAAGCGAATCCTGGAGGCGCTCCAGTCCGCCTCGGGCGACGTGGACGTGGACCGATTCGGTGCGCTTATCGGCGAGTTGGGCAAACGAAGGTTCCTCCGGTACACGGCCCGCTCAGACAAGCCCGTTGTATTCGCGACGCGGTGGGCCATGTCGTACCTGCGGGGCCCCCTCACGCGGCAAGAGGTGACCCGGCTGTCGGCCGATGCGCCCGAGCGCAGTGAACCATTATCCCCAGGTAAGGCTTCCGGTGTTGAGGCGGAGCTCCCTCCTGCGCTTGGCGATTCCGAAAGCACGGTCGCGCCGGCGGTCGCAAGCGGAGTGCGCGTCCACTACATGCGGCCCGCTGCTTCCTGGGCCCAGAAGGTCGGCGCGGTGAGTGGTGGCAAACGCCTCCGGGCCGGCATCGTGGCCCGAGTACAACTCCTGTTCGACGATAGGGCCAGCGGCCTCGATCACCGGGAAGAGTGGGAGGCGGTGCTGTTTCCCATCGGGGAGCAGGCTCGACCGGGCGAGGCGGTGGCGGTGGATGTGGACGACCGCGACTTCACGGCGGACGCTCCCGGAGGGGCGGTGTACGAACTCCCCGAGGCTGGGATCAACCAGGCCGCGTTCTTCAAGACTTTCAAAACCGAGCTTTCGGATACCCTGTACCGCGAGCGACGGATGCAGGTGTTCCGCAATAAGAAGCTCAAGCTCTATTCGCGGGTCGGAGAGGAACGCGAGGAGTTCGAGACGCGGTGCGCCGAAGCGGCGGAAGACTCGGCTGACGCGGACGTCGCCAAGCTGCGAGATCGATTCGAGACTCGTCTGAAACGTGCCCGGTCTCAGCTGGACAGAGCCGAGCAGCGGGAGCGGGAGCTTGGGGTGGATGTCCGGCAGAGAGGCCAGCAGGAATTAGTGGCCGGTGCAGGCGAGCTTCTTTCGTTCTTTCTCGGGGGCCGCCGCCGCACTCGGTCGCTGTCTGGAGTAGCGTCCCGACGCTCGCAGACGACGCGAACCAAAGAGCGCCTTCGCAGTGCCGAAGAACGGGCCTCAGCGAAAGAAGCCGAGATCGAGGATCTGGAGCAGGAGCTGGCCGATGAGTTGGAAGAGATTTCGGCCAAATGGTCGGAGATTGTGAGTGAGTTCGATGTCATCGATGTGGGACTGGAGAAAACGGACATCCAGGTCGAAGAAATCTCCCTTGTCTGGATCCCGGTCGCCTAGATCGGCTGCGACAAGTAGCACTAAACGCCGCCGCCGGCAGCGCTGAAATTGCCCCGCGGCGTACCTCTCGGATATACTCAGGCTTGTTCCCCCACTCGGACACGGAGATACAACATGCCCTCACTGTTTGAAGCCCTTGCCGGCCAGCTTCTGACCGGCGACAACATCGCCAAGGTCGGGCAGCACATGAACGCCGATAGCGAGACGACGAAATCGGCCATGACCGCAGCGCTCCCGCTCCTGTTTGGAGCCCTGGCCCGAAACGCCTCCAAGCCTGACGGGGCTTCCGAACTCCACGCGGCGCTAGAACGAGATCATGACGGATCCGTACTCGATAACCTGTCCGGTTTTCTGGCCTCGCCAGACACCGATACTGGAAACGGTATCCTTAAGCATCTTCTTGGCTCCAAACGGGCAACGGTAGAGCAGGGCGTTGGGGCCACGGCCGGCATGGATGCGCAAAGCGCCGGAAAGCTCCTGACGATGCTGGCTCCGCTCGTAATGGGCGCGCTCGGAAAAACGCGACAGGACCGACAGCTCGATCCTTCGGCTCTGGCCGGAATGCTGTCCGCCGAAAACGCGCATGTGGAGAAAAAGATGCCAGACCTGGGCGGTCTCGCCGGTCTGCTGGACCGGGATGGCGATGGCAGTATCGTGGATGATCTGGCAGGTGCCGGAAAGAGTCTGCTGGGATCATTCCTCCGCCGGCGGTAGTTGGACTCCGGCCGGGAGTCCGCCGGGGGGCGGAACGACCGCAACCGGACACATTCTCGGAGGTTCACGATGGGCATTTTCAAATTCGTCAAAGACGCGGGCAGCAAGATTTTCAAGCGAGGCCCTTCTGAGGAAGATCAGCGGCAAGAGGACATGGACGAGATGGCTAAGGGCAATGCCATGGTCCGGCTGGTCATGGACCTGGGGTTGGCGATCGAGGATCTCCGGATCCAATACGAGGACGGGGTGGCCGCGGTGAGTGGTACTACGGAGACCCAGGCCGACAAGGAGAAGGTCATACTCGCTATCGGAAACACTCAGGGAGTAGCCGAAGTAGATGACCGAATCGAGGTCGTCACGCCTGAGCCCGAGTCTGCACTATATACGGTGGTTCCGGGGGACAGCCTGAGCAAGATTGCGCTGGCTCACTACGGTGACGCCATGAAGTACCCCGTGATCTTCGAGGCGAACCGGCCGATGCTGGAAGATCCCGACAAGATCTATCCGGGCCAGGTGCTCCGGATACCGGCTCTCGCACCGCCGGTCGCCAGAGACGTGGGCGGTGACGGTGCTGGATCTGGGGGCGGTGGGGGAATGTAGTTGCCGGGCCTAACTCCCTGCTCAGCGAGGCGGCCCGTGGGGAGATCCTGCGGGCCGCTTTCTGCGCGTGGACCAGATGCGGCCAAGGCCGCGTGCACTGAGAGAGATATGGATAGGAAGACGCAATGATGGTGACGATGGTTCGAAATCTCGAACGCAGGTGGCTGAGGTTGGCCTCGGTTGTGCTGGTGGCTTCGTCGTTCGCGGGCTGCTCCACGGAATCCCGGAATCGTCCGAGTCCCGAGGAGGCTGCCGCTCGCGTTGGTGTGCTGGCTGATCGATACACGGGCGCCTATTACAGGGCGTTTCCGGAAGAGGCATCCGAAATGGGTTTTTCGGGCGCACCGATTGACCGGGTTTCGGACCGCGGACCCGATGCACGAGCCGAATGGGCCGAGCAGACGGCGGCGTGGCTGGCTGAGGTCGACGAAATGGATGCTGCGGTACTCGAGGGCATGCCTGAGGCTCTCGAATACGCCTACCTGAAGGAACGGCTTCGAGCAGAGGGAGAGTGGCGGAGGCTATGCCAGATCGATCTGTGGAACGTGAGCCCGACCTGGACCGGTTGGCCCAGTGCGCTTGCGCTCGCCTTCAGCGACCAGCCGGTAGGGACGGACGACTGGCGGGCGGCGACGGGAGCCCGAGCCCGTGATGTCGCCCGGTATCTGGACACGGAGATCGCGAATCTTCGGGAGGGGCTCGACAAGGGGTACTCGGCGCCGGTTACGAACGTTGACGCCGTGATCTCTCAGGTCGAGGCGATGGCTATCGCAGAGCCCCAGGAGTCGCCCTTCTTCGATCCGGCTCTACGGGACTCGACGGCAGATTTTCAAGCCTATTTGTCAGACATCGTCCAGGGTGAGATCAATCCGGCAATAATGAGGTACCGAGGCTTCCTGAGAGACGAATACCGGCCGGTCGCACGAGCGGAGATCGGGGTTTCGGCCAATCCGGGGGGAGCCGACTGTTACTTGGCAGCGCTGAAGCACTACACGTCGCTGGAGCTGACTCCGGAACAGGTTCATGCGACGGGGCTTGAGCAGATGGAGGGTATCCGGCGCCAGCTGACCGAAATCGGCGCCCGAAGTTTCGGGGTTAGCGATCCCGCCGCGCTGCTTCGCCTCGTTCGAACGGATCCCCTGTTCACGTTTGAGTCGCGTGAGGCCATCGTATCCTATGCTCAGTCGGCCGTGGACCGCGCACAGGCGGCGCTGCCCAGCTGGTTCGGAGTCGTGCCGGACGCGGAAGTCATGATCCGACCTTACCCGGAGTATCAAGAGCAGACGGCCCCCGGTGGGTTCTACAGCGCCGGCTCGGGGGATGGCCCCGGCACCTACTGGATTAACACCTACAATCCGCCGAGTCGCAGCAAGGCAGGGCTTGAGGCCACGGCATTCCACGAGACCTGGCCGGGGCATCACATGCAGTCTGCTCTGAACCAGGCCCTGGGTACGGTGCCCCCAATCCTCAAGTATTTCTACAACGCCGGATTCGATGAGGGCTGGGCGCTGTATACAGAGCGGCTCGCGGATGAGATGGGCCTCTACTCATCGGATGTAGAC
>JAZDDE010000397.1:0-2011 GCA_036679495.1 Gemmatimonadota bacterium | reverse complement strand
AAGTCGGTCGGTGTGTTCGGCATGAACGACACACCGCAAGACCGATGCCAGCAACACTCCTTGGGGCACGACCGAAGCCGTAGGTTGTGCCCCAAAAAATGTTGTTCAACCCCCCGAGTCCCCTGTTTCGCGACGGCCTTCTCTGAGCTGCCTAGTACGCCAACACCAGCCGATGCCTCGCTGAGTTCGGGATCCGCCGCGTCCTCACCTCGCGTCGGTAGTAGGACAGCCAGGGTTGGGGCAGGGAGACACGCGTTGCGAAGAGCCTCCGGTGGAGCAACCCCCGGATGGTCAGCCGCTCCGACCGCGCGCCGATCCGCTCCGCGGGTGTGGCATCCTGCTTCTTCTCCGAGAACGATTTCAAGAAGCTCATCCACAACAACTGGATCGCCGCCCGCTCGATGACGCCCGCACGGAGCTTCGAGAACGCGATCGTCTCGCGCCGGTGATTCGCCCCGCTGTGGCGGAGCATCTCGTCCTGCCGGTTCACGGGGAAGAGCGGATTCCCAGTCGTCCGAGCCTTCTTCGACGACGTCAACTCGTGCACGATGTTGCAGTTCTTGAGTCTCCGAATGGCTCTCGGGTAGGCCGGGTGCTGATCACTCCGGACCCGTGCCTTCCCGCCTTCTGGAATCACCGTTTCCAGCAGCGCGAGGACCCCGTTCTCGATGGCGCGGGGATCGGGTCTCCCGAAGTCTTTCTCCTCCTGGGCCCGTTTCCGCTTCTGTTCCGGGCGCATGCGGCCCTTGCGACGGAGTTCCGACTCGGTGAAGCCGTAGACGAAGTGACTCTCTGCCCCCACCGCCAAGTTGAGGTGCAGCGGGTAGTACTGGCTGAAGGCGAAGCTCTCGAAACCGTCGATCACAAGCGGTTCCTGAGGCGCTCCCTTTGGTTTGTTCGCGGCCAGAAAGAGCAGGCTATGCCGGCCGAGCCGAGCGGCATGGGTCATCACCGTGGTGGGGGAGCAGCCGAGGGAGCGCGCGATCTGGCGTAGACCGGAGCCGGCAACCAGGCGCTCGAAGATGGTGGCCTGGAGCTCGGGCCGGCGGAGCCAGTAGGTGGTTTGGAAGGTCTGGCGGCTGAAGCTACGTCGGCAATGAGAACAACGGAACCGCGGCACCCTGCGAACGCGCGGCAACGTTCGGAGATAGGTCCCCCAGCGAACGAATCTCCAACCTCGCGGATTCGCGTGGAAATCGCAGCGGGCATTGGGGCAGAACGGCGGTGTGAAGTCGGTCGGTGTGTTCGGCATGAACGACACACCGCAAGACCGATGCCAGCAACACTCCTTGGGGCACGACCGAAGCCGTAGGGCCGCGCCCACGGCTGACGCGGTGGGGTCGGTCGCTACTCTGTGCGGCCGGACGGAGCGGGTAACTCGGGGGGAGTGGATTCATGGGCAAGCGGGTCGCGATCGCGGCGCTGGCCATTCTGGCGACTTTCAGTGTTGCGCCCGAGGGAGCGGTAGCGGAAGAAACCGCGTGGGTTCGCGGTGCGCCGCTGAACCTTCGGCGTGGCGCCGGCACCGAGTTCAAGATCGTAGGATCGGTGAAGCCCGGCGACCGCATCCGGATCAAGACCCGCGGCAAAGGCTGGACCCACGTAACAACGAGCGGTGGGCGCGAGGGTTGGATCGCCGCCGGCTACCTCGATGCCGTCGCTCCCCCCGCCAAGCGCCTAACACAGCTCGAGTCCGAGACGCAGCGACTCACGCAGGACCTCGACCTCGCCACCCGCGAAGTCGACCGCCTCGAAGCCTCCTACGAAGAAGTATCCACTCGCGATGGAGAGCAACGCTCAGAACTCGACCGCCTGACCCAGGCCAACGCCAAACTGGTCGCCGGCTCCGCCTGGGCCGACCGCATCGCGGGCGCGTTGATCCTTTGCACGGGCATGGTCCTGGGCGCCATCTGGCACCGCCTGGCCACACGCAGCCGCGGCACACGACTGCGGCTATAGGCCAGCCCGGCCGCTGGTTCCGCTGGGCTGCGCTGGTCGCCCGAGGGCTTGT
>JAZDDE010000396.1:0-6498 GCA_036679495.1 Gemmatimonadota bacterium | reverse complement strand
GGACTCATCGGCGCGCAGCGCGCTGGCCAAGCTGACGTTGGGCTGCCTGGCGGCCGCAGCGGTCGCCTGGCCCGTAAGGATATGGCTTGAGGCCGCGCTGGGCGTAGTAGACATCTTCCCGGCCATCGTCGTGCTGACAGGCGCGCTGGTGGCGGGAGCTGTCCCTTATTTGTTGATCGTGCGACGCCCACCGAGACCACTCGCGACTCCGGGGGCCGAGGGATGAAGACGAAGGGGGAAGGGGAAGCGCGCGAAGCCCAGCTTGCCGCCCTCCCGGCGCAGCCCGGCGTCTATCTGTTTCGAGACGAAGCCGGCGAGATTCTGTACGTGGGAAAGGCCAGGTCACTGCGCTCCCGTGTCCGCAGCTATTTCCGCAGCAAGGTCGGGGAGGGACTCAAGGCCTCGGAGCTGCGCCGGCGTACAGCCGATATTGAGACTTTCGTGGTCAAATCCGACGCGGACGCCCTCCTGCTAGAGTCCAGTCTGATCAAGGAATACCTACCACGATTCAACATTCAGCTTCGGGACGATAAGAGTTACCCCTACATCAAGGTCACAGTAGGCGAGGCCTTCCCGCGGGTTCTCGTCACAAGACGCCTCCGGCAGGATGGTGCGCGCTATTTCGGCCCGTACACCGATGTGGGTGCGATGCGGCGTGCGCTGCGCCTGCTGAAGCGGACTTTCAAGGTGCGGAGTTGCCACTATGACCTGCCGGTCACGGTCCCTGATCGCCCGTGTCTCGACTACCACATCCATCGCTGCAAGGCTCCCTGCGTCGGGTGGCAGAGTCGCGAGGACTACGGCCGCATGATGGATGAGGTCCTTCTGGTTCTTTCCGGCCACACAGGGGCGCTCCAAAAGTCGGTTCGGACCCGGATGGAGTCAGCGGCCAAGAATCTTGAGTTCGAGAGCGCAGCGGAAATGCGAGACGTCCTCCGCGGACTCGACGTTCTATCGCGCCGGCAACTGACGGTCGATTTCAAAGGAGGAGACAGGGACGTAGTCGGAGTGGCGCGGAGCGGTGGCGCTGCCAGCGCCGTTTTGCTCAGAGTGCGTGAGGGCCGCCTGCTGGGCCGCCTGGAGCACCACCTACGGGTGCCCGCCGAAGAAACGGACGACGCGCTCGTCGCCGCCGCTACCAAAGCTCTCACGCTTCAGTTAGAGGAGCTTCCGCCCGAAATTCTCGTCCCCTCGGACTTCCCCGACCGATCCGTTATGCAGGACCTCCTGGCCGCACGTAGAGGCAAGAAACTCGAAATCCGCGTGCCCCTGCGCGGCAGGAAGCGGGATCTCATAGCTCTGGCCGTCAGCAATGCGGAGCGGGCTCTCGAGCAGGCCACCACCCTCGGCAATATGTCCAGCTCCCAAGGCGCTGGGCTGGCTCCCGATGACGGCCCACCCCACGCCGCCGTGCAACTCGCGGAAGCGCTGGACCTGCCGGAGCCTCCGCGGGATCTGGTCTGTTTCGACATCTCAACGCTTGGTGGGACGGATTCGGTGGGCTCCCTCGTATGGCTCAGCGATGGCCGTGCACGGAAAGAAAGGTACCGGCGTTTTCGGATCCGCGAGGCTAACCGCGGGACGCCGGATGACTACGCTATGATGCAGGAAGTCGTTCGCCGGTACTTCCTACGCCTCGTGCGGGAAGACAGGCCTTTGCCTGATCTCGTCGTGGTGGATGGTGGAAAGGGACAGCTATCCGCTGCGTTGCAGGCTATGGAAGCCGCCGGAGTCTCAGACCTCCAGGCTATCGCACTGGCAAAGCGAGAGGAAGAGATTTTCGTTCCCGGCAGGGCAGACTCTGTGCGGCTCCCACGAACGCATGAAGGGCTGAAGTGGCTTCAGCGCGCGCGGGACGAGGCCCATCGATTTGCGGTGGGCTACAACCGGCGGCTCCGGCGCGAGCGAACACTGCGCTCCCGGCTGAGTGAGATTCCCGGCGTAGGCCGCTCCCGCGAGCAGGAACTCCTGCGTAAGTTCGGCAGCGTGCGCGCCATCAAGAAGCTCACGGCCGCTCAAATCGCGGAAGTACCGGGTATCGGGCCGGCGACAGCTCAGCGCATCTCTGAGTCCCTGTCCAGTACTACTGGAGTGTGACAGGTGCTCGGATCGACGCCTCTGGCCTCAGGCCTGTGCTCCGATTGTCGTCACGCCCGGAGAATAGAGACGAACAGGGGATCCGTATTCATGCTTTGCCAGCTGTCACACACCAACCCGGCATTCGCCCGATACCCCAACCTTCCCGTGCTCGAATGTCGCGGCCACGAGAGGGAGACTCCATGTCCGAAGGACTCTGAAACGGAATGAGCGTACGAACCCGGTTTGCTCCGAGCCCGACGGGTAAGCTCCATCTCGGTAACGCGCGAACAGCAGTCCTCAACTGGCTCGTGGCCCGGCACAGCGGCGGAGAGTTCGTGCTGCGCTTTGAGGACACGGACACTGGCCGTAACGTGAAAGAAGCAGAGGCCGGGATCCTGGCGGACCTGGACTGGCTTGGCCTGAACCGAGATGAAGGACCGGCTGCGGGAGGACCCTACGGCCCGTACCGGCAGAGTGACCGGCTCGGCCTGTATGAGGCGGCAGCCGACAAGCTGTTGGCCGAAAGCCGGGCCTACCGGTGCTACTGTACAGCCGCGGAGCTTGAGGAGCGACGACAGACTGCGCGCTCCGGAGGCCACGCATCAGGATATGACGGCCGGTGCCGCGCGCTCTCGTCGGCTGAAGAGAATGCTTTTCGGGATGACGGCCGGGTACCCTCCATTCGCTTTCTCGTCGAGGACGAGGACGTCGCGTTCGATGATCTAGTCAAAGGGACCGTATCGTTTCGCGGCTCAGATTTCGGCGATTTCGTAATCTCCCGGCCGGACGGTCTCCCCACGTACAACTTCGCGGTTGTCGTGGATGACTCTCACATGCGGATCTCGCATGTGATTCGTGCTGTCGGACACCTGGCCAACACACCGAAGCAGGTTCTTCTGTACAGGGCCCTGGGCGAGAAGGCGCCATCCTTTGCGCACATTCCCACGGTCCTGAGTCCGGATGGTGGCAAACTTTCGAAGCGCGAGGGGGCCAGACCGGTAGCGGACTACCGCACGGAAGGGTACTCGGCGGATGGCGTGCTGAACTACCTGTCCCTCCTTTCCTGGTCGAGTCCGAGTGGAGATGAGATTCTGTCCCGCAAGCGCCTCATCGCAGAGATAGACTTGGGCCGCACTGGAGTCGCCGACCCGACACTGGACCCGGAGAAGCTGCGCTGGATGTCCGGGCAGCACCTGCGGGCTCTGCCGTCTCAGGCCCTGGCTGAGCAGATGGCCGAGACGGCGGTGGCGCGCAGCCTCAACCTGTCGCGTGATGATCTTACCCGTGCGGCTGAGATGCTGGCCGATCGCATAACCACACTGCACGAGGCAGAAGCCGAACTGGAAGATCTGTTTGGTGACCCAGGCGAGCTCGACGAGCCGCCGAGCTCAGGAGTCGAAATCGACGCGGATGTTTGCCGCCGAACCGCTGAGGCGTGGGCAGAGCAGCGAGACTGGTCTCCGGTCTCGCTGAAGGCGGATATCTTGTCGGCGGGCCAGGAACTCTCTGTAAAGGGCAAGGGATTGTTTCAGCCGCTCCGCCTGGCACTGATCGGTCAGGCAAACGGGCCGGACGTGGCAGATCTCGCCTACGTGCTGGGCCGAGAACGCTGCCTCGAACGACTCCATTCCGCCTCCTGACGAGCAGCTGGAAACTTCCGAGCTTGCATCCGGGTAGCATGCCGTTGCACCATTACCCATCACGCCGGCTGACTGGCGGTCGACTGAGTCGCAAACGGACTTAGTTAAAGACTTCATATACAAGGATGTACAGCGTTATGACGAGAAAGTATCTCAACCATGTAACGGTCGCTGCGACTGCGTTTAGCTTCCTCGGACTCCCGGCGATCGCCTTCGCACAGGAGTGTGGAGAGGGCGGCAACCGGCACACACGAGCAGCCGACATCGAGCTGTCGTGGTCCAGGCGGCGGGATGACCCGCAGACCAGGCCGGAACGGTACGCTCGCGCCCTCGAGAAGCTGGAGGAGGCCTTCGCCAGTAGTCCTGTCGAATCGCGCGCCTACTTGCTCGCGGGAGAGGCTTATCTCGGCCTCAGGGATTACGCCGGCGCGGACAGTATGCTGACGAAGTTAGTCAGTGTGAGCGGCGCCTGTGGGGACAAGGTGCAGGAGATGCGCTTCCAGGCCTGGGCGATCCTGTACAATCGTGGGGTCACCCAACTGTCGGGGGGAGCGCAGGACACAGCCCTGGCGGCTTTTGAGACCGCCAACCTCATCTATGATGACGCTCGTTCCCTGAACAACGCGGCTTCGATTTATCAGAGCCAGGGAGAGAACACGCGCGCCGCAGGCCTGTACCGCAGGGCGCTCGACTCAGGTAGCGACGACGCCGAGATGGTCAAGGTGGCCACAATCAATCTGGCTGAGCTGCTCCGGGCCGAAGGCCGCACGGAAGAGTCGCTGGAGATGTATTCCGCCTTTGCAGCGGAGCATCCGGAGGACGTGATTGGCAGCCTAAACTATGCGATCGCACTCCTGAACGAACAACGTACCGAAGAAGCGCAGGCGATTTTCGGCGAGCTGCTCGGCCGGGAAGACCTGACCTTCCGCCAGTGGACTCAGGTAGGGATCGGACTCTACAGGGCCGACAACTACACTGAAGCGGCGATCGCGTTCGGCAAAGCACACGACATGCGCCCGCTCAGCAAGGAAGTGATGGAAAACCTGGCGAACACGTTGTATCAGTTGAGCGATTTTGAAGGTCTGTCCCCGGTCGCCAAGGGCCTCATGGATATGTATCCGTACGAGTCTCGCAACTACAATCTTCTGGCCAACGCGCATCGCGAGCTGGGAGATCCGGAAGCGGCGCTGGCGATTCTTCAGCGACGCGATGGATTGGCGTTCGAGTTTCTCTCTGCGCAGCTCGTAGCGCAGGGCGAGAACATCTATGTAGTGGAGGGCCAGGTGATGAACCGGTCGGCCGAAGCCGGTGCGCAGGTAAGCGTCCCGATCGAGCTTTTGGATGAGAACGGCGAGGTCGTGGCGTCGGAAACGCTGCTGCTGGAGTTGCCGGCAGCGGACGAGGCCTCCGCTTTCCAGGTTCAGCTCGAGGTGGAGGACGAGGTCGCCGGGTTCAAGTACGCGATGGCCGAGTAGGGCCAGGCGAAATCACGCGGTCCGCCAATCGAAGTCGTATGCGGCGGGCACGGGACCTTCGGGTAGCCGTGCCCGCTTTTTACGCCCACCTTGTGCCCATGCGAATACATCTGACTAATGGTAGGACCCGGCTGTGATACGCCTGGCCTCCGTCCTCCCCAACTCGATCGCGTCGGAGCTGCCCCTGGATCCCGGCTCCTGGCTGCTGAGCATCAATGGCAAGCCACTGCGGGATGCGCTGGACCTGCAGTTCCATGAGGCCGAAGAGCGTCTGGACCTGGAGGTGCGTACCGCGTCTGGGGACCTGCTGGCTTTCGACATCGAGAAAGATGCGGGCGAGTCGCTCGGGGCCATACCAGAGCCGGACAAAGTTCGCCGCTGCACCAACGCTTGTGCGTTCTGTTTCGTAAAAGGGAATCCACGGGCCAGCAAGCTTCGCGCGCCGCTGTATATCAAGGACGATGACTACCGGCTGTCGTTCATGTTCGGGCACTACGTAACGCTGACGAATCTGAAGGAGGAGGACTGGGATCGGATCGCGGAACAGCGGCTGACTCCTCTGTACGTGAGTGTTCACGCCACGGATGGGCCTACGCGGCTCGAGATGCTCAGGAACCCTCGTTCCGCGAATATCAACGAGCACCTGGACCGGCTCGCGGCAGCCGGGATTCAGGCCCACGCACAAGTCGTTCTGTGTTCAGGGCTGAACGACGGACCGATTCTCGAGCAGACGATCGACGATCTGTACCGGAGAGGAGATTCGATCCCCTCTCTTTCTATAGTGCCTGTGGGACTGACCGCCTTCAATGACGACCGCGGGATCCAGACCCTCTCTGCAGCGGAGAGTCAGTCGGCGATCGATCTCATCGACCGAGCGCGGGCGAGGGCCCAGGCCGATAGGGGCGGTGGTTGGTGCTTTGCGGCGGACGAGCTCTTCATGTCGCAGTTGGCGGGGCGTATTCGGTCCGAACTCAGCCAAGTACCTTCACTGTCCGGGCAGCGGATTGTCCTTCTGACGGGTACGTCTATGGCGCCAATGCTCGAAGACCTGGCGTCCGAGTTGAAAGCCGCTACCGGAGCCGAAACAATTCAAGTGGAGCCGGTACGCAATACCCTGTATGGTCCGATGGTCACCACCGCTGGCCTACTACCCGGAAGTGACTACCGGGATGCTCTACAGACGTACGGACACTTTGACCGGGCAATTTTCAGCCGGACATCCCTGAATGATAAGCAGGTGTTCCTCGATGACATGCCCTTGTCAGAACTTCAATCGACATTCCCCTCAGTGCAGATATGCCCCT
>JAZDDE010000395.1:0-5325 GCA_036679495.1 Gemmatimonadota bacterium | reverse complement strand
ATGTCAACGGTGAACGTGGCCCCCACAGGTACGGTCTTCACGGCGTTCAATACGAGCGGGCTGGTACCGAAGACCCCGAAGCTCGTTGCGCTCGCGGCGGTGCTAATTCCCAACACGAAGAGAAGGTTCACGGAGAGGCTGGAGACGCGGAGTTTCGTCATGGTTTTCTCCTCGGGGGTCGAGTAGTGCGGTAACCCCCGGAGGCAGAGACGCAAGAACTATGCCTTCACGTCGCCGTTCGAAGAAGCGTGAGAGACCGGTCGGTTTACGCTGTTCAGAGATCCGGCGGGATCGAAGCGGGAAGGAACTTTCGTTCCGTGCGAAGGGAAAAGGGATTCTCAAAGGCTTCTCGAACGGAGACACATGTATGAGCGGAAGACCCCCAAAACCAACGCAACTGAAGGTCCTCCAGGGAACCTATCGTCCCGATAGGGCCAATCCCGGAGAGATCTTCCCCGACGCTCCCAACGACCTCGCTCCTCCAGAGTGGTTGTCTGAGCGAGCACAAGCCAAGTGGAACGAGCTTGCACCGATGCTCGCTAGCAATGGTCTCCTGACCGAGTGCGATCTGGATACGCTCGCGCTCTACTGCGTCACCTGGGTCAACTGCTCGACTTCGCTCCAATCGGTCTGGAGATTCACCTTGAGGCAAGCCGACCTGGCTGACGTAGGGTGGGCCCGAGGTAGACAGCGCGGTCAGAGCAGAAATGCAGCGAGCCGCTCGCGGACGTAGTGTCTACGAGCCAGATTGGGCTGATGTTCCCGCTGTCTAGAAGGTTCTGCTGGGAACCTGAGATTGGGACGGTCACTTGGCTCCTCTCTCCCCCGAGACGACATGGCGGCTTAGGGAGGTCATGAGGTCGGATCAGGACTCCTGCTCGGTTTCAGATCGAGAGATTCAAGCAACGCATCTCCCTCGGAAGGAGGTGCATGCTCGCGCTCACCTCTATGCGTGGGTACGAATCTTGCGTTAGCTTGCAGAGGGGTGAGATGGATGAGAGGAGGTGAAGATGCTCGTGCCTCGGCTCTCTCGTCTCCTAGCCGCTCTCCTTGTGACCAGCGCCCTCGCGGTCAGTGTCTCCATTCAGGGTCAAGCCGGAACTCTCAGTATGACGGGAACGCTGTCCATTGAGTTCGGCCGGTTGCCGCCAGTAAGCGTCGAAAGCAACGGCAGCGCGTTGATCGCCGTCTCAAGCGGGAGTGGAAGCTTCGTCGAGCCAGCTGGCGTGTTCGGGCCGACCTCGGCTTCCGTCCCCTCGTCTCTACTCACTGGTGTGTCTCTGATCAGCGGACTGACTTTGTCCAACTTCGGGAACGGCACCAAAACCGTCTCCTGCGGGAGTTCGACCTGCGTCGGTACCGGCGCTGTAACCGGTACCGCGTTCATCAACATCATGCAGCTGTTCGACCTGGCGATCCCGCTCTCGGTAGTAGGCCAGGCGGGTGCCAGCGTCGTGGCCGTGGACGGCGCCGTCGTGATCACGGTGGTCGGACAGGGTTGGACGGCCGGAGTAGCGTCGGTCACAGGCGTGACGGTGGCGACTCCAGACGGGGCCGTCGTCAACACAGTGGCGCGCTCCGGGAGCGATAACCGCACAGCCAGCCACGCGGGGACAATCACGCTTGTCTCCGGATTCAAGGTCCTCCCGAACGTGGTCGGACAATTTCCGGGTTTCGCGATCCAGAGCCTGACGTTCGTACCTGAGCCGAGAATGCCGCTCCTCCTCGGGAGCGTTGCGGTCGGCATCGCCCTGTGTGCTCGCAGGCGCATGCGCAAGAAATCACGAAGCCGGAGGTATGGAGCGCCGTAGCTGATTTGCGGAGTCACTTCGGATCAACTCATCGGCTCGGCTTCACCTCCTCGAACTCCAGGTTGACGCTCACCACCTTCGCCAGCTTGTTGACGCTGAGCTGTTGACCCATAAGAGCCGGGTAGGTGTCTCCCTCGTCATCCTGGAGCACGACCAGCTCGTCTCGCTCCTCGTCGTTGAAGACGTCGATCCAGCCGAAGTCGAACCAGTGGGGCCGGCATTGATTGGCACACGGCCCCACCGTCTGGGTGTCCCAGTTCCGGTCTGGCGTTTCCCTGCGAGGGCGAAGTCTTTAGAGCTGGCCCACTGGGGCGAGTGAGCGGCAGGTGGACGAAGTCTGGACGGCCTTAGGATCCGGGGCTGTCCCCAGGATCCGGTCGCCCGCCAGCATGGTCACCCCGAACCAGTAGTGCTCGTTCTTGAAATGGTGGAGCCGATGGTTTCGCCAGAGACGCCGGTACAGAGCGGTCTTCGGCACCACGTGGGTGTGTGCGAGGAGGTGCACCCACTCGTAGTTGAGCGTTAGCAGCAGATGCAGGGTGATCCCGGTCCAGGCGAGCGCGGAGGTGGGTGTCACGAGCCACCAGGCCCCTACAAGGAGTGGCAGTGAATAGCCGAAGGAGTGCAACGGGATGAAGACCAGTTCTGGTCGCCAGGGCTCAGCGTGATGCGCGCGGTGGCTGCGGGGCAGCCGGAAGTCAAGCGTCCGCCCCAGAATCCGTACCGGCCGATAGTGGAGGATGAAGACGTGGATCAGCCACTACTGGATGGGCCAAAACACGGCGAGGCCAATAGCTGGGAGAAGGTCCGCCGCTGAGAACGACCCTAGCGAGAGGCGAACACCGCCGGCCAGCAGAACGCAGGTGAGAAGGAGGCGTGGGCTCCCGTGGCGCAGGAAGAGCGCCGCAGCCTCGAGTAACCGGCTTGGCAGCGCGGGGGTGGCGGTCGTGGACGCCATCGGATGAGTATATCGGAGCCGCACTTGTTCAGTTGTCACGCTGTTCGACGTAGGAGAGCAGCGGGAGCACGTACACATCCTCCCGCTGCGACCGGCCCCGGATCGCCACCTGCTCCCGCCGCTGGAACTCGGGCGGCTCCCCCGCCGCCCGCCAGGTGGCCAGGTCGATCACCATGGCCGCGTCGAGGTCCCGCGTCAGCCCCTGAAGCCTCGCGGCGAGGTTCGTGGTGTTGCCAAGGGCCGTCCAGATCATGCGGTCCACCGCCTGGATGCTTCCCGCGAAGGCCGATCCCGTCGCGACGCCGACGCCCACGGAGATCGTTCCCGATCCGTCGGTCCCGCCCAGACCCTGCACCTTGGTGATGATCTCCCGACCCGCTGACGCAGCCGCTCGCTCCTTGTCGGGCAGGGCGGTGGGGGCTCCGAAGACGGCCATCATGCTGTCGCCATTGAACTCCACCACGCTGCCGCCGAACTTTTCCACGATGGCGGAAACCCTGTTCGTGTAGCAGTTGATGGTGGTGAAGACCGTGGGCCTAGCGAGTCTCGGAGTCAGCAACGCTGAACCGCTGAGCACGGTCGGCGCGTCTGCCTCAGCCGGGCAGAGCGCTCTCGATGGCCAGGGGAGCGGGCAGGGGCAGGGAGAAGCCAAGCTCGGCGGCGCTCCGGAACTCCACGGGCGTGAGCGGAGGCTGGGCCGTAAAATCTACGCTCCGGCAGTTGTACAACGGATCGCTGGCGGCTGACAGGATGGTCCGCGACTCGTGGATGGCGTCGCCCACGCCGACGGCGAACAGGTCGGCTTGGAACACGGGGCCCGACAGGTAGTTCGCGAACGCGGATGGGGTCCACACGGGACCGGTGCAGTCAGCCCCCTCGAAGAGAAGGCTCGCCCCGTTCGCCAGGGTTCCCTGGTTCACGCTTAGGTGGAGGATCAGGCCTTCGCGGAGAACGGCGATGCGGTCCAGGTTGATGGGCCAGCCGAGGAAGGTGCCCACCACCCCACCGTTCGCGTCGATGACCCTGACGCCGGAGAACGGCGGCCCCTTGCCTGCGTGAGCGGACAAGGCTGCTAACACGAGGACGAGGGCCAGGAAGAGTACCGGGAACTGCCGACCCGTGGCCTTGTGTGTCTGCTCGCGCTTCCACAGGCACGATCAGCGAGAGGCTGGGAGAGATCACGATGGAGGTCTTCTTGCTTCGATTCATGGTCTGGTGCCACTTGGCTGAGCCACCCACAGCGGCACCAGCGTCAGCAGCAGTACCCGATCCAACGGTCGCAGGCGTCTCAGCATCCCAGGCCCCGCCGTGCCCTGGAGGATCGGCCCGGGAGGCGGGTGGGCTCGCTGCGCTGGGAGGCCGGGCAGTACATCGGGCGGCTCCGTGCGGGCATGGCCGATGTTCTACGCCGCCGGGGGTGGGGTGGTTAACTCGGCCCGCCGGGAGCGTTCCCGAAGCGTCGGAACCATGCCCCGGGTGGGTCGCGGGCCGGGGCCGTTCCCGAAATGTCTCCTAGAGCTGAGAGAGAGATGAGATATTTCGGGAAAGGGGGTAGGGAGGGCCGGGTGACATTGCGGGAACGCCTGCGCTGTCAGGTGGGTCCCCCGACATTTCGGGTACGCCGGTCACCAGGAGAGTTCCAAGATGGCTACGGTGGGAGTTCCGGGGACTTTGATCACGGTCCAAGACACCGAGGTGACAAATGAAGGATTCACTTGGTGCGATTTCTCTGACGTTTGTCGTTTCGTGTTTGATGGCGAGTCAAGTCAAGGCAGACTTCGTCAACGGCGGGTTTGAGTCGGGCTTTACTGGATGGACAGCCGTGTCATCCGGGACCGGCGGAGCGAGTACGGATACCAGTTTCTCAGGGTTTTTTCCAACGGAAGGCTCTCGTTTTGCTCGTGCATTCTCCGGCGGAGTCGGCACGTCCGACGTGTCTCAGACCTTTTTCGGCACCGCCGGCGAGAGTTTGAGATTCGACCACTTCTGGACAGCGGAGGGATCAGTGGGCGGGCCACAAGACTCCAATTCCGTTGCGCTGGACATTGTGTTGACGCGTCCCGATTTGACGACGGACCAAATCCTCGACGTCAACTTGACCGGGAATTTCGTAGATGAAACTACGAGCTGGGTTTCCGTTGAGCGGATTTTGGCAACCTCGGGAGATTACATATTGCGCTTCACGGTCAACACCAATACGGCTGGCAACGCATCGGGAAATGGGAATGTCGGCCTAGACTTTGTCAGAGTGGTTCCCGAGCCGAACGGCCTTTCCATCGTGGGGCTCATGTTGAGTTTGGCGGTGAGCGCGTTCCGAAGACGGCGGCTGGGACACCGAAACAGTTGAAGGCCGACAGGCGGCGGCGTCTCACAGTCAGCGAGGCCGCCTCCGGGTGGTCGATGGAGGCTGTTCGGCGGTCAGCTGCCGCGTCTTGTTGGGCGGCGCGGTGCGCTGCTACGAGCCCCCACCCATGAAGAAGACCCATCCCTCCACGTATAAGACCGAGTGATTCCCGAGCGTCGTCCAATCGTTGGACAGCTCGTTCCACTGGAGGC
>JAZDDE010000394.1:0-4370 GCA_036679495.1 Gemmatimonadota bacterium | reverse complement strand
GCTAATTGGGGTTGACATCATTCCCGAGGCACAAGCTGCTACCGAACGGGATCGGCCGGG
Organism: Gemmatimonadota bacterium; assembly: GCA_036679495.1. Taxonomy (GTDB): domain Bacteria; phylum Gemmatimonadota; class Gemmatimonadetes; order Palauibacterales; family Palauibacteraceae; genus JAZDDE01. The sequence goes on along the minus strand of JAZDDE010000394.1, from coordinate 4,310 downwards.
CGTCTATGACGCGTACTATGTAATGGACTTCTGTTCCCTCAGCGACGATGAGCGGGATGAGCTGAAAGCCTGGTCCTTCGACTGCTTGATTTCAGTAGCTGCGCTCGGATTCAGTGACATTCCGGCCCGGGCCTTCTTGGAAGCATTCAACCTGATCAGCAAGGACGGTTGGGTCGCCTTCAACATCAAGGAGACCTTTCTCGACCGGAGCGATGACTCGGGGTTTTCGGAGTTTATTCGGGAACTGATCTTCTCGGAGTACTTGGATCTCTATCATCTTCAGCGGTATCGGCACCGGCTCTCGATCGAGGGCAAACCGCTCTATTACTTCGCTCTGGGTGGTAAGAAAGCTGCAGATGTTCCGCCCTCGTTTTTGGACTCACTCAATCTGTCAACCTAACAAGCTGGCCACGACACTCCCCCGACTCAAGTAGGCGGGAGTCTAGACCAGAGGCCCTTCCGTAGGCGAGCAGATGAAATTGGCTGTTTTCATCACCTAGGTGCTACGGACAGCACGGCGACGACAGATCCCGAGCTCGGCGAGGCCCCCAGCCAGAAGCGCCAACGTGGAGGGCTCTGTCACGACGGTGATCGAGAGCGCATCGTGCGAGTCGAAGTCGAAGCGTTCACGCTCTTGGAGCCGGACCTTGTGAAGGCGAAGCGCGGCCCGTCCGGCATCGGGACTCTCCAGGAGAGAAACGCGGGGGTTGACCGTTTGTGCGCAAAAACGCGAGAATCGCCGGGGGCTTACCCTCGAGCAGCGCCCGATGCAGCGAGGAACCGCCATGGCTTCGGGCGAGGGGAACCTGTGCGTGCGCCCGGGAGGTAACACAAAGATGGATCTGCTTCAGCGCTTCGCCGCCTACGCCGCCGACTTCGAGAAGACCTTCGAGGACGACGACTGGACCCGACTCAAGGGCTACTTTTCCGAGGATGCGATCTACACCATCAGGGGGACGCCCTTCGACTGCGTGGTCCGCGGGCGCGACGCCATCTTCCGCGCCATCAAGAAGTCGATCGACGGCTTCGACCGCCACTTCGACAAGCGGGAGATCGTGCCCGACGCTGCCCCCGTGGTGGAGGGAAACCGGGTGACCTTCTCGGGGAGTGGCCGCTACGAGAAAGAGGGCGTTGATACCCTCACGATCCGGCTCTCGGAGACGGCCGAGATCGACGAGACGGGCCGTATCGTGAGCCTGGAAGACGTCTACCCCGAGGGCCAGGACGAGATGCTCCGCTGGTTCGAGCGCTACCGCGCGGATTTCGATCCGTCCTACGTCTGAGGGCTAACCCGATTTTGCGTTCGTTTGTGGATTCAGTACCGGGTGCACAATTCGCTGTTCGCAGGTAAGGGTTGGTCGGATCGCCCGGGTGCAGGAACCACCTCTAATAAACAGCGATCGGGGTTCTGGTCCACGTTTGGTCCACTTTTTCGAGGGAAAAACCCTTTCAAATCAGGGATCCCGGTCCGGTTCGAGTCCGGTCTCGTGCTCCATCTTTCTCGAGCCTTCTTGGGCTTTTACATGACGAGCCGACGGCGTCGTAGTCGGCTACGCCGCGCGCAAGTGACATCTGGGCTAGACGCAGCGCCCGAGCTCGCAGCGGTCTAGCGAGGGGACCGCCGCACGCTAGAATCCGCCCGTGTCTCGCTCCGCGGTTTCACTCTCCCTGAGAATCGCAATCGCTGTCGTCGTGGTCGTGGTGACCTTTGCCGCGGCCGAGGTCCTGCTGCGTATACTGCAGCCGGGGACGCTCGAGCTCACACAGGAACCCTGCATCTACCGGGAGGATGCAGAGCTCGGCTTCCGCTATCTCGAGAACGCGTCCGGCCGGGTGGTCCGTAACGAGGAGATTGACAACCTTGTACGCATCAACTCGACGGGCTTCCACGACGCCGAACACGCGAGAGATGCCGCTCCCGGTACGCTGCGCGTGCTGGCCGTGGGAGATTCTTTCACCGCGGCCATCCACGTCGCTGTTGAACGAGGTTGGACGCAGACGCTGGAACGGGAGCTCGGCGGAAAACTGGGCCGACCGGTGGAGGTCATCAATCTCGGCATTGGGGGTACGGGGACCGAAACGCATCTGCGGCTTCTCGAACAGTACGTTCCCGTCTATCGGCCGGATGTCGTAGTGCTCGCCTTCTACCGAAACGACGTCAGAGATCTGCGCCGCAAGCGTCGTCACATGAGCTGCCACGAGGACTACGTGCTCGTCTATCACGATGCCGAACAGAAACGCAGGCTCATTGAGTTCTACGAGACGCGGCGGCCGAGTGCGGAGAGCTGGGAGCGCTTCGAGCGCTGGTACCTCTACCGAATCATCGCGCGTATGCAGAGCAACGGCGCTTTCTTCCGCAGTAACCACCTGAGCCCCTCACGCATCGGAATGGAGGTCGATGACAAGCGCCCGTCTCCGCCTCGCCTCGAACCCCTCCTACATCAGATCCTCGACCTCGCACGCCGGCAGCGCTTTGCTTTCTTCCTGGTCCCGGTCCCGGCCAAGGGGGATCCCGAGTCCAGCCTCCGCGCGCTGCGCGAGAATGTGAGCGCGGAGACGTTTGCGTTGCTCCCGCTGCTCAACCCGCAGCTGCCCCTGGAGGCAATCCGGGAGCGCGAGGGTTTGCGACCGGACGATCTCTACTGGCGCTGGGGGCACCACATGAACGCGATCGGCTATGGAGCACTGGGTGAGGCGATCGCGCAGCTCCTGGCACCTCGCATCGATGGTGCTGGCGCTCTGTGAGCACCGCTGGCGCGTCCTATGTCAAGTTTTTGTAAGGATCCGAGAATTCTGTTGTCGGGGCTCTGCCCCTTCATATAGCATGGTGCGCGAACGTTATGGCTGGGCACGCACGGCGGATACCCTATACAGTGGGCGAGGAGATCGCCCACGTCATTACTCACGGCCTCGGTCTCGTACTGAGTGTCGTGGGTGCCGTGGTACTCGTTGTGGCGGCCGCCCTGCACGGCGACGCCTGGCACATTACGGGCTGCGGGATCTTCGGCGCTACCCTGGTTCTGGTCTACGCCACATCCACCGTGTACCACGGCGCACGCGCTCCCCGAACAAAGGCAATTCTGCGGCGCTTCGACCACTCCGCAATTTATCTGCTAATCGCAGGTACATACACGCCCTTTACGCTGGTGAGCCTGCGGGGTGGCTGGGGCTGGACACTGCTGGCGCTGGTCTGGGGTATGGCCTTGCTTGGGATCGCGCTCGAGGTGACGCTGCGCGAGCGCGCGATCCGCTACTCACTTCCCCTCTATCTGGCGATGGGCTGGCTCGGGGTGATCGCCCTCGAGCCGCTGACGCGCAGCTTGGGCTCCGACGGCCTGCTGTTGCTGGTCCTGGGCGGGTTGGCGTACGGCGTCGGCGTGGTTTTCTTTGCCTGGCAGCGGATCCCGTACAACCACGCTGTCTGGCACCTGTGCGTATTGGGTGGGAGCGCCTTCCACTTCTACTGCGTGCTCGGTTACGTCATCCCCGGCGCGGGCTGACGCGAGGCTCGATTCTCCGACTCCTCTCGGATCGAGGCGATCAACTCGTCCTTGTCAGCCCAGACAGCGGCGATCCACAGCTTGAACCGCTCGCGGAAGGCCGCATCCTCCGCATAGTCGCCCTGCGTCAGCCAATGCTCGATCTTGCGCTCGTGGATCTGGATCACGACGCGGCTCACCCGGCCGCAGCAGAGATCCCATAGTGTCGGTGCGCCGCCGTCGTAGACGATCGTCACGTCGAGCAGCGAGTGGAGAATGCTCCCCATGACCGCGAAGACGAAGGCGATCCCTCCAACTCGCGGTGGCAGGAGATAGCGGTAGGGAGACTGTCTTGCCGCCGCCTTCTCCGCGCTGAAGCGGGTGCCTTCTACGAAGTTGATCACCGAGGTCGGGACGCGCCGGAACTTTTCGCAGGCCTGGCGTGTCGTCTCCAGGTCTTGACCGCGCATCTCGGGATGCTTCTCTAGAAACTCGCGCGTGTAGCGCTTCATGAACGGCATATCCATCGCCCACCAGGCCAGTCCCAGAAACGGCACCCAGATCAGCCGCTGCTTGATGAAGAACTTCAGAAACGGGATCTGGCGGTTGAAGACGGTCTGCAGCACCAGAATGTCCACCCAGGACTGATGGTTGGACGTCACGAGATACCACTCGCGTTTCCGCAGGCTCTCGGCACCGCGGATGTCCCAGGTGATCGTCTGCGTAAGCCCGAGGATCCCCTTGTTGCAGGTGATCCAGTTCTCGCCGAGCGCCATGAGCCAGCGGTTCGTCACGTCCCTCCAGCCTCGTACGGGCACGAGCAGCTTCCCC
>JAZDDE010000393.1:0-2249 GCA_036679495.1 Gemmatimonadota bacterium | reverse complement strand
TCGATTGAAATGGGCGGGGGCCGGGCAGCTGCAAGCGCTTGCTAGGCCGCGTGTGCGCGAGGGTTAATAGGAGGCCTCAGCGCCATCGCGAACTTCGTGGAGCCAGACCTCGCAGATGAGAACTGCGTTCGCCGGAATGCGATCGGGGACACCTCGCTCGCCGTACCCCAGGTGCGGTGACATGCGAACGCGTCGACGCCCTTCCTCTCGCATGCCCTCGAGGGCGTAGTCGACGCCTGCGATGATCCCGCGGCTCCCGAGCCGATGTTCGAGGCGCACTGGCTCGTGCACGGCGTCTCCGCCGGAGAGCGTGGCCCGGAACTCAAACGAGACGACGTCACCCTTCTGAGCTTGGCGACCAGAGCCAGGCTCTTCGTCGAGCAGCTTGATTCCGCTACGGAGACGTCCCACGCGGCCTTCTATGTTGGCCACTCTGTCAACCCCCGCGGTTGACTCTGTTGATTCTACATGTGCATTTCTCCTCTCGGTAGATCAGCGAGAACGATTCTGGCGGCTTCCACGGTGCGTCCGGACTCGCCGAACCACCTTCTATCCGTGCCGACGTCAGTGCGTCGAACACAAGAGCCCTTGTGCGCCTGGGCGACTGTTGAAGCCTGGAAGCGGGCGGCCCCATCTAACGGGCGGTGCCGATCTCGACACCCGGCGGCATAACGAGCCGCCCGCACCAGATTCGTCTCCGATGATCTCTTGTCCCTTTCTCCAAACCCCCTCTACGAACGAACCCGGCCCTGCCGTACTTCCTAGTGAAGCCGCAGATCCGTCTTCAGCTCTGCGCCCGCCGGCACCACCCCCGTCTCGACGAAGCGCCAGAGAGCGATCAAGAGCTTCCTCGCCAGCGCCACGATCCCGATCTTCCGGATCCGTTTGCTCCCGGAACCGAAACGACGCGCGTACCACTTCGTCAACTCACTCTCCGGTTGGAACCGCAGCCACCCCCACGCGAGCTCGATCGCACTCCCCCGAATGTGTCGACTTCCGTCCTTCCCGATCCCCTGCTCCCGGTATCGCTTCCCACTGTCCTTCGGGGTCGGAGTCAACCCCGCCAACGAACCCACCTCCTTCGTGTTCCGGAACGCCCGCCAGCTGAAGAACTCCATGCTGTAGAGCCATGCCGTGTTCACCCCCACACCCCGGAGCGAATACAACTGAACCGCCTTCGACACCGCGGGGCCTTGCGACCCTTCGCAACGCATCTCCTCACTCAGCATCTGCCGGCGCTCTTTCTCCAGCTCCCGGATCCGGGCCGTGTAGTAGGCGTAGTCCAGGGCGTAGCGTTCCAGGCGACCTCGCAGCGACGAGGCGAGGCGGTTCCCGTTCCACAGGCGAAGCCTCTTCAGCTGATCCGGAAGGTCGTTCCAACCGCTCAACGTCAGGCCGTTGTTCGCCAGTAGACTCTTGATCCGATTGCTCACCCGAGTGCGATCCTGCTTTGCGGTCTTCAACTCGCGGTGCAGGTGGCGGCGGTCTTCGTCCGCCTCCGTGGGGATCCGAACCACGCTCCAGACCTTCTTGGCGCTTCCCGCCACGTGTCGGGCCAGCAGGTCGCAGAGTCCAGCCAAATCCAGTCGATCCGTCTTCGCTCGCCGACTCTTCTGCGGCACCTCGATGCTCGAGGAGTCGACGACCAGGTTCTCCACCCCCTGAGCCACGAGAAAGCGGTGGAGCCAGAACCCTTCGCGACCCGCCTCGTAGCAACTCACCGCGCGCGCTTGCTCGCCCAGTCCGAGCTTCTTCTTCGCCCACCCGATCGCGGCCAACAGCGCCCGCTGGTCTCGGGACCCGATGTCGCGCACGATCGGAAGCTGTCCGAACGCGGAACTGAAACCGAGCTTCCAGCTCTCCTCGCCGAGTTCGAGCGCAAGCATGAGGACCGGGGTCGACGAGGTAATCTGGATCGTTGAGGCCGTTGCTGTTTGCTTGGACATTGTGTCCCTCCTTTGTGTGATGACAAGGAGGTTTACAGCAGCGGCCTTTTTCTTTCCGGAGCCCATGTCCATAGGCTCTAACGGACTGGGCGCTCAGCTGCCGGCTTGGCTGACCGGATGGCTTGGAGCGCCGATTCTCGATGCCAGAGCTTACACCAGGCCGATTGAAATGAGCGGTGGCCGGGCAGCTGCAGTGCCTTGATCCTCATCCAGGCCCCCTCCTGTGCCTACCCCACGCGGAGTAGGCTGGTTGGAAGGCAACCACCAACCGTTTCAGGAGAGAGCGATGAGATTCTACACCGA
>JAZDDE010000392.1:0-16544 GCA_036679495.1 Gemmatimonadota bacterium | reverse complement strand
CCCAGCGAATGGCTCGCTAGGGAAGCCCGACGAAGCGCTCTGTTCGGTCGCTTCACTGTAGAGGTCATTCCGTACGGGATCGACACTGAAGCTTTTGCTCCCCGGGACATGGATGCGGCCCGCGATATGCTGGGGATTCCACGCGGCGCAACGGTGATCCTGTTCGTAGCCGAATCAGTCGCAAGTAAGCGAAAGGGAATGGTATATCTTCATCGAGCCTTGAAAATAATGATAGGCCAGAACGTTGAGCCCTTCCTCCTCACCGTCGGCAAGGGCGGGGCGGCCCGGCCGGATGGAGTCGCGGGACGTCACGTCGAGTACACGGCCGACGATCGCCTGCTGTCCATCGTGTACAGCGCCGCTGACGTATTCGTGATACCGTCGGTCGCCGACAACCTGCCGACTACGGTGCTCGAGGCGTTGTCGTGCGGCACACCCGTCGCCGGGTTCGAGGTCGGAGGGATTCCTGACATGGTGAGGCCCGGGATTACGGGGAGCCTGGCCCGTCCAGAAGACGCCGGTGATCTGGCCCGCGCCATCAACGATGTCGTCGGTCGTCGCGAAACGGCTGCAAAGCTGGGTCTGAAGGCTCGTCAGGTCGCTGTGGAATTGTACTCACTGAGACAGCAGGCGGAGCGATACTCGAGCCTGTATGAAAGTCTGATCCAGAACCGAGGTTGCGCAGGCTAATGAGCCTCAGATCGAGTGCGTCGCTACTCGAGCAGCTTCCGAAGCCACGCGCAGGCCTATCCGGCTGGCCGTGGACCGAGGAGTCGGCGCAGGCTGACGACCGGGAGATGGCAAGCAGACCGCGTATTACGGTGGTTACGCCGTCCTACAACCAGGCGGAGTTCCTTGAGGAGACGATTCGATCCGTTCTGCTTCAATGCTATTCGAATCTAGAGTACTTCGTCATCGACGGTGGGAGCATCGACGGTAGCCTGGAGATCATTCGGCGATACGAGCCGTGGCTAGCGGGATGGGTCAGTGAGCAAGACAACGGCCAGAGTGAGGCGATCAACAAGGGATTCGCAAGAGCGTCAGGCGATATACTCGCCTGGCTGAACAGCGATGACGTTTACGCTCCGGATGCACTCGGGCTCGTGGCCGAGGAGATGGGCTCCAGCGGGTGCGGCATCTTTCTGGGCGCGATGCAGAAAGTAGAAATCGATGGCGTAAAAGTACGGCAACTCAAGATCTCCTCGCCCACCGATCCGGGGCCGATACATCGGTTTCGGATCCTCCGGGACGGACCCCGCCACGACTTCCACTTCTACCAGCCCTCGATGTTCTGGCTCCGAAGCGTGTGGGATTCGGCGGGCGGGCTGGACGAACGCTACCAGTACGTTATGGATATGGAATGGTGCAATCGGGCCCTGGCATCCGGAGCGAGTATCGCGACAACCGAACGGGTGCTGTCCCGGTTCGCCGTCCACCCGGGATCGAAGAGCCATGAGTGGATGCCCGAAATGCGGCGAGAGGAAGCCCAAATGTACTGGCGTCTTTCTAGCCATAGGGCTTTCCGTCGCTTCGGCTGCTGGCTGTCGGCAATCCGGCCCCTCGGACGGTCCTGGACTCTGCAGGCAGGGCAGCACAGGGAGCGGGGGCGCGCGGGTGCGGGAACGGGGCTGGCCGCGCTGGGCCGGCTGGCCACGGCGGTTGCCCGAACCATCGAGCCCCGGACATCCGCTGCCCGTCGAAGGAACGATTGAAAGCAAACCTGAGCATTCCCCGCGTATGTTTTGTCAACGCGAGCCTGCCTCCCGTCTACGGGGGCGCGGAGCTGGCTGCTCTCCGGTACGCCGGTCGTCTCGCGGACGGCGGGGTGGGGATTCATTTGATCGGTGCCGTTGCGCCCGGGGTGGTAGTGGCTCCGGACCTCCCGGAGTGGGTGATTCCGATCGCCGTGCCCGGTGGCGACCGGTCTCCCCGATTCCGGCTGCCCGGCACGGCCGCACTAGCGTTGGCGCGCCGGCTGTGGCCCAAACTGTACCTGATGCGCCGCGAGTTTGACGTGCTACATGTGTTCAACTGCGCATCACTGTTCAACCTGATGGCCGTGCCTTTCGCGCGCGCATTGGGGAAGCCCGTCGTCCTCGAGTCCTCACTGATCGGCTCGGACGATCCGATCACCCTCCGGGACGGCCGATGCGGCAATCGGGCCGTACTCGGCTGTCGTCTTCGGTACCTGCTCTACAAACGGGGAAGCGCATTTGTGGCCAAGTCGGTGGCGCTGGGAGACGCATACCGGCAGGCGCACCTGGACGGAGGCCGGCTTTACCGTATCCCATACGCGGTCGATACAGAGTTGTACCGGCCCGCGGACGACGCGGAAAGACTACGGATACGCCGTCGGCTCGAACTTCCCGAAGAGGGCTGCATGGTCCTGTTCGTGGGAGGGTACAACAAGCGAAAGGGACTCCACTGGCTCCTCGATGCGTTCGGCTCGGTCGCAGACCGACATCCCGACGCGCGCCTGATCGTGCTCGGCCCGTCCTCCAAGTACGATTCCGACTACGTCTCGCGGATGAGGGCGTTGGCCGAGGTCCCGCCTCTGTCAGGAAAGGTGAATTTCGTGGATCGCCTGGCGAACAACGTGCACGACTACATGCGGGCGGTCGACCTTTTCGTCCTCCCATCGGAGCGCGAGGGGCTGCCGATTTCTGTTCTGGAATCCATGGCCAGCGGACTAGCGGTCGTGGCGTCGGCAATTCCCGAGATCTCCAAATCACAGATCCATGACGGGGTCGAAGGCCGATTGGTCCCCGTTGGCGACGTAGGGGCAATAGCCAAAGTGCTGGATGAACTACTCGCTGCGCCGGCAGAAAGGGATCGACTCGGTCGCGCGGCTCGGACCCGAGCGCTTGAGGAATTCTCGCCCGAGGTTGTGGATCGTCAGTACCGAGTGCTCTACGGGGACCTGCTCGGTCGCCCGATCGGAGAGTCGTGAAGGTCCTGTTCGTCACGCACACGACTCAGTGGATCGGCCCTAACGTGAGCCTGCTGCACCTCATTCGGCACCTCCCACCGCGCTTTGAAGCGGAGGTCGTGTATCCCGGTTCCGGATCTCTGGTGGCGCACTTGGCCGAGCTTGGCACGAGGGGGCACTCAATGCGTTCGCTCACCAAACAGTCCATTCCCCGGCTGTGGTTGCTGATGCGCCGCCGAGGGGTGGACCTGGTCTACGGCAACAGTGCCAGCGGGGTGTCCAAGAACGCGCTCATCGCGGCCAAAGCCGCGCGGATTCCCTTCGTATACCATCTGCGCGAAATGGCGGGCGCTGCTGGCTGGCGAAAGACCGCCTTCCTGAAGTACGCGGACGCGCTAATTGCGGTGTCGATGGCGACCGCGAACTCCTACCGTCCGTACTGTCGCCGAGCTCCTGTCGTGGTACACAACGGTCTGGAAATGGCCAACTTCGTTGCAGATCGCTGTGCGGCCCGGCGGCGGCTTGCGGGTCTCGCGGAAATTCCCGTGACCGAACTCGGACACGTTCTCGTCCACGTGGGCAACCTGTACCGCCGGAAGGGCCAGCTGGATGCCGTCCGCGCTTTCGAATCGCTGGCCGCCAAGTACCCGGGGTCCGTACTGATATTGTTCGGGCGTACCGACCGTGACGCAGCCTACACGGCCCGGGTGAGGCAGATAAGCGAGCGGCTCGGCCTCGCGCCGAGGGTCGTTCTTGTGGGGATGCGCGAAGACCTCCCGCTCCTCCTCCCGGGAGCGGACCTGTATCTGCACACGGCCGTCCGAGATCCACACCCTCGGTCGGTCATCGAAGCCATGGCCAGTCAGCTTCCTGCGGTAGCCTATGCTACGGACGGGGTGAGCGAGACGGTGGTCGACGGCGAGACCGGATTTCTGGTGGAGGTCGGCGATGTGGCCGCGCTCGCGCGGGCGGCCTCACGCTTGCTCCGCGACATCGAGCTACGGCGTCGTTTCGGCGCGCAGGCACGCCGCATAGTCTCCGACCGCTTTACCGCCGAGCGGACGGCTGAAGGTGTATGCGCCGTACTGGACGAGGTGCTGTCTTGAGCCGGATCAAGGTCGCCCTGGTGATCGAATCGTATCGACCCACCTTTTCCGGTGCCGCCTTGCGCTTCCAGCGCTACCTTCCGGGCCTGCGCCGCCGCGGCATCGATGTCGATGTCGTGTGCGGCACCCCCACGACCATCAAGGCCCGCCTGGCGGATATCCCGATGACCTGGGCCGGGCGACGTCCAGGCGACCGGCTTCCCACAGAAGATCACGACGGGACGCCGGTGCATCGCATCGTTCTACCCGATATCAAGTCACGACGCCGGAACCGGACATTCGGTGCGGCGGTCGGCCCGCTACTCGCCGAGATACGACCGGACGTGGCACATTATCTAACGGCGACGCCAGAGCTTTCGGGATCGGTACGGCGGATGCGGCGGGCCGGAATCCCAGTCGTTTTCACGGGAACTTTGGTGGGCGAGTTTTCGGCGAATCGGTGGCGCCGCGCGATCCAGGTGCGCCGCCGCCGCAGGCCGCTGTCCGACTTCGATCAGCTCGTCATGAGCAGCAAGTTCATGGAATCATACTACCGGCGCCTCGGTTTGACCCAACGGGCCGACGTAATCCCGAATGGTGTAAACGTGGACATCTTTCGCCCTGCCCGCGGGCCGGACGAGGTTCAGGCGCTGAGAACGCGTCTGGGGCTCGCGGAGCAAGGCCCGGTTCTACTGTTCATCGGATCGGTCACCCCGAGAAAAGGCCTGGACAGGCTACTGGTCGCCTTCAAGCACATCGTGCGTGCTCACCCGGCCGCCCGCCTGGTCGTCGTCGGACCTCGGCGGGACCAGGCGGATCCCAAACACACACAGTACGCGGAGAAGATCGATATCCTGGTAGCGCAGTCAGGCGCGTCCGACCAGATCGTGTTCACCGGCGTCGTGTCAAACGCGGGGGACTACTTGAGAGCGGCCGACGTGTTCGTCTTTCCGTCCCAGCGCGAAGGGATGGGCAACGTCGTTCTCGAAGCCATGGCCTCCGGCCTGCCGTCCGTTCTTACGCCGTTCCTTGGCCTGCCTGAGGAGTTCGGAACGCCGGGCACCCAGTACGTAACGGCGGACCCCACCCCCGAATCTCTGGCGAAACGCGTCATCGAGCTGCTCGACGACGGGGATCTACGCTCCCGTATCGGCGCACAGGCGCGGAGCTGGGCAGAGCGGAATCTTGCCGTCCAGTATTCGTTGGACGCCTACTCGGACCTTTACCGAAGGCTGGCGCGCGCGCCTAGCACTAATCTTGAAGCAAAAACCCGGATGGACGTTACTGACCGAGATGAGTTAATGAGAGGAGCATTGGACTGATGGAAGCACGGAGTCCTGAACGAGCCATTCTGCTGCTTGCGGGACGCGGCCGGAGGTTGGGTGAACTGACAGCCGAGATTCCCAAGTGTTTGCTGGATGTGGGGGGTGTCTCTATTCTGGAGCGATCTCTCCTTGCTCTGTCTGAAGCCGGCTTCAGGGAGGCCATCCTCGTGGTCGGCTACGGGTCAAAGGCCATCCGCGCTTTCGCTGGTAGCCACTTTGGCGGTCTCCAGATTCGCTACGTCGAGAACGAACGGTTCGGCGAGACGAATACCGCATACTCGCTGTGGCTCGCTCGCGACTATTTCGACACACCGATCGCCCTGATCGAGGGTGACATCGTGTTCGATTCACCTGTGCTGGACGCGCTACGGAGCTCGGCCGGCGCCCGTTCCGCATGGGCCGGCGTACCGATTTCGGCGGGCCTCGACGAAGGGATCCTCCTTCAGCCGGGACGGTCGATGCGGCTCGAGCGAGTAGAACTCGTCCGCGACCCCGAGACTCGTACCGCGGACCTGACACACAAGTGCGCCGGCATTCAGTTCTTGGATAGCGATCTGGCCAGCTCGATGGCTGCCGCCCTCGACACCGCCGTGACAGAGGGGGGCGAGCGTGTGTTCGCCGACCTGGTGCTCGGCGGTCTCCTCGATCGATACTATGTCAGCGTGTGTTCGGTCGCGGAGCAGCGCTGGGCCGAGGTAGACGACGTCGCCGACCTTGAGACCGCATCGGCCTTGTTCGCCCGTCCGTCCAGCGGACGTAAAACCGGGACGTGATGCCGTACCCCAACATCGTGTGGCTGCTTGTGGACAGCATCCGTACCTATCCGACGGATGCGGATGTGCGCGGCAGGCTTCCGTACATGGAAGCCTTCGGAAATGAGGCGGTGGAGTTCACGCACTGCGTCACGACGGCCCCCAGCACGATCATGTCCGTCACGGCGATGATGACGGGTCTCCCGGCGTACTTCCTCGCCCGCAACTACGACGACTTCAGATTCGACAATCGCCATTACCACTCGCTCTCGAACGTGCTGAAACGGCACGGATATGCTTCGTACGCCTTCCTTCGGGGCCAGGAAACCCGGCTCAAGTTCAAGAACATGCTGGACCCGGTGCCGCAGGCACTCTGGCCGAGCCACCTCAAGCACGGTCTGAAATGGTCCAACCAGGATCTGAACGAGCTGCTTCGTGAGGTGCTGAAGACGGACGTTCCGAGGCCGGCATTCATGTTCTTCCACTTCAACCCTCAGACTCGAAACGAGTCGAAAGAGCTGATCGTGGACCCGGACATCTCCCAGCGGGTCGCCGATGCGCACGCAAGTCTGATTCGGGCCGGTTTCACGCGAGACAACACGATCACCATCCTGTGCTCCGATCACGGCTTTCCCGATCCGGCGAAGGGAATGACCTCCGAGTGGGAGGCCAAGAGCCGTCTGTCGCACGATCTCGTGCTGACCGACGACAACGTCTTGATCCCGATGTACATCCAGGCCCCGGGCTGTGAGTCGAGGCGGATCGACCGTCCAATGAGTTCGCTCGATCTATTTCCGACCCTGCTCGATCTGGCAAGAATCCCTGACACCGAATCGATAAAGGCCAGCATCGATGGCGAGTCTCTGGCCGTCGTCGTGCGGGGCGAACAGCCGCCGAGCCAGGCCCGCCGCTACTTTCGGTGCGATGCCAGGCTCATGCTACAGACGGGGCGTGCGACCGCGATTCGGTCGCAGCGGCACAAGTACATCAGGTTCCACGACGAGCACCGGCTCCCGGTCGGAGTCGCGGCTTCTCCCGAGGGAGAGGTACTCATCGACTTGGAAGTAGACTCGGATGAGGAACGGAACATCCTGCTGACGACGCCCCGACCAGCAGGCACGGACGAGATTCTAGCGCGCTTCAGGGACGAGTTTCAGGCTTCGGAGGCCCGCGCGGTCGAGTTTCAGGTTCGCTACCTGCTGGCAAGCCAGCCTGACAAGCAGCTCGCTGGAGGCGGCGAGACGGGCGATCCGCGGATTCTGCTCATGTTCGAGCCGGATACGGCGGGGTTCGCCGAAATCGGCACCCGAGCCGCGCGGCGCACGTACCCGGGCGGAAGGTTCCATCTCCTGACCTCGGATGCCGGGGCCGACTCCAGCGGCGATTCGATGCGGCATATCTACGAGACAGGCCGGGCTGGCAAACTGGAGGCCCCAAGCTTGGGCGGCGAGCGGTTCGACCTCCTGATGGCCTTTGTTCAAGATCCCGAATCAGAGGTCGCCCGACAGCTCATCAGGCTGAGCGAATCGTTCCGGGCAACGCGCCGCCTGGTCGTGGACTGCAACTTCAACGTATTGCGGTCGAACAGATACTGGACCTATCGCCTGCGGAGCTTGGCGGAGCGCCTGCGCCTGGCTGCGCGGGAGCCGTCGCTCTTACTCTCGAACCTCCGAACCGGCCTGCGGGTAGTGCGTCGGCAGGTTCTAAAGCGCCTCGGTCGCTGGGATCGCTGGACGCCTCCACCCTCACAGAAGCCTGAGAACGGAACATGACCACCGCGCGCGCGCCGAGCCATTCCGCAGGCCTAGTCGTCGCCCTTATGTTGGTCACGTCTGCTGCGGCTTTCGGCATATTCGCGAGTGCCGACTACCAGAGTTCCCTGATGGCCCTGGCCGGCATCGGCGTCGGAGCCTTGATATTATACAAGCCGATACTGGGGGTGCTCGTGCTCGTGCTGAGCATCCCAGTCGAGAACATTGTGTGGGTAGCAGGCCAGTTCACAGCCACGCGTGTGCTTGGGGTTTCCGTGGCCATGGCCTGGATGCTCCGGAAGCTCGTACTCAAGGAGAGCTGGAAGCCGGTCATTTCGACATCGTTCTTCTTGGCCTCGATTCTCCTGCTGGCGATGATCATGGCCTCCCAGCTCTGGGCCCCCGCTCCGCTGAGAGTCCGAAGCGGCACCATTCAGATGGTCCAGATGATCGTGCTTGGTCTCCTCGTAATCGATGTATCCGGGTCTTGGGAGCGCCTGGATCTGATCATCAAGGCGCTGGTCGTGGGGGCCCTCGCCGCTGCCCTAATGACCCAATTTCAGTCGGCCACCGGCGCCATCAGGGCCGGTGACGAGATCGCCGGCGGAGTCAACTCGACGGCCCTCGTTGTGCTGACCATCGTTCCGTTCGGTTTCTACCTCTTCCGCTCGCAGCAGCACACGCTCTGGAAGCTGATCGGGCTCGGCTACGTGGGGGTCGCCTCGCTAGCTGTTCTCCAAATGCTCTCGCGGCTGAATCTCCTGCTCCTACCTCTGGTCGTGGGCGGAATGGTCGTGGCCTCCTTCCGGGGCCGCACGGCGAGAGGGTGGCTGGTCGCGCTGCTGATCGGGGGCACCGTGGGTGCCATCCAGTTTACGCCTTGGGAGGCCCTATCAAAAAGGAGCGAGACGATCATCCCATACATCATGGACACCGTGGCCCCGACCGATCGATCGCAGCCCATGTCAGGACGTGGGTACCATCTGCGCATCGGACTCGAGATAGCCGCTGACCATCCGATAATCGGGGCCGGATACAACAACTACGGGGTGTTGTTCAGGGACGACTATCAATTCCGTGTCCACAGGCGCGACAAGCTGTATCGCAGCAGCCGCAGTCCACACAGCAGCCATATCGGTATGCTGGCCGATCTCGGGATCATCGGTGCCAGTTTGTGGCTATTCGTCTTGGGCACAGGGCTTGTAGCTGTGATCAAGGTCCTTCGTCGAACGAAGTCCAGACCGGCGACGCCGACATACGCGATGGCGCAGGCAATTTTCGCCGGACTGCTTCTGCACATCTTTGCGTACGGGTGGTATTCCCCGAATCAGCGCGAAAAGATACTGTGGATTCTTCTCGGGCTGGCCGTCGCCGCAAGTCAGCTGGCCAACGGGTTCGGCACTGCAAATCGTGAACTCGATCTGCCTACCAAGACCGGTTCGCTCTAAAACCGGTCCGATACAGCCCATCGTGCACGCACCGGTGCAAATTCGGCCCCTGCAGGTTTGCCACCTGATCTCCAGCTTTTCGCCCGTCGTCGGAGGGGCGGAAACGGCCACACACGGTCTATGTACGGCCCTCCGAAGGGAAAGCGTGGATGTGGTTGTCTTGACGCGCAGATGGCCCGGCACACAGTCGACCGAAATGCTGACCGGGTTCCTGGTGCAGCGTGCTGGCCTGCCGCTGGTCGGAAAACTGGGATCGCTGTCCTTCGGTCTCTCTTCGATCTTCCAACTGGCCACGCGATTTCGCAACTACAGAATCGTTCACGTCCAAAACATCGACACGCCACTCCTCGTTGGCCTCATCATGCGAGTCCTGGGCCGAAAGTTGGTTGCGACCATTCACGGCGAAGCCATGCTTCACAAGAGGTCCGCCTCGGCCCTTGGACGGTTGCGCCTAACGCTCATGCGCCGATACGTCCACCGGTATACGGCCATTACGGACGAGGTCGCCGCCCAACTCCGAGCGTTGGGCATTCCGGAGGGGCGAATCGATCGGATTCCTAATGGGGTCGATACTGAGTCGTTCAGGCCTCCGACGATCGATCAAAGGGCGGCAGCCCGTTCCGGTCTAAATATCGACGAGAATACGCCGACGGCCGTTTTCATCGGCCGCCTGATCTCCCTCAAGCAGGTAGACTTGCTCCTGCGCGCTTGGAAAGCCGCGATGAGCGACGCCGGAGGCCGGCTGCTCATCGTTGGAGGCGGACCCGAACTCGATCGCCTTGAGGGCCTCGCGGCCGAACTGGAGCCCCCCGGCGTTGAGTTTCTGGGTCCAAGGGACGATATCAGAGCCCTCCTGGCCGCCGCGAACTTGTTCGTCCTTCCGTCGCGCCAGGAGGGACTGTCGATGGCACTCCTAGAGGCGATGGCCACGGGCGTACCGCCACTCGTCAGTGACCTGCCTGGCCATCGCAGCGTCGTCGAGCACGGAGTCAATGGCTGGCTGTTTCCGGCTACGAGCCAGCAGCATCTCGAGGCATTGCTGAGGGCGACGCTGGGGGCTGCGCAACGTAGCGACCGTCCGGGCCGACTCGCGCGCCAAACCGTCGAAGATCGGTTCTCTGTAAGACACGTCGCCGGCCGACACATCTCTCTATACGATGAGCTCTCCAGCGCCTGAGCACGCGGCCTCAAAGACCGCGACTGCCAAGCCCAGCGTGATTGCAGTAATGGGTCCGTTCTCTCGTCGCGCGGGCAGCAAAAGCGCCACTGCCATCGAGGCTTTCTTCAATCCGGCCAACGCGTTCGAGGCGGTGCACATTGTGTCCATGGACGAGCTGGCGTTGACCGCCCGCACACACTACAGGTCCGTTCACGTCCACCCGCTGACGATTCGAACTCCGGCGTTCGTTCCCCGGCGAGTGGTTGGGCTTCTGCTCATGGCCAAAGCCACGCGTGTGATACTCAGCCTGGCCAGAAGCGAGACGCCGAGTCTTATCGTGCAGACTTTCGGAACTCCCCTGAAGTTCGGTCTGCCCGTGGTCCTTGCGGCTCGCCGGGTCGGTCTCCCGTCTGTGCTGTCTCTCCACAGCGACTACGGCCGCGCTATGCGCTGGACATACTCGCTGGGCCTTCGCTGGCTGGCCGAGCGCTGCTGGCGATACCTGTTCAGGCGGGCAACCAGAATCAGATCCGTTAGCGGCGATGGGGTCGGATTCGCCACCGTAAGAGGAGCCGCTCCCAGCGCGGTCTCGGTCATCCCGAATAAGGAGGAACTATCTACCTTCCGTGCTCCACCGAGCGAATCTGAGCTGCAAAATGCCGCGCGCCGTTTTGGATACGCTGCGCTTCCGGAGGGTGCCGTCAGCTTGCTGACAGTCGGGCGCCTGATTGCGGCGAAGAACATCGATGGGATGATGCTCGGCTTCAAAGAGGCTATGCGCGATCATTCAAACCTGTACTATTTCGTAGTCGGGGACGGACCTCGGCTGGAGCCTCTGCGGGCATTTGCCCAGGAATTGGGAATCGAGAGCCGCGTCCGGTTTCTGGGTTTCGTGGACCACGCCGAGCTACGATCGGTGTATCGCCTGAGCGATATGCTGGCTTTCGTCACTCACTACGAAGGCCAGCCGCGCGTTGTGGTAGAAGCCATGCTCGCCGGCCTCCCGGTTATATGTAGCAACTTCGGTCAAGTGACAGAGATCGTCCGACCTGAAATCGACGGGCTTTGGGCCGATCCCTCCGACCCGGGCTCGATCGGCGATGCGATGGCCCGGCTCGCAGGTGACGCACAGTTGCGCGTCAGGGCTTCGCGCCATGAGGGTTTCGACGCCGAGCAGTTTTCCATCGAGAGAATCGGGGAGAGAGAGGCAGCGCTGTACTTGTCGGCCATCCGAGGCGACGGAACGGTTCTATGACTGAGTTTGTGGAATCGGAAACCCTGTATATCGGTGGTTACGGCCGAAGCGGCTCCACGGTGCTCAGCGCGGTCCTGTCGGCTCATCCGGATCTGGTCAGCGTGGGTGAGGCGGCCTTCGCAATGGAGGACTGGACGCAGGGACGGGATTGCTCGTGCGGCAAGCCTTACGACGAGTGCGACTTCTGGGCAGACATGTTGCAGTCGCGCGAGTTGCCAACCCCCAGGGCGGCGTTGAACCGCTCCGTCGAAAAAGCGTCCACACTGCCGTTCCTGATGCTCGGACTTCTCGGCGCGCCGCTGCGAGATGCCTACGCCGAGTACCATCGTGTCGTCGCAAGTTTCGTAAGGCGGCGGTCGGGAAGCAATTTGATCGTGGATTCATCAAAGTCGGCTCGCCTCACACTGGGCCGCCCGCTTGCGCTCAGCCGGCTGGGTGGGGAAGAGGTCTACTTCCTGCACCTGGTCCGGGACGGTCGATCCACGCTTGATTCGCTCACTCGGACCGGCAGCAACTGGGCCCTCGAGGGCCGGAGGGCCGAGAGGCGGTTTCGGACAATTCGCGGTCTGATCGGATGGGTTTCGGCCAACCTGGCCGCCGCGTGCGTCGGCCGGCTGGTGGGGAAGGCCCGCTACTGCCGCATTCGGTTCGAGGACTTTCAGGCGGATCCCGATAGTACCGTGCAGGAAATTGGCCGGTTTCTCGGTCGGGACATGACCCCGGTCGTGCAGCGGTTGGCCGAACGGGCGCCGTTCGACACAGGACACATGGTTGGGGGGAATCGGGTCCGGTTTCAGAGGCAGATCGAGGTCCATCCGCCTCCCTCTACGCCACCGACCCTGAGCCGACCCACCCGCCTGATGTTTGCGGTTCTCGGAGGTTGGCTTAACAGCGCGTATGGCTATCCGCGTGCCTAGCGTCTATCAAGCCCGGCTCAGGCCGCGGGCCGGCGGCCTCCTTCGGCGTATCAAGCCGCGTCCCGCTGGACTCCTTCCTGCGGCGCTTCAGTCCATGCCCGACTTCATCATCATCGGTGCGCAGCGCGCGGGTACGACGTCACTCTACCGATACCTGGCGGAGCACCCGGACATTCTGCCCGCGTCTCACAAGGAAGTTCATTTCTTCGATTTCAATTACAACCGGGGTCTTCGCTGGTACAGGTCTCATTTTCCGTCTTCCCTCTCGATCCGGCGCTTGGGAAAACGAGACGCTATCACGGGGGAGTCCACACCCTACTACCTAGTTCATCCGCTGGTGCCGCCACGGGTCGCCAGCCACCTACCGGACGTTCGGCTAATCATTCTGTTAAGGAACCCGATCGACCGAGCTTTCTCGCATTACCGGCATGAATGCGTTCTCGGTCGAGAGAGTCTTTCTTTCGCGGATGCGTTGACGGCCGAAGAAAGCCGCATCGAAGGCGAGTCACCGACCTCCGCGAGAGCCGATCCGGATGCCAAGAACGCACAAAGATTCTCGTATTTGACGCGGGGTCGATATGCCGATCAGCTTGATCGATGGCTGCGCCACTTCAAACGGGACCAGATTCTCATCCTGCGCGCGGAAGATCAGTACTCGGATCCGGATACCTGCTTGCGGCGAGTCCATCGGTTTCTCGGGCGCCAAGAACGAGCCCTGTCCTCAAACAGGGTGCACAACGCGTCGCCGCCAGGAGAATCCGCAGTAAGCCCTGCTGTACGGGAGCATCTAGCCGCCTATTTTCGCCCCCACAACATGCGCCTATACCAGCTGCTGGGCGTGGACTTCGGTTGGGACTGATCAGCCTCTCAGCGCGGGCTTCTACCGTTCAAGTATTCCTCTATGTTCAGATAACCGTTCGCGTTGAGATCACCGGCCGCGTCCCCCGGATCATAGGGGTCGAGCTGCCAGCGGTTCTCGAATTCGTCCGGCATTCCGTCCGAGTCCGAGTCGAGGCAGCCAGAGCCCGACTGCAGTGACGGGTAGCCTCCGTGATCCGCCTGGTGGTCCGACTGCGACTCTTCGGAAGGCCCAGAACCGTTGCGCACGTCCGCGACCAGCCGCTGATCAAGACCATCGCGAGCTGGAACCCATTCGCCCGCACATGTAAGCCGCAGCGACGCCCCGGCTTCGTCCAGGACCCTTTCGAACGCCTCCCCCGCCGAGTGCTCCTCCACTTCAAAGACGGGATGCGCCCTACGCGAAGATCGGAACGCCGAGGCCGGCAGGGGACCTGACCGGTCGCCGACATAGTTGACGAGTTCGGTCTGTGATGCTTGACTCTTGTGCTCGGCGATGTTGCCGCTGAGATACAGGCTCGGGTCCAGCACGAAGTTCTTGGCGGGGTTGGTCGGATTTTCCTGGATGCCATGCTGAAGCACCTGCGTCTCATTGCTCCAGGGCCCTCTGCGATAGTAGTTACCCACATAGTCAATGCAGGCGTCGTCAAAGCTCTTTCCAACCCTCGCCTTGTAGTTGTAGACGACGTTGTTCACTACTTCCACGCACTTGACGCGCTTGATTAAGGGATTGCGGTGTGAATTGTGGATGAAACCGTTATGGTGTACCGAAATGTCCTTGATGTCCGGTTCATTGATATCGGAGCCGATCGGACTGCCCGTACTGTGCGGCATCAGGGAGGTAGTGATGAGCGACCATTGAATGGTGATGTGATCCGACTGGAGGGCACCCTGGTTCAGATCGGCCGGCGAGATCAGAATCGATTTATCGTTGTCGAATGCGGTGGAGATGTGATCGAGCACCACGTTGTAGCTGCCGGCCAGTTGTATATTGTCTGCGATTTCCGGTGTGCCCTTTCCGACGCGAACTCTGAGATACCGAATGACGATGTCATGGCCCGAGCGGGCTCGGTCGGCTCGAAACGGCGTCACCTGGTGGTTGGGGTCGTTGGGCCCACGGATCTGCACACCGCCGCCCGGCGCCGTCTGTCCGGCGATGTATACGCACGCCTCGTCCAGTACCATCCCCTGACCGACCGTGATCGTGCCGCCGGTCTCGAACACGACGATATCGTATGCCGCACTCGATACCTTGTCGGCCAGTATGGAGGCCAGACTGCCCGGCCCCCTTCCGCTCGTGTTCGTCACGCGGTGAATACGCACGGGTTTCGACCGGCAGTTGTTCAGGGCTATCGCCCCAAATCCCTCCGCTCCCGGAAAAGCCGGAACAAAGGCGCCGGAACCGTTGGTGACCGAGACGGACAATTCAGCCTCGTGCTCCATGAATCGCGCCGCAATTGTAGCCCCGCCAGCCGAGCCCCCGGCCACCGTGCCCGAGCCTGAGACCTGCGCCACTGCCGGATCTGACGATGTCCATTCGAACGTAGCGAAGGGAACGACGGATCCGTCCTCGGCGAGGGCGTGGACTTCGGGCTGGGCTGACTGGCCCGTCGCGACCGAGAGTTGACTCGATGTGAACATCACCTGAACCACTGCAGCGGAATCGACGACCTGTGCCGCACCATCGAGACCGCTTACGGCAGCGGTGCTGCACCCGGTCAAGAGAAAGAGTAGTCCCGCGGTCATGACCATTAGATACCCCGCACGTGCCGTAAGGTACCCCGGACGCTCTGACTTGGCTGGGCTTTGGGCCCGATTCGCTCGAGCGCGGGCGAGGGAAGGGATCCGCATGTGGCTGTCTCCGTGGCGACGAGTGACGAACTGGCGCCCATCCGGCGCCCCATTCGTCCACCGCTCGAAGCAGCCCGCGGAATTCTGCGGACGGCTTCGTTGCTCACCACGGACCTTGACGTGGTTCCACTGGCGGCCCGACCGGCATGGCTATCGCATCGATAGCTGTAGCCTCGTGACTTTGCGTCCCCGACTTTCGCCGGGTTTGCCTTGAGTCAGTGGACGACAGTCCCAACCTACGCTAGATCTGTACCTAATTGACAAGGATCTGTACGTAATTGACAAGTATAATCATAGTAAACAGTTATCGTTTCGCGATCTCTACGCTGTCGAGAGTAATTTTCGTTCCAATGAGAAATTTATATTATCCGGACGCTCAGTTTCAGCAGTTCCCGAGGTAGTGGTACGATGAGCCCTCGTGGGACGGAGTCTTGGCCGTCGGTAGGCACCGAGCCGCGGGTGCTGGTTGTCGGCGGAGTTGACGTTGACCAACGGCTCGAATTGATGCTGGAACTCCGAGACCGCTACGACCTGGCGGCTGCTGGATCCGGCGATCTCAAGGCTCGCTTCGAGGCAAACGGATTCCCTTATTTTCGATATCCACTGTCTCGCGGCTTGAGCCCAGCAGCCGATGCGCGCTCGTTTCTCATTCTCCGACGGATGTTTCGTCGGCTCAAGCCCGATCTGGTTCACACGTTTTCCACGAAACCGAGTGTCTGGGGACGCTTGGCCGCGAGCAGCGTTGGCGTCCCGGTCGTCATCGGGACCATTCCAGGTCTCGGATCGCTGTTTTCCTCTCAACGTCGTGGGATCAAGGCTTTACGCTACCTTTACGTAGCGGGAATAGAGCGTGCTGCGAGGCGCTCGGATCTGACAATTCTCCAGAATCAGACCGATGCCGACGAACTCGTCGCCGCAGGAGTATTGTCAGCCGACCGAACGACTGTGATTGCCGGGTCCGGAATCAGAACGGATCTACTGTCTGTCGATCAGCTACCTACCGACCTTCGGCAGCGGACGCGCAGGGGGCTGGGAATATCCGCGTCTTCCGTTGTTGTTACGATGGTATCACGCCTGATCAAGCCGAAGGGAGTGCTCGAATACGCCGCTGCCGCGGACAGACTGAGTGGCACCGACGCCGTATTCCTGCTGGTCGGCCCCAATGACACCGACAGTTTAGACCGCCTCGGATCGCGAGACCTCAAACTCGTGTC
>JAZDDE010000391.1:0-4749 GCA_036679495.1 Gemmatimonadota bacterium | reverse complement strand
TGGCCGTGGCGATTCTAAGCGCAAATCATACGGCCATCATCGCGCGCGACGAACGTGAGCGCCTCCTGCGCTTAGCTCAACGGCGTTTCCGGCATGTTCTGCAGCTGCCGCAGCGCTATCGCTTCAGCGGCGCCACGCGAGAGGATTTCCTACGGGGCACACAGCGAGCAGAGAACGCAAAGGGGAAGCTAGGCCCGGTTCCAGAGGAGATCGTCACGCGAGAGAAGATACCGCGGTTCTCCATTGCGCCAAGCCCCTCCCCCGCGCAGTCCTCCGCAAGCGTCGAGGGCGAGATTGATCCAGCGGACCTGGAGGCGGCCGCGGCCGCCCTGCGCGGGGGCATCGCGGCCGAATAGAGTGGGTGACGGAGGTACAGGTGACGGACATAGGGGTGACGGAAGTGGGAAGAAAAGCGACAAATGCCCTCCTTTAAGGGTAAGGGACAACGGCCAAAGGACCCTGTTCCAGATTTCATTGAAGGCGACTGGACGACCACCCAGGTCCAATTTATGACGCTCACCGACGCGGCGGCGCAAAAGGACCGACTGGTCATGAGGCGCGGTCGGGAGATCCGGCAGGCTTGTGAAATGGTAAAAAATTTCAGGTCGCTCTATCCTGATTCACCGATCTACATCGCCCGCAATCCGGACAGATCACAAACCTTCCTCCGGTGGCGCTGGACCAAAGCCGCTGGCCAGGCTCGTCGCGTGGAGCTCTCGAGCCCTGAAATTGCCGGCCATCTGCGGAAGCTGCCATCCGACGCGCTCGCGGACTTCGCCCGCTATGAGGAGTACCGCAGCAACTTTAACCTCCGGATCGCCACGCTGACCTATGAAGCCGCCCGCCTGGAGGACCACATGCGGCTGGTTTCAACCGTTCGCCAAATGCAACGGCTCGCCAGGCAAAGCGGCAGCGGCCGGCCGGCCGATAAAACGTAGCTTTTGCCAATTATCTTCCTTATCGAGTTGACTGTCCCAAGCCACTTTGGCGAATGACGTATCGCAAACACGGAGGTCAGTGATGAACCGATTCGAAGCCATAGGAAATCTCGGCGCAGCGCCCGAGAAGAAAACTGTTCAGGTCAAGGGCGAGGAGCGCCAGCTGGTCACCCTGCGCTGCTACTTCAGTGTGCCCCGGCCCAATGCGGACGGGGAATTTGATGACGATCTGGACCGAGGGTTCTGGTGTGATGTCGAGATCTGGAAGGAAAGCCTTGGCAATCGGGTCTTCCGGCATCTCAAGAAGGGATCGCGCGTATTCGTACGCGGCACCCTGCTCCATCGAACCTGGCAGACCAAAGACGGCGAAGACCGGGAAACCTACTCGATCCAAGCCGACTACGTCGCGGCAGATCTCATTGGGATCGCCGCGATCACCTACGGCAAGGACCTCGCGGAACAAGGTGCCGACGATCATGCATCTGCGGCCGCCTAGGACCGCACTGCGGCCCTTCTCGAGGCGCCCGGCGGCCAGGGATGGCCGCCGGCGCTTCGCCGGCACCGCAACTCCAATTCTGGCTGTCAGCGCCCTACTGGCAAGCCTAGCGCTGGTGCAGGCCACTGCCATTCCCGCGGTGGCGCAAGAACCGCCCAGCGAGCTCTCTCCAGGCCAGCAGCTCGCAATCCGCGACCTGGTCCGCGTCTACCTTCTGGAACATCCAGAGGTCCTGGTCGAAGCCCTTACGCTCTACCAGCAGCGCCAGCGCCCAAAGGCCTCGGACACTCTGCGCCAGGCCCTCGAGGCCAATCGCCCTCTCCTAGCCGACGACACCCAATCGCCGGCGATCGGCAACCCCGAAGGCGACGTCGTCATCGTGGAGTTCTTCGACTATCGCTGCGGCTTCTGCCGCTCGGTCGCCCAGCAGCTGCGCCAGGCGATCAAGGACGACGGCAATGTCCGCCTGGTGATGAAGGAGCTGCCGATCCTCAGCAGCGAGTCGCGCACGGCCGCCCGGGCCGCGCTGGCGGCCGCCAAGCAGGGCAAATACGAAGAGTTCCATTTTGCCCTGATGCAGGTCCCAGGCCCCTACACTCCGGAGAACCTACTGAAGCTCGCCGAAGCCGTCGGGATCGATAGGGATCAGCTGCAACAGGACGTGCACGACCCAGCGATCGAGGCTGAGCTCCGGCGCACCTACGACCTCGCCAAGGCGCTCCAGATCAACGGAACGCCCGCCTTTGTGATCGGCGATCAGGTCATCCCAGGGGCAATCGATATGCGCACTTTGCGGTCTCTCATCGACCAGCAGCGTGCCGAATCAAGCTGACTCCCTCCCTGGATCTTCAATGCGTCAAAAAGCGATACGAAAAAAATAGTGATATCCGTTTTCTTCCATAATCCCGGGTCCTATCTCTCTCCCGATCCACCACAGCCGTCACAGCTGCCAGTGCCACTACAAACGCCACAGAAGTCTCCATCCCGGTCCCGCTGACTACCATTGCAGCTCCAGCACAGCCTACCGCCCTTGCAAACCGGGCAGATCGCCGGCCGTTCCCCATCGGAACGTCGCCTTTCCTCATCCCAGACCTCCCGCTGCTCTGCACGCACTGCGTTGATGAAGCTTCGCCGTTCGTCGTCTCGTCTGAAGGCTCGGATCAAAAGTCCCCACATGGCGCCGTTCTCCTCGTTCCTAGCTGTGCGATGCATGCTCCGACGGCCGGTACCCACCGTCTAGGTATAACCGACTCGGTTAAGCCGTCCGAAATACGCCAGACACCTCCGACTCTGAATGGCGATGATCATTCGAGACTTAGGGAGGCGGCCCTCTCCATGAATCTCTTCGAGAGAAGACATTTTTTTGGCCAAACAAACTATTTTATTCCGCTATATGATCATTTTGGGACCACCGCCCTATTCTCGTAATTTTCCCCGTTGACGTCGGTAGTTAGAGCGGTGACATTGGAGAAATCACAGGTGAATATCCGAAGACCCTTCCTTCCGATTCGAAGGTTTTTCTTTTCGGAAGAAAAGAGTCCCCCAAGGGGCCGGGTCCGACGGCCCAACGCCCCCCGCGAAGGGGCGCCTATCGGTTCCACAAAACAAAGGAGGCAAGCACGAGGGAGGCCTAGAAATGCAAACACCGCCGTTGGCGCGGCGGTGGTTTGCGGAGGCCGCTACAAACAACGACATCACACATCGTCAATGTAGCGACCCCCACCGACATTCGCAAGAGAAAAAGCGCGCTTCGCGCCACGGAGTTTTGCGCCCGATCGGCGGGCCCCCGCTTGAAGTTAGATGGCCTTAGATCACAACATTCCCGACCGCTCGCCCGCCGTGGGGAGCCGTCGAAGCTCGCCCGAAACCCGGCGCGCCAGCCAGTGCGCGGAGCGCTTTACGGGCCTCTCAGAGGGCGTCAATCGCTATGACCTACTGAACGCCGCCAAGCGCTGCGGCCGTGCCGCCGGCTTCACGCCGATCCTGTGCCAGTTCCTGGAATACCTGATCAATCATACCTACGATCAGGACTGGGAATCGGGCACCCGGCCCATCGTCTACAAGTCCGTCACCCGCATGGCTCGGGACTTCGGCATCACCGAGCGTCAGGTGCGCAACTGGGAGCGCCGACTCTTCCAGCTCGGCGTGCTTGCCTGGAATGATAGCGCCAATCATCGTCGCACGGGCCTGCGAGACCAATCCGGTCGACTAATCTTTGCCTACGGGATCGATCTCTCGCCGCTCGCCAGCCGTCACGACGAGCTGGTTCAGCTGTGCGAGGAAATCGAGGCCCACGAGGCCCGCTGGAGGCAAGTAAAGCTGGCGATCGGCCACGAGCGCCGGGAGATTCGCGCGCTGCTCTCCGAAGCCTCGGCCGACAGTGGCCGGCGAGCAGCCGCTTTGGGCCACCAGAGCCGATTTGAGGCCTTGACCACTCCCATCCGAGCCGCGACCCCCCTGGCCTTCCTCGAGGAGCTCCTGCCGGCTCTAAAAGCCCTGAGAGCCGAGCTGGAAGAACTTTTAATCGAAACCGCGGACTCAAAAAATTTCGCGAAAACTAGTAAAATTTCCTCCCGGGCGGCACAAAACTACCCACACTCTAACACTACAACCACTCAACAATTCAGGAGAAAGAGTAATTCTTCGAATTCCTGTTCGGCAGGAAAATCAGAGCGGCGTCTGACGCCCTGTCAAGCCTTCAAGCCCTCGCCCGGCATGATCCGGGGATCCGGTATCGAGCACATTACCTTGCGCCAGGTCCTCACCATCGGATCCAAGCGCTTCGCCGAGAACCTCCAAGCGATCACCTCCAACCCCTATGGCTGGAACGACGTCATCGAGGCGGCCCACTGGCTGCGCCAGCCCTTGGGCATCAATCAATCGGCCTGGGCCGAGGCCTGCGTCACAATGGGGCGTCCGGCCGCGGCGGTCTGCGTCGTCCTGGCCGATCGCGGCGCCACCCGTGAAGACAATCCGGTCGAGTCTCCCGGCGGCTACCTCCGGGCCCTGACCGACCGGGCCCGGGCCGGCGAGCTGCACCTGCATCGCTCGGTCTTCGGGTGGCTGCAGAAGGACTTCGCCGATGGATGATCTCGCGATTGCCCGGAGACACTCAATCCGTCCTCGAGCTCGGATGGATCTCCAGATCCGTGTCGTGGAACGCACCGCTGGCGACCAGCAAAGACGTATTATAGTGCTTGGCGACGCCATAGCTCATGGCGTTGCTCACAGTGAGACCAACCGCGGCATAGCGCTCGAGGCCCAGCTGGGCCCAGCTGAGCAGCTCGCCATCGAAGGGCACGAGCGTGACATTCG
>JAZDDE010000390.1:0-29720 GCA_036679495.1 Gemmatimonadota bacterium | reverse complement strand
CATCGACATCGCTGAGTTCATACCCTTCGCGGAAGTCGAGCGGCTCTATCTCGACAAGGCCTACTACCTGGGTCCCGACCGGGGAGGTGACAGGGCATACCGGCTGCTGAGCGCGGCCCTGCGCACGACGAAGCGTGCGGCCCTGGGACGATTCTCCGCGCGCGGTAAGGCCTTTCTCGTGCTCGTCCGTCCGATCGAGGACGGTCTGTTTCTGGTGCAGCTTCATTACGCGCATGAACTCCGGGCCTTTGCAGACGTGCCGATCGGCGAGGAAAAAGTAAAGAAAGAGGAGCTGGCTCTCGCTGTGCAGCTTGTCGAACAGGCTTCCATCGACGAGTTCGAGCCGGCCAAGTACGAGGACGAGGTTTCCAAGAAGGTACTATCTCTGATCGAACAGAAGATCGAGGGAGAGGAGATCACCGCGGCGCCGGAGGCTGATTCCGGTGGCGAGATCATCGATCTGATGGAGGCTCTGAAGGCCAGTCTGGGTGCCGAGGGCGAAGCGAAGGACAGAAAGTCAGCGAAACCTGCGGGGCCGAAGAAGGCGAAGGCCCGGAAGGCATCCGGTACGTGACGCTTGCTGCTGATGGGCTGGCCGGGTGAACGATTACAGCACCCGGGATATCGCGGATTTGCTCGGGGTCGAGCCGGAGGCGGTGCGCCGATACGCGTCTACGGCTGAGCTCGATCCCGGCCGCGACAAGGGGAGCCGCTACTCGCTGTCTTTCCAGGACATGGTTCTGATCCGTACCGCGATCGAACTCGCGAGCGCAGGAGTTCCGCACCGGCGGGTTCATCAGTCGCTGCGCCGACTTCGGGCGCAGCTGCCGACGGGCCGGCCGATGGCGGCGGTTCGAATATCGACGCACGGCGCCGAATTGATCGTCCAGGATGGAAATACCGTTTGGAGTCCCGAGTCGGGACAGGTGATCCTGGAGCTGGCCGCGCCCAGTGAGAAAACCCGCGTCACGTCCCTGGACCGGCGCCGCGCCAAGGCCGTCGAGCGCGAGAATCCGGAGATGAGCGCCGACGAATGGTACGACCTGGGCTGCGCCCTCATTGAGCGGCTGCCCGAGCAGGCGCTTCAGGCATTCCGCAGCGCCATTCGTCTGAGCCCAGGGCACGCCGAGGCGCACGTAAATTCAGGCTTTCTTCTCCAGTCACAGGGCGAGAACGAACTGGCCGAAGCTGAGTACCGACTCGCTCTGGAGGCGGATCCCGCCAGCGCGATCGCGGCCTACGACCTGGGAGTGGTCCTGGAAGATCAGGGGCGGCCGGAGGAAGCCCTTACTGCCTACACTCTCGCCGTAGAAGCCGGGCCGGAGATGCCCGACGCGCACTTCAATCTGTCACGGCTCAGTGAGGAGTTGGGAGATCGCGCCACCGCTCTTCAGCACCTGAGAGCGTATGGGAAACTCCGCCGTGCGGCCCGAGCTACGTAGCGGATCGGGACGGGTAGTTCCGAAACCGAACACAATTCTTCGCGAAACAGTTTGCCGGAGCGCCCGCATCTTATGGTGGGGTAACGATTTGACTGCACACAACTAGATGGCATGCGCGTTGCTCTGTTCCGGACTTGGATAGGATGCTCAGACCTCCAAGGAGAACGACGATTCTAAGACGGGATATCCTCCAGGATGCGCGGCTGGCGTTGCGCATGTTTGTGACACGGCCCGGCTACGCGCTGCTCGTTGTATTCACGCTGGGACTCGGAATCGGTGCGACCAGTGCCGTTTTCAGTGTCGTAAATGCGGTTCTGCTGCAGTCGCTCCCCTATGACGACCCGGATCAGCTCGTCTTCATCTGGCACCAGTCTGAGAAGATGGGTTTCGAGCGGGCACCGCTCCCGGCGCCTGACATCATCGACTTGCGGGAACAGACGACCTCATTCGAGTCGATCGCGGCGCTCAACAATACACCCACCGCCAACTTGACCGGAGAGGGAGAGCCCGAGGAGATCCATCTGTCGGGGGTCACCGCCAACTACTTCGACGTGCTCGGAGTCGAATCGGAGCTGGGCCGAACGTTCGTGGCGGCCGATGGCGGACCGCACGCACCGAACAACGTCGTGATCAGCCACGAGCTGTGGAGTCGGCGTTTCGAGGGCACCGACGATGTGATCGGAAGCGAGGTCATGATTAATGGCATCCCGAGAGTGGTAATCGGGGTGATGCCGCAGACATTCGAAGTGCTGATGCCCGCATCGGCCGGGATGTCCACCGATATCGACGTTTGGGCGCCGTTCGGCTTCAACCTGGCAGACCTGCCCCGCGACCAAGCGTTTCTGCGCGTCGTGGCGCGGCTCCGGGACGGGGCCACCATTGAGCAGGCCGGTGACGAGGTGGCCGCCGTGCTGGACCAGCAGCGAGCTGACCACCGATATCACCGGGACGGCGAAATCGGATCCGATGTGCGGCCGCTTCATTCGGACATCGTGTCGCACGTGGACTCTGCCTTGTTTTCCCTCCTCGGCGCCGTGCTGTTCGTACTTCTGATCGCGTGCGCGAACGTCGCCAACCTACTCCTGGCGAGGGCCGCGGCCAGGGGCCGGGAACTGGCGATTCGGGCATCGCTCGGAGGTACCGCCAGGCGACTGGTCCGCCAGCTCCTCACCGAGAGCGCGCTTTTCGCGCTCGTCGGAGGCTTACTCGGACTTCTGCTGGCGCGCTGGGGCATCGACCTGCTCCTGGCCGTGCGGCCTGCGAGCCTGCCTCGACTGGAACACGTACCTCTCGACGGGACCGTGCTTCTGGCCACGGCGGCGGCAACCGCGGCAGCGGCATTGCTGTTCGGCTCGCTTCCCGCGCTACAGGCTTCGCGCCCGGACCTGCGCTCATCGCTCACCGAGCGGGGGACCGTGTCGCCGGCGCCTCCCGGCCGGAGACTGCGCAGTGCGCTGGTCGTTACCGAGGTGGCCCTTTCTATGGTACTGCTGGTAGGGGCCGGCCTCATGCTGCGCAGCTTTGCCGACCTCCGGACACAGGACCTCGGCTTTCTTCCCGACAGCGTCGAAACGTTTCGCGTCACACTGCCCGCCAGCCAATATCCGACGGGTACGGCCCGAGAAGGGTTTCTCAGGATGATCACCGAGCGCCTTGAGGCCGACCCGGCCATCGAGCGGGCTGGAGCGGTATTTCCGCTTCCGCTGACGGGTCGGTTCTGGACCGGACCGTGGTCATTGACTGGTGACGACTCGGGGAACGAGGTCGTCAACGAAGCCAACTACCGCGTCGTCATGCCGGGCTATTTCGAAACGATGCGAACCCCGTTACTCAAGGGCCGAGCCTTAACGGCAGCCGACAACCGAGAAGATTCGCACGCGGTGATGATAGACCGGACGATGGCCGAACTGGCTTTCGAACAGTCAGACCCCATTGGAAAGCGCCTGTGGGTGCAAAGACTCGGCAGCGGCAAGTCCGCGCAGGTACGCGTGATAGGAGTCGTCGAGAATATTCGGTACCGGGAACTGGCGTCGGACGGACGCGCCACGATTTACTATCCGTACAGTACTGAGGCGTTCCAAGGAATGGCCCTGGTGGTTCGCAGGGCCGGCGCTCCATCCGCCGCGGCGGCCGCCATCGACGCGGCTGTGCAAGGGCTTGACGCTGACCTGCCCGCCGCGGCTATGAGGCCCATGAGCGCATATGTCGACGAAGCGCTCGCCACGACACGGTTTACGATGTTCCTGATTCTGGTCTTTGCGATCATCGCCGTGCTGCTGGCCGGCATAGGACTGTATGGCGTGTTGTTCACGGCGGTCCGGAATCAAACGCGGGAACTCGGCGTGCATATGGCATTCGGGGCCAGCTCCGGTCAGATTCTGCGCCGCGTGGTGGCTCATGGCGTTAAGCTCAGTCTATCCGGAATTCTGATTGGTATCGTGGCGTCCGTGCTGCTGACGAGGCCCATCGCGGGGCTCTTGTCGGGAGTCTCGGCAACAGATCCGCTGACACTCCTGGCCGTCGCGCTACTGCTGAGCTTGATTGCGGCGCTGGCCTCCTATCTTCCCGCCCGCCGGGCTTTGCGCGTTGAGCCGACGGTGGCGTTGAGGCACGAATGATTCGTACCACACACTTTCCCATTCTGCTGGCCGGTGTTGTGGCTGGTCTCGTAACTGCACCCGCCGCCGTGACGCCCGCCCTGGCGGTCCAGGGTGTCGAAACTCAGAAACTCGACATCGAGGAATGGACCGTTCCCTGGGACGCGACCCGGCCGCGCGATCCGTTCGTGGACGCATCGGGCACGGTCTGGTTTGTGGGCCAGGTTGGGGATTACGTGGCGGCCCTCGATCCCGACGACGGGACTTTCCGGCGCTACGATCTCGCACCCGGTACGGGTCCGCACAATTTGATCGTTGATCCCGCAGGCACCGTCTGGTACGCTGGCAACCGGGCTGCCCACATCGGAGAGTTGGATCCGGGGAGCGGAGACATTGTCCGGCACGAAATGCCGGTGCCGGCCGCACGAGACCCACACACGCTTGTCTTCGATGGTGCCGGCCATATCTGGTTCACCGTTCAGCACGGCAATTTCGTCGGAAGGCTGGTCCAGGCGACCGGAGAAGTGAGCCTGGTCGAGGTCCCGACTGCCAACTCAAGGCCCTACGGGATCGTCGTGGCGCCCGATGGAGTTCCGTGGTTCGTCGAGTTCGCGTCGTTCAAGCTTGGCCGTATCGACCCGCTCACTCTCGAACTGACCGAGATCGAGTTGCCTCGCCAGGTGGCGCGGCCACGGCGACTGGCGGCGACCGCGGATGGTAAGATCTGGTACGTGGACTACGCGGGCGGCTTTCTAGGGAGCGTCGAGCCGCCTACAAACACAGTACGCGAGTGGACGATCCCAGGCGGTGTCGGCGGGCGGCCCTACGCGATGGCTGCTGATGACAGAGGCCGGCTATGGTTCGTAGAGACGGGGCCGGCGGTCAATCGGCTCGTCGGCTTCGATCCGGTCACCGAGTCGTTCTTCAGCAACACACCGATTCCGAGTGGCGGCAGATCGGTCCGTCACATGGTGTTCGATCCGGTTCGGCGGGCACTCTGGTTCGGAACAGACGCCAACACTGTGGGTAGGGCGGTAGTGCCTGATTGAGGAGGATCCGCCTATTCCGCATGACCTTAAGGGCCGCTCCGGAACCGCCCTCATAACCGGAGCCTCCGGGGGGATTGGTTACGAACTCTCCCGGCTATTGGCAGCCGAAGGATTCGGCCTGATTCTGGTAGCCCGAAGCGGCGAAGCTCTCGCCAAAGTTGCCTCTCAGCTCGGCAAAGACTTTGGCGTCCCAACCCTCCCGCTGGCGTTGGACCTGGCCCGCCCGGAAGCCCCTGACGAGTTGGCTGACGAGATCGGCCGACAGGGCGCCGATATCGATGTGCTCATCAACAACGCGGGCTTTGGCGGCCACGGCAGATTCTCGGACACCGATCTCGGGAGCGAACTCGAGATGCTCCAACTCAACGTTGTCACTCTCACCCATCTCACGAAACTGCTTCTACCCGGAATGCTGCAGAGGGGACGTGGCCGGGTTCTGAATGTAGCCTCAACAGCGGCGTTTCAGCCGGGCCCCCGTATGGCTGTCTATTTCGCCAGCAAGGCCTATGTGCTCTCCTTCTCGGAGGCCTTGGCGGAGGAGCTTCGCGGATCCTCTGTAACCGTCACCGCCCTCTGCCCGGGTGCCACGCGGACAGGGTTCCAGAAGCGTTCGGGGCTCGACCGGACCGCGGTCGGTGAAGGCCGAATGTTCATGGACGCTTCGAAGGTGGCCCGCATCGGATTCGAGGGCATGAATCGCGGGCGTGCGGTAGTCATTCCCGGAGTTGTGAACAAGCTTATGGCGGCTTCGGTGCGGTTGTTACCGCGCCGCGTGGTCACGCGGATGGTAGGTTCAATGATGGCCACGGGAGCGGCCGAATGACTCCGGCGAACCCGTCATGAACGCGCCACGCCACGTCCTACGAGCGTGCCTCATGCTGGCCGTCCTCGCGGCCGGAGCCTGCGGGTCGGAGGTGGTCGAGCCGGAGCCCACGCCTGATCCGGCGCCCGTGCCAGATCCGAACCCGGCTCCTGATCCGACTCCGGAGCCACCACCCCCGCCTAGCCTTGCCGCATCGGTAGTGGAGCTCAGTCCGAGCGCCCACCACACTTTCGTTCCCACCGCGACCGGGATTACGATCGAATTCGACACGCCGCTGGACCCCAGTTCGATCACGCCCGCCGAATTCAGAGTGTTCGGCCGCTGGTCCGGCGTTGCGACCGGCACGTTCACGCTCGAGGCCGGGGGCGCCCGAATTCGGTTCGCTCCGGACGCGGATTTCGCTGCGGGCGAGTTCGTCACGGTCACGCTTGCAGGCTCGATTCGTCTGGCTGATGGAACTCCCCTGGGCCGAGGGTTCGCTTGGTCGTTTTGGACGGCGGCGGGCGTCGGTAGTCTGGATCAGGTGAACATCGGTACTCGGACCGTGCGGCGTCCGGGAGAGGGACTGATACAGTCGTACGGCGCCTATGCCGGAGATATCGACGGGGACGGCGATTCCGACCTGATCATACCCAACGAAGTGGCGAACGACATACGCGTGTTCCTCAACCAGGACGGCGACTACGGCCCCTTCACGGTCTATCCGATTCCTGGCGGATCCCGGCCAAGCACGAACGAAGGGGAGGATTTTGACGGGGACGGGCTCATCGATTTCGCCGCCGGTAACTCGGCCGGTGACGAGGTCAGCGTGTTCCGCGGAGTCGGGGACGGAACCTTCAATTTTACGGGAGGCTTCCAGGCTGATACCCAGGTGCGAGGCCTGTGTCTGCTCGACTTTGACGGAGACGGGGACCAGGACATCGTAACCGCAAACCGTATGGGAGTCGGGTCAGGCAGCGTGACTTTGCTCCGGAACCTGGGTGGAACGTTTGTGCCGGCGGCCGAGACGGTCGACTGGACGGTGTTCGAGAACGACGAAGCGGGACAGCTGTTCAACGCCCGCACCCTGGACGCTCTGGGAGCCGGTTCGTGCGCCATCCTGCACGACCGGGACGGAGACGGGGATCTCGACATAACCGGCGTAGACGAACTCGAAGACAGGCTGTTCTTGTTCCGCAACGACGGCTGACCGCGGAGGCGGTCCAAAGAGAGGCTCATTGACTGCACCCATAGCTCGGGTCGAGCCCGTGGTGTTCACCGACCACGGGGTTCGGCGGATTGACCCATACTATTGGCTCCGGGAGCGTGAGAACCCGGAGGTCCTCGAGTATCTGACGGCGGAGAACGCCTACTGCGAAGAGCGGCTGGCTGGCACGCTGCCGCTCCAAAACGAGTTGTACGAGGAAATCACTGGACGCATTCCGGAAACCGACCAGTCCGTCCCTTACTCGTACCTCGGCTATCTCTATTCCACCCGTCTGGAGAGCGGTCTGGACTACCCGATCCATGTGCGCCAGACGGAAGGCGGGCCCGAGGAGGTCGTTCTCGACGTCAACGACCTCGCCGACGAACATTCCTACGTAGAAGCGATATTCCGTCCGTCGGGTCTGTCTCCCGGTCAGCAGTTGCTGGCCGTTCCTGTGGATACCACCGGTCGTCGGATATACACGATTCTCCTCAAGGACCTCGAGTCGGGAACCCTCCTTGAGGAGCGGATCCGCGGAGCGACCTCGAACCTGGCCTGGGCGAACGACGGAAAGACGTTGTTCTATGCGCGCCGGGACCCCGTTACGCTGCGGGAGCACCAGATCTATCGGCACGTGCTCGGATCTGACCCGGCAGCCGACGAATTGGTGTATGAAGAGCAGGACGAGGCGTACACATGCTGGGTGTTCAAGACGCGCTCCCAGGGATACCTGATGATCGGATCCCACCAGACCGTCGCTACCGAGTATCGATTTCTGGCGGCGGACGACCCGCAGGGGGAATTCCAACTCTTTCTGGAGCGCCAGAGGAATCACGAATACCATCTCGATCATGCGGGCGACCATTTCTACGTCCGAACCAACCTGGACGCTCCCGACTTCCGCATGGTCCGCACCCGTCGTGAGCCGTCCGAGCCAACCACTTGGGAAGAAATCGTTCCAGCGCGGCCCGGGGTTATCCTGGAAGACGTACAGCATTTCCAGACTTTCTGCGCCCTGCTCGAACGCACCGAAGCAAGATCCTCCATTCGGCTTCGGACCCACGAGAGTGGCTCCGAAACGATGTTGACCTTTGATATGTCTGCGTACTGTCTGCGAATCGGGGACAATTTCGAGTTTGACGCCGGCGTTCTGCGATATGAGTTGAGCTCGCCGGTCGAGCCGCTATCTGTGTTCGATTTTGATTTCGGCTCTGGCGCCTCGACTCTGCGAAAAAGGGATCCGGTCCCAGGCGGCTTCGAATCGTCCAACTATCGCTGTGAACGGGTCTGGGCTCATGCGCGCGACGGCACTCGCATTCCCGTCTCACTGGCCTACAGGCCGAGTCTGGACGCCGGAGGCGAGTTTCCGCTCCAGGAGCGGCCGATGCTCGTCTATGGGTACGGGTCGTACGGAATTTCAGTGGAGCCCGTGTTCGACGCGGCTCGTCTCAGTCTGCTCGACCGAGGATTCGTCCACGCCATCGTCCATGTTCGCGGTGGCGGCGAGCTAGGCCGTGCCTGGTACGAGGGAGCGAAGCTGCTGACCAAGAAGAACACGTTCAATGACTTCATCGATGCCACCGACTACCTCGTTGCTCAGGGGTACGCGCACCCGAACCGGATAAGCGCGGTGGGCAGAAGCGCGGGCGGTCTCTTGATGGGCGCCGTCATGAACGAGCGTCCGGAGTTGTTCAAGGCGGTGGTTGCCGGGGTACCGTTCGTGGACGTAGTCACGACGATGCTGGACCACCGCATTCCCCTCACAACGGGAGAGTACGACGAGTGGGGCGATCCGGCAGACAAGACGTTCTTCGACTACATGCTGTCTTATTCGCCCTACGACAATGTGGCTCCGGTGGCGCATCCACACCTGCTGGTGACGACAGCTCTGCACGACTCTCAGGTCCAGTACTGGGAACCGGCCAAGTGGGTGGCCAGGCTGCGGGCCACAAGCAACGGAACTGGCGAGATCCTGCTGCGTACCGACCTGGAGGCCGGCCACGGCGGCGCGTCCGGGCGATACAAGCGCTACCGGGATACAGCCATGGAATACGCCTTCCTGCTGGCCCACGTCTGTCCACCAGGTAGTGGTACAGTTTGAGCCTCCGGACTGCTTTCCGGCTGAGTCAAACCACTTACCTTGGGATGACTTCACGTATGATATTGAGCTGCTAGACGAGTTGATTCAGCGCCTTGTATGCCGTGCCCGAGAGCAAAGAGAATGAGAGAGTCACAGGGAGTGACTAACGTCTTTCATCACGCACCCCGCTGTGGCGGGACCAGCGTCAGAAAGGCCCTGCGGCAGTGGTTCACCGTAGTAGAAGATTACCGGAATGGATGGGGCGAACACGGCTCGCCAATAGACTTCGGTTCACTGCGCCCGTCTGACTGTCTCTGACTGTCTCTGCGGACACTTTGAAACCTCAGGCAACAGCCTGGCCGAGCGGTATCCCGAGGCCCTGGACCCCGAGAGAGCGTTTCTGTTCACTTTTCTCCGCGACCCGCTCCAGCTACAGAAGTCTCTTTATCTCTACGAAGTCAAGCACAAGAGGGCCGCAGCTCCGCCAACGGAAGTATTGCTCTCAAGGCCGAACTATATCGCGGCTATTCTGGGAGTAACGGAATCCAATGTTAACGCCGTTCTAGCCAGATACAGGTTCATCGGCCTAACGGAACACGCACAGCGGTCATTCGACATGCTCGGCGGCCTGCTCGGCAAGAAACCCGTGCGTCTAAGGCATATGAACAGGAGTGGGAAGCGTTCACTGGATCTACCCAGAGGCTTCACGGACACATTTCGAGACGCGAACGGTCTGGATTATGAGCTATATGCGACAGCCGCAGCACGATTTTACGGAAGCCAGCCGGTCTAATCCTCGCACGACGTTGAAGTCCAGCCTTCCGGTCGTCAGTTCAAACTGGCCCACGTCTTGTCCACCAAACGGCGTTGTTTGACAGCGATTTTGCCGCTATATTTAGCTGCTTGTGGTCGAGTGGGTCCTGGTGGACCGGGACCGGTCTCACGGCCGCACATCACAACGCCGCACAATGAAATCGAAACAGCAAGCTGGGGAATCATGAAGCAAGGCATACATCCAGACTATAAGCCGGCGCGGATCACGTGCGCCTGCGGACGCGTATCGGAAACCTTCGCAACAGTGGAGGAGCTGCACGTCGAAATCTGCTCTCACTGCCATCCGTTTTTCACCGGTCGTCAGAAGCTGGTGGATACGGCCGGTCGTGTGGAGCGCTTTCGCCGGAAGTATGGCTCGGAAGAGGCCGGTACGGAGAAGCCGGCACGGAAGAAAAAGAAAGCAGAGCCCGCCGTAGAAGCCGAGCCGGCACCGGTCGCTGAAGTGGAGTCGGTGGAATCTGAAGTGGAGCCGGTGGAATCTGAAGCTCCCGAGGAAGGCACATCGAAGGAGGCGGTCACTCCAGCCGAGTGAGTCCGAATCATGCCTGACACACCCGACCCGCTGAAAGCGCGCGTCGGGGCGGCAGTTGAGCGTCACGACGAGCTCGCCCGCCTCATGGCCGATCCGGCGGTGCTCGGCGATCCTTCCCGTCTGCGTGCGGTGGCTCGGGAACACTCCGCGTTGACGCCAGTTGTAGAGGCCGGCAGGGCATTCCTGTCAGTCCTCGATCAGTTGGAGCAGGCGAGGGAAATCGCGCATAGCGACGAGGACCCGGAGCTGGTGGCGATGGCGGTCGCCGAGAGCGAAGAGCTGTCGGCCCAGATCGACCGCGATTCCCAGGCGCTTCAGATCCTGCTTGTGCCGCCCGATCCGCTCGACGACCGGCCGGCCGTGGTCGAAATGAGAGCCGGGACCGGCGGCGACGAGGCGGGACTCTTTGTCGCCGACCTTTACCGCATGTACACCCGATACGCGGACGCCAAGAAATGGACGCTTGAGGTGATCTCCTCGAGCGAAGGGGTCCTCGGCGGCCTGAAGGAAATCATTTTTGTGGTCCGGGGACCTGACGCGTATGGTCATCTGCGCTATGAGTCCGGAGTGCACCGGGTCCAGCGGGTCCCGGCCACTGAGAGCTCCGGCCGGATTCACACATCAGCCGCTACGGTTGCCGTGCTGCCTGAGGCCGAGGAAGTGGATCTGGATATCGATCCCGGTGATCTCAAGATTGATGTGTTTCGCTCGTCCGGACCGGGAGGACAGTCGGTCAACACCACCGACTCGGCCGTCCGGATCACACACATTCCGACCGGTCTTGTAGTGAGTTGCCAGGACGAGAAGTCGCAGCACAAGAACAAGGCCAAGGCGCTGAAGGTGCTGCGCAGCCGCCTATTGGATCAGGAAGTGGCCGCCCAGGAAGCGGACCGGGCGCGGGAACGCCGCCTGCAGGTGGGAACGGGCGACCGATCGGCCAAGATTCGGACCTATAACTTTCCCCAGAACCGAGTCACCGACCACCGAATCAACCTGACCCTGCATCGTCTCGAGGCCGTGCTTGCCGGCGATCTTGATGAGCTGATTGATGTGCTGCGGAGCGCGGGGCTCGCGGAGCGCATGGAGATTGCTCAGTGATCTGCCGGGCTGCGGTCGACAGTCTCACCACGGAGCTGGGCGCGGCTGGATTTGAATCGCCGCGGATCGAAGCCGAACGGCTAGTGGCCATGACGTTGGGCGTTCGACGACACGAGCTCTATGTGCATTCAGAGATTCGAATCGAGCCGGCAGAGGCGACCAGACTCTCGAGCCTGGTACGGCGGCGCGTTGCGGGAGAGCCACTGCAGTACATCGAGGGTTCGGCCCCCTTCCGTGAACTCGAGTTGAGCGTGAACTCTGCCGTTCTTGTGCCTCGGCCCGAAACAGAGCAACTGGTCGATCATGTGGCTAGCTGG
This sequence comes from Gemmatimonadota bacterium, assembly GCA_036679495.1. GTDB lineage: Bacteria > Gemmatimonadota > Gemmatimonadetes > Palauibacterales > Palauibacteraceae > JAZDDE01. Next base: position 17,762 of record JAZDDE010000390.1, on the reverse strand, counting down.
ATTCAGAGCAAGAGAGGTGGACTTCGGGTTGAATGTGCGCTCGACGTAGGTACGGGCTCGGGCGCCCTGGCCCTGGCTTTGATTAGTGAGCACTTGGTGCGCTCCATCGTGGCTGTGGATCTTAGTGAATCAGCCCTCGGCGTGGCGGCCAGCAACGTGAGAGCCCTGGGCCTCACGGGTAGAATCCAGCTCCGCCAATGCGGGGCGGATTTCTGGGCTGAGCTTGGACCGGACGAGCGATTCGGACTGATCGTGTCCAATCCCCCTTACGTGACGGATGCCGAGCTAGAGTGTCTTCCAGACGAAGTCCGTTGCCACGAGCCGCGTGCAGCCCTCGCGGGCGGACCGGACGGTCTCGACATCATCCGGCAGCTGTCGGCAGGCGCGCCCGACCGACTGGAGCCAGCGGGCGCCTTGTTTGTCGAAATCGGGGCCGAGCAGGGTTCCGCCGTTTACTCGCTACTGAAGGCGGATGACCGCTGGAGCGAAGTCCGGGTTTATAAGGACCTTTGCGAACGAGATCGGTTTGCCGTCGCGGTTCGCCGGTAGCGGCGTTCAGTCCGCAGAGGTCGGTCCAGTAGCTTGCCATAGCGGTTAGCCGGGGCGCGTGAACGCGCCTATATTAGCGAGTTATTTAGACTCACAGATTTGCCAGACTAGGGCGGATATGGACACGAACGAGCGCGACAAGATATTCGAGAAGGCTAGCGAGGTCGGCAGATTCGTCTCGCAGACGGCGGAGTACATGTATCTCAAAGCGGCGCACCGCGAAATTGGGGATGATCGCGAGGCGACGGAAATGCTGAATAAAATGCGAGGACTACAGGAGCAGTTGCTCGGATTCGTTGATCGGGGAGAGGAGCCTCCGGAGGATCTGCGCGACCAGTTGAGTGAGCTTAGCCAGGAAGTGCAGCAGAGCACGCGGTACCAGTCCTTGATCTCCGCCCAGGCAAATTTCGACAAGCTGATGGACCGAGTCCATCAGTCGATCGGGAGCGGGATCAAGAAGGGCGAAGAGAGCCGCATCATCCTGCCTACATGAGTAGAGTCGCCGCTTGGCAGGTATGAACAGTCTGCGTGCTGCAGTGGAACGGGGTTTCCGGGCCGCGGCAGAGCCTATCGTGGCGGCCCTGACCCGGTGGCGGGTACACCCGAATCTGCTCAGCAGCCTCGGCTTCGTTATTACGTGTTCATCTGGATATTTCTTCCATCAGCACAGCGTACGGACGGCGGGTGCGCTGATTCTTGTGGGCGGAATTTTCGACATGTTCGACGGGACGGTCGCTCGGCGCACCGGCTTGGCATCCAGTTTCGGTGCCTTCTACGACTCAACGCTCGATCGCCTGTCTGAGATCGTCGTATACCTGGGCCTGCTGTCGTTATATAACGACTATCGACTGCAGCTCGGCGATGTCGGGATGATCTACGCTGTCATGCTTGCGATGGCCGGTTCGATCATGGTCAGCTATACCCGTGCGCGAGCCGAAGGCTTGGACCTGGACTGTCGTGTGGGATTCATGCAGCGCCCGGAGCGGGTGCTGCTGATCGGAATGTCGGCCGTCATCTTCGGAGAGGCTGCTCAGGGCGGAGTGCTGCGAGGCGTGATCGTGGGCTTGGCCATTCTGACCAACCTCACGGTTATTCAGCGGATCCTGTGGGTGTATAGGAATACCCGGCCGGACGGTGAACCGCGGACGTAGGCGTGGCGGTCTGCGACTTCGTGTAGTATCGCTTGATCAGTTGTAAATAAACGCTTTGTCCAACTCTTGATGAGGTAAATAATAGGTATGAGCGACGTGGAACTAGGACGTCAAATTCCGCCGGCCGATGGCAAGCTCGGAGTCTTGCTGGTCGGGCTCGGTGCCGTCTCTACCACGTTCATTGCGGGGGTTGAGGCTGTGCGTCAGGGGCGCTCGAAGCCGATCGGGTCGATCACCCAGATGAGCACGATTCGGCTTGGCAAACGCACTGAGAAGCGAAACCCCCTCGTAAAGGAGTTGGTACCGCTGGCGGAGCTCGGGGATCTCGTGTTCGGAGCCTGGGATCCTATCGACGACGATGCGTACGAGTCGGCTCGGGTAGCCGGAGTTCTGCGGCCCGAGGACCTGGATCCTTCGGCCGATTTCATGCGAACGATCAAGCCGATGCCGGCCGTGTTCGATCGGGAGTGGGTCAAGAAGCTGGACGGCAAGAACGTGAAATCAGGCGAGTCGAAAATGGACCTCGCCGAGCAGCTGCGGCAGGATATGCGTGACTTCAAGGAGCGCGAAGGCTGCGACCGCCTGGTTATCGTCTGGTGTGCATCAACGGAGATCTATATTCAGCCCGAGGAGGTTCACCAGACCACCAAGTCCTTCGAGGCCGGGTTGAGGGAGAGCCACCCCGCCATCGCTCCTTCGATGATCTACGCCTACGCCGCGCTTATGGAAGGGATCCCGTTCGCCAACGGCGCGCCTAACCTCACGGTGGACATCCCGGCCATGCTGGAGCTGGCGGCGACCCACCAGGCGCCGATCTGCGGGAAGGACTTCAAGACCGGCCAGACCCTCATGAAGACGATCCTAGCGCCTGGGTTTAAGGCCCGGATGCTTGGTCTGCGAGGCTGGTTCTCCACGAACATCCTCGGCAACCGGGATGGAGAGGTCCTGGACGATCCGGACAGCTTCAAGACCAAAGAAGAATCCAAGCTCGGTGTGCTGGAGCACATTCTACAGCCCGAAATGTACCCGGATCTTTACAAGGACTTCTATCACAAGGTGAGGATCAACTATTACCCGCCTCGTGGGGACGACAAAGAGGGCTGGGACAACATCGACATCTTCGGATGGATGGGGTATCCGATGCAGATCAAGGTGGACTTTCTGTGCAAGGACTCGATCCTCGCCGCTCCGCTCGTCCTTGATCTGGCCTTGTTCAGCGATCTCGCCAAACGCGTCGGGCTCAGCGGGATCCAGGAGTGGATGTCCTTCTACTTTAAGAGCCCGCAGGTTGCTGAGGGCCTGTATCCGGAGCACGACATCTTCATCCAACAGCTCAAGCTGAAGAACACCCTTCGCTGGATGGCGGGTGAGGACCAGCTGACCCATCTCGGTGTCGAGTATTACGACTGAGGAGACAACCCCGCCCCGCCCTGGTCTGTTTCTTGTACTGGAAGGGGTCGAGGGGTGTGGGAAGTCTTCGCAGCAGGCTCTGCTTTCAAGCCGGATGGAGAGCCTGGGGATTCCACACGTGTCCGTCCGCGAGCCGGGCGGAACTCCTGCCGGGGAAGGAGCCCGCGCGATAGTACTGGACCGCGAACTCTCTATGACGTCGGAGACGGAGCTGTTGCTCTATCTGGTGGCCCGGTCGGAGTTCGTTCGCGCCATAGTGCGCCCGGCTCTGGGGCGCGGCGAAATAGTGCTGGCGGATCGGTATGAGCTCTCGACGCTTGCGTACCAGGGGATTGGGAGAGGGCTAGGGTTGGAGCGAGTCCGCGAGTTGAATAATTTCGCTACGGGCGGGCTACGTCCGGACGCCACGTTTCTGCTGGTTCTCGACTCGAGGGTGGGCAAGGGGCGGCAACAGGACGAGGCTGACCGTTTGGAGCGCGAGAGTGCGGTGTTTCACCAAACCGTGGCCGAGGCCTACGATTCGCTTGCGGACACCGAGCCAAACGTGACCCGGATTGCGGGAGACGAGCCGGTAGAGGCGGTGCACGAAGCGCTCTGGACGGAGTTGGTGACTCGCTGGCCTGACAGATTTGGGGTCGGCGAAGGATGATTCCGGGAAACTTTTTGGTGCCGGCGGAGTTTTGATGTCTGGGTAGTGAATCGCAGAAAACATGAGAGGAGCTGGGCTTGCCATATCGTAGCTTGCTGTCCGCGGTACCAGTCGGACTCATCGCGTTCGCGACGAGCGGCTGGCTGTTGCAGGACAGCGCCCCGTTCACGGCTGACGTGCGCGTGGCTCACAGCTTATTCGAGCGGGTCCACGACCACATCGCAGACCGGTACGTCGACAAGATCGACGCGGCTGAGCTGTACGAGATGGCAGTGGACGGCCTTCTCAAGGAACTTGGCGACCCCTATGCCGCCTTCATCCGGCCGCGAGATCGCAACGCAGCGCTCCTGAACGCCAACTACGGTGGCGTGGGAATGCGGATTTTCGCGGAAGAGGAGGGGATTACGGTTCTCAGCGTCATCGGGAACAGTCCCTCCTCTCAGCTGGATATCCGGCCGCTCGACCGCATTGTCGAAGTAGACGGCGCCAGCACGCTTGGCTGGTCACAGCAGGAAGCCACGAGTGCCCTGAAAGGACCGCGCGGCGAGCCGGTGGACATTACGATTTCCCGAGCCGGCACGGCGTCGCCCATTCAGTACCGAATCGTCAGGGACGACGTACACCTTGTGGCGGCCAAGCCGCTCTTGCTCGAAGGCAACGTTGGCTACGTCTATCTGAGTCAGTTCAGCGTCTCCGCCCGCCAGGAGGTGGAGGACGCGATCGATGGGCTTCTCGAGCGCGGCGCGACCTCTCTCATTCTGGACCTTCGGTACAACAAGGGCGGAATTCTGCGGGAAGCCGTAGCGCTGAGCGATCTGTTTTTGCAGCCAGACCAGGAGGTGGTGGATACGCGGGCCCGCGACCCACGCGATAGCCAGACGTACCGGGCCGCGGATATCGACCGGTACCCCGGCCTGCCAATGGCGGTGATCATCAACGGCACATCGGCGAGTGCTTCCGAGATCGTGGCAGGCTCGCTCCAGGATCACGATCGCGCGTTACTCCTCGGCACGACGACCTTCGGGAAGGGTGTAATGCAGAACGTCTTTCCGCTCCCGGGAGACCGCTACCTTCGGCTTACCACAGGTACCTGGTTTACTCCCAGCGGACGGTCCATCCATCTGCCCCGCAGCGACGAAGATCAGCCCGATTTCTCGCTCGGATCACAGGCCTTCAACGACGCAGTATCCGCAGCCCTCACGTTAGATCCGATTGACGATCCGGACGCGCCGCCGGCTGGCGACGACGAGCCGGAAGAGCGGGAGATGTTCCGTACATCGGGGGGTCGTCTGGTTTACGGTGGCGGCGGAATCACTCCGGATCTCATCGTTCGACCGGATACGCTGATGGCAGCCGAACAAGCTCTCAGGCTATCCTTCCTCGATGCCGGGCTGGCGCCGGGCGAAGTCGATGAAATGAGCCTTCGTTTCGCCCTGCAGTGGATGCGTACGCATCCGGAGCTGACCCCTGACTTCGTCGTCTCGGCTGAGATGCGGCGGGCCTTTTTTGAGCTGCTGGATGAGCAGACTGAGGTCCAGTTGGACACCGAGGCATACCGGACAGGCCGCGGGTTGATCGAGTTCCAACTGGGTCGCCGGATCGCGAGCACGGCGTTTGGTGAACTGGCGGGAATCGAAAGGGGTCTGCGCCGCAACACGGTTGTTGCAAACGCGGCGGCTTTGCTGCGGGTGGCGGATTCGCCCGAGGCCCTACTGGCATTGGCCTTACCCGACATTGACGAGTCCGTGGCACGCGAAGTGCTTCAGGAGTCCAGATAGAACATGGATACAAGAGAGAAGCGGCACGATATGGGATCGAACGCCCGGAGCAGGGTCCCAGGCTGGATACCGGCGGCCGTTGTCGCGGTTGTCTCCTTTGCCAGCGGTGGCTGGCTTATCCAGCTGGGTGCGGCGAGCCAGGAGGGCGTGTTCTACAGCGCTCAACTGTTCGAAGATGTGCATCGCTACGTCGCCGAACGATACGTGGAAGAGATCGAGCCGAGCGAGCTGTACCGAATGGCGATCGACGGACTGCTCGAGGAAGTCGGCGATCCATACAGCACGTTTATCGATGCGGCCGACCGCGAGGATTTTACGCTGCAAACAACGGGCAACTACGGCGGCCTGGGGATTCGCATTCGGGCGGTGGGCGACTGGGTCACCGTGATGTCGGTCCTGCCGAACACTCCCGCCGAGCGTCAGGGACTGCAAACCGGCGACAAGATCATGCGAGTGGAAGGCGAATCGGCTCGCGGCTGGACGGATGAGCAGGCCGTCGATCGGCTCCGGGGCGAGCCGGACGAGCCCGTGACGATCTCGATTGGGCGATTCGGCGTCGACGAACCACTGGACTTCACGATTGTACGTGCCCGTATCCACGTGGAGGCCACCAAGGCGTTCATGCTCACGCCCGAGATCGGCTTCGTGCGTCTGGAGCAGTTCTCCCAGCGGGCAGAGGAAGAGATCTCCGACGCTGTGAACGACCTCCGGGATCAGGGCGCCCAGAAGCTGATTCTGGATCTGCGTGGAAATCCGGGTGGCCTCCTGACCGAGGGCATCTCGGTGTCGGACCTCTTCCTTCCAGCGGGTGAGGAGATCGTCACCGTAGGGTCCCGGAACCCGAACGAAGATCACGTCTACCGGGCTCCAGGTCCGGAGGCCTGGCCGGAGATACCACTCGTGGTACTGATCAGCGAGGCGAGTGCTAGCGCGTCGGAGATCGTGGCCGGAGCACTGCAAGACCACGATCGTGCGCTGATTTTGGGTACCACGACGTTCGGGAAGGGCTCTGTACAGTCTCTGATCAATCTAGAGGGCGGTCACCAACTCAAGCTCACGACGGCCGCCTGGTTCACGCCGAATGGCAGATCCATCACGGTGCCTCGGGACCGTGATGAGCCCGACACCGAAGTGGCAGCAGCGGCCGCGGCTGAGGTCGACACGGCCGGTCGCGAGATCGCCTATACGGATGCGGGACGCACTGTTTTTGGTGGTGGCGGAATCACACCGGACCTGATCGTCCGCGAGCCCGAGGCGACGCAGGAGGAAACCGACTTTCTGGCCTCTCTTGTCAAAGCCGGTGTCGGGATCAACAACGTGGCGATCCAGGTAGGCGTCATCTGGGCAGGGGAGCACCCAGACCTCGACCCTGATTTCGAAGTCACAGAAGCATTGCGGGCTGCCTATCTTGCCGGCCTGCAGGAGGCGGCGGGTGACGTGCCCGTGACTGCGACCGAGTTCAACCAGGTCCGACGACTGGTAGACCGGATCCTGGCCACCCAGGTAGCCAACGCGGCCTTCGGCGAGACGGCAATGTTGAGGCGGAACCAGTTGGGGACCGCGCAGATCGAAGAAGCAGTGAGGCTGCTGGAACTCTCGGACAGCGCAGCGGACCTGTTCACCGCCGCCGAAGCTGCGCAGGCTGAGGATCAGGCGGTAGTCCCCGTTCAGACGCCAGAGAAAGAGCAAGCGGCGGCACGCTGACGGCGAATGTGACGCCCAGGTGCGAGCCCCAAAAGAAAACGCCCCCCTCGGCTGGTAAGCCGTGTGGGGGCGTTCCTCTTTGTTGCGACTTGGCGGCCTTAGGCTGTCCTGCCCTAGGCAGTCCTAGTCACGAACGCGGTCCTTGAGACCTTTACCCGCTCTGAACGAGACGCTGTTGCGCGCCGAAATCATGATCTCTTGGCCAGTCTGCGGGTTCCGGCCCTTCCGAGCCTTCGTTCGGCGCGTCTTGTACGTGCCGAACCCTGTGATCGTCATGTCACGTCCGCCATCCAGTTCGACAGCGATAATTCCGTGACCCGGCTTGGTGGAGAAGATGCAGTCGATTACCTCCATCGCCTTCGCCTTGGAAATGTCAGTCCTCCCGGCGAGCTTCTCCGCAAATTCCTGTTTCGTCACGCTCGTTCTCCTTTAGTCAAATTTCGGACGGCACTCGGAGGTTCAGGCATTATGCTCGCACCCACCGTTCATGGCAAGGATATGCACACATCTGGGATATCCGCAATAGTCGGTGCCCGATCAATTTCGGTCCTCCCGGGGCTCATGGGTACCGCCGGTACGACCCGCTGAACTCCACTCGCTTCGCCTGGCGCGTTTCGTCCGGCGAGGTGTGCGAGGACGTAAGAGCCTGTCAACGCTTGACTTCAGCAGTGTCGGAAGGTTGGGTGGCAACGACGATGACCCGCATGCCCCCCCAGTGAAACTCGGAGAGGCGGATCTTCGTAGGGCAGTGTAAGCAGAGAACTGCCGGAGCGGCCGCCGTTGAGGTCCGTCTCCCGACATACATAGATGGAGGCATAGTGATCACCGGAGCTGAGACGAACACCGAGACGAACCACAAGCCGCGGGCACGAGTTCTCCTGCGCGATTTAGCGATCTTCCAGCTCAAGCTGCTAATGGACGGTTTCAAAGACCTCTTCCTGGCTCAGCTGGCCCTGGGTGCGGCGCTGCTCGACCTGCTCTCCAGCCGCGGGCCGGCGACACGTTTCTATTCCGTGGTGCGGATCAGCGAACGCTTCGATCTCTGGCTCAATCTCCACGGAGCCTCCCGGGACGCTGCCGAGCACGAAGATGGATTGTTCGGCACAAGCGAAGCAGGCGCCGACACCTTGCTCGGAAAGATCGAGGAGATCGCCATAGGACTGGTCCCGGTATCCAACGCCGCACCGCAGCAAGAAGTCGCCTGATTAGACGCTGACCCGACCGCGTGCTCTTGCGCGCGGTCGCCGGCGACGGACATTTAGCGGGCATGTCTGACCGTGCCCAGCACCGCGCCGTCGTGCCTGTTCTGGCTATCGCAATCCTGGGCGTTTCGTCGGGGGCGGTTCTGGTTCGGCTCGCTGAAGCCCCGGCCAGTGCGATCGCCGTCTGGCGCCCCGGCCTGTCTCTCCTACTCTGCGTTCCCATGTTGTTTGTGAGCGGACAGTGGAGGACTCTGTCGCGGCTCAACCGGCGTGATTTCGTGTGGCTTCTGGCCTCGGGATCGTTCCTGGCTCTCCACTTTGTTCTCTGGTTTCGTTCGCTTGAGCTGACCAGTGTCGCAAGCTCAACGGTACTCGTCACGACTCACCCCTTATTTGTCGGACTGCTCTCAGGTCTATTACTGCGGGAACCGCCAGGGCGAACGGAGTGGATCGGAATCCTGATCGCGTTTGGCGGCGCTAGCCTTATTTGGCTTGGGGATTTTGGGCGGGGAAGCCTGGTTGCCGGACAAGATCCTCTCCAGGGCGACATCCTCGCCCTTGTGGCTGGCTTTCTGGCAGCTCTCTATTTCATCGCGGGCCGGCGACTGCGGGCGAAGCTCGGGCTGTGGGCCTACGTAACGCCCGTCTACGCCGTGGCGGCTGTCGTGGCCCTCGCAATCACCTCAGCGAACGCCTCGCCGCTGACTGGCTTCAGCCGCGCTACCTGGCTGGCTCTCGCCGGCCTGGCGATCGGGCCTATGCTCCTGGGACACACCGGGTTCAACTGGGCGCTAAGACACGTCCGCGCATACGTTGTCAGCGTAACCGGCCTGCTCGAACCCATCGGAGCCACGATCCTGGCACTCCTCATATTGGGTTCCGCCGAGCTGCCGTCCTGGACGACGTTCCTGGGCGGCTTCCTCGTTCTGGCCGGCGTCTGGCTGCCGCTTCGAGCGCACGCCGGCAACCCGGTCACTGAGAGAGTAGATGGTCAATAGGGTTCGGGTATTCAGGGGTAGAGAGTTGGAGTCCGAGCATATCGTACACGCGGTCGTGGCCGGCTTGGCTGGGGGTGTCGTGGCCGTCGGCGATCCAGATCTCACTACGTTCTGGAGATCCGCGATGAAGCCCTTCCAGGTCGTCCCGGTTGTGAGAGACGGAGGGGCCGCGGCCGCGGACTTCGGCCAGCCTGAATTGGCCCTGGCCTGTGCGTCTCACGGAGGTACAGCGGCTCACGTTGACGTGGCGCGCGGAATGCTGGACAGGCTCGGCCTCGATGAATCGGCGCTGGCCTGCGGACCTCATGAGCCCTACGACCGCCAGGCTGCGGAGGCGCTTGTCCGGGAGGGCAAAGCGCCAAGTCGGCTGCACAACAACTGCTCCGGGAAACATTCTGGTATTCTGGCTCTCTGCCAAAAGCACGGTTGGGATTTTGTGGGCTACCAGGAGTACGATCATCCGGCGCAGCGGCGGGTTCGCTCTTCGATGGCTACGTGGGTCGATTCCGATCCCGAGTCCTGGGCATGGGCGCCCGATGGCTGCGGCGTGCCGACACCCAAGCTCGCCTTGTCCGAAATGGCCCTCGCCTTCAGCCGCCTGATGCTCTCCGCCAAGCAGGAAGAGGCCGCTGGTGTCGTCGTCGAGGCTATGAGCGATCGGCCCCTGCTCACTTCCGCCGAAGGACGAGTACCGCTCACGATCATGCGAGCTACAGGCGGCCGTTTGGTGGCAAAGGAAGGGGCAGAGGGTGTCCTGTGCGTGGCAGCGCGGGATGAATCCTGGGGCCTGGCGCTCAAGATCATGGATGGGAGCCTGCGGGCGACGGGACCGGCGACGGTGGAACTCCTCTGCGCTCTGAACCTGCTCCGCGAAGACGAAGCAGGCCGGCTTTCTGATCTTCGCACGCCGCATCTCGTCAACACTCGGGGTGAGATAGTAGGAAAACTGGAGGCGGAGCTGCGGCCGGTTTCGGTGGGGTCGGGATGAGCCAAGTCACTGACCTGGTGTCGCTGTCAGCCGCTGTTGCGGCCCGGGATTGGAGGCTCGCGCGAGACAAGATGGCCGTGATTCACGGAGAACGCGGCGCAGCCGATGGCACGACTATGGCAGTCGAGGAGGCCTTGCTCCAGTGCTATCTCTTCCTTGGATTTCCTGCCGCGCTGGAGGCATTGTCGATTTGGCGAGATGTGGCTGGGCAGACCGAGTCGGACGTGGACCCGGATCCGGGCGCCGCTAGCCTCGAAGAGTGGCAGGAGCGCGGGCAGAGGATCTGCAAGACCGTGTATCAGAACAATTTCGAGAAGCTGCGATCCAACGTACGCCGGATGCATCCAGAACTTGATCGCTGGATGATTACGGAAGGGTACGGAAAGGTGTTGGGCAGACCGGGGCTCAGCCTGGCGGTCCGCGAACTGTGTATTGTAGCGATCCTGGCGGCGACGGGCTGGGAGCGGCAGCTGCATTCCCATCTGCGGGGGGCCCTGAATGCGGCCGCCTCCCGTGAGGATGTTGACGACGCTCTGGAAACGGGACTGCGCCTGTCACCCGACCCGGACTGGCGGATTCGAGCGGAAGCTCTCTGGGCTCACGTTCAACCTGCGGCCCCCGGATAGGGGAGGGACATGTTCATAGACCTGGCCCGCATCCGGGTAAAAGGAGGCGCGGGCGGAGCGGGAGCCGTGGCGTTTCGACGCGAAAGGCACGTTCCGCGCGGCGGTCCAGCCGGCGGAAACGGTGGCCGGGGTGGCAGCGTCATCCTGGCAGCAGACCCTCAGATGGGCACACTCCTGGACTACAGCTATAGGGACAGTTACGCGGCCGGCCGAGCGCAGCACGGTGAGGGAAAGAACAAGACGGGTGCGGACGGCGAGGACCTCATCCTCCCGGTCCCTCTGGGCACGGTGGTCCGGGACGCCGATACGTCCGATCGGATTGGAGAACTTCTGGCCGATGGTGACCGGATTGTGGTAGCGCGTGGGGGTCGCGGCGGACGCGGTAATGCTTCTTTCGCCAGCCCTACCCACCAGGCGCCCAGAGAGTGGGAGCCCGGAGAATGGGGGCAGGAGAGGCGTATAGAATTCGAGCTCAAGCTCATTGCCGATATCGGTCTCGTAGGCGAACCCAATGCGGGTAAGTCGACGTTGCTCGCGTCAGTCTCCGCCGCTCGGCCAAAGGTTGCCGACTATCCTTTCACGACGCTGAAGCCGAATCTGGGGGTTGTTCCGCTGTCGGATGGGAGATCGTTCGTACTTGCGGATATTCCGGGCCTAATCGAAGGAGCCCACTCAGGCCGAGGTCTTGGCACCCAGTTTCTGCGCCATATCGAACGCACCCGTACTCTGGCTGTCGTCGTGCCGGCCGATTCTCCAGATCCTCAAGCTACGTATGAGTTGCTGCGACAGGAGCTAGCCGGCCATGACTCTTTCCTTGCGGGTCTGCCTCACTGCCTGATTCTGAGCAAGTGCGACCTTTCGGCCGTCGGTGGTGAGGACATAGAGCTGGAGGCTCCCGACGCCTGGGCCACGTTCCGGGTGTCGGCCGTGAGTCGTACGGGCCTCTCGGACCTGCTCGAGAGCCTCTGGGAGCGCGTACAGAAAGAGAAGGTGGCAGAGGACCCTGGGACCGACGATGATTCGCTGTCAGGCTCGGACGCGTGGGCACCCTAGCCGACTCGAGTGAGGAGCGCGCCGCTCTCGCTCTCTGCCGGACCCAAGGATTGGGCCCCACGCGTATTCGGGGCCTGATCGACAGCTACGGTTCGGCGGTTGCCGCGCTCAGAACGTTGGGATCCGAGTCCGTATCACACAGGGAGTTTCACCGGATCCGGGCCGCGGCCGGTAGGATCGTGACGTACGGATCGGCCGAATATCCGGATCGCCTGAACCGGCTCCACGCGCCTCCTATCGTGCTGTACACGAGAGGCCCTCTCAGTGCCACCTGTATAGGTAGCGTGGCTATTGTGGGATGCCGCCGGCCTACTGAGGTGGGGCAAACGGTGGCGAAGCGCCTTGCTTTTGATCTGGCCAGCCATGGAATCGTGGTGGTCAGTGGACTGGCGGCTGGCATAGACGGCGCGGCGCATCGCGGCGCGCTGGAGGCTGGGGGCGCGACGATAGGTGTGCTGGGCTGCGGGCTCCGCCACGTATATCCGGCCTCGCACCGGGCGCTGTACCGCCGCCTCGAGGTCTCCGGACTCTTGCTCAGTGAGTTCGAACCGTCGGTCGGTTCTCGAGCGGAACACTTTCCGCGCCGGAACCGCATTATCGCAGCCCTGGCTGAATTTGTGATTGTCGTGCAGGCCGGGGCACGGAGCGGAGCCCTGATCACCGTAGACCACGCGGCCGATCTCGGGATCGGGGTTGGAGCTGTCCCGGGTCTCGTTACCGACGCGGCCTGTACCGGGTCGAACAGACTCCTCCAGGAGGGCGCTGCCGTTATCACCTGTGCTCAAGACGTATTGGATCACGTTAGCGAGAGAGGTAGGGAAACGGCCGGGCTCCGCCGCCCGAAGGTGGGTCAAGAGACGCGGCTCCCCGGCCGCCTAAGACCGGACGGACCCGCTCGGAGACTCCTGGATACACTCACCGATGGAGCCCACCGATCGGCTGCAGAGCTCATCGAAGCAGCAGACCTGGACGCCGGCGCCGGTCTAGCGCTGCTGAGCCGGTTGGAAGTAGAGGGACATATTCGGAGTCTGACAGGGGGCCGATTTGTGGCCGCTGCGGGGGCCCCAGTGGGAGCCGGAGTTTCCAGGTGAGCGCCGGGACTAGTGAGCCCCGAGCCCTCTACGTGCACTTTCCGTTCTGTACGCACCGCTGTCACTACTGCGACTTTTCTGTGCGACGGTCCGCGGAGCCGCCTCTAGGCGAGTGGCTTTCGGCGATCGCACAGGACCTCGACGAGTGGGCCAGGAATCCTGAGGTCCGACGTCCGATCCGGCTCGATTCTGTGTACATCGGTGGTGGTACTCCCTCTCTTCTCGGCGCCGACGGAATGAAGAGACTTCGCGAGGTACTGGATGGACGCGTGATGCTCTCGGACTCAGCGGAGTTTACAGCAGAGGCCAACCCGATTTCATTCGGCCCCGACACGGCTCGTGGGTGGTACGACGCGGGAGTCACTCGTGTGAGTCTGGGTGTGCAGTCCTTCGCGGACGGGCCCTTGGAATGGCTGGGCCGGCTCCACGACGCAGACGGAGCAATTCGAGCGGTCGAAGCCGCTTTGGCCGCCGGATTCGCAAGCGTCAACGTGGACATAATCTTCGGACTTCCCCCCTCCATAGTCCGTGATTGGGACCGTGAAATCAGGTTCGTAGCCGACCTTGCCATTCCGCACGTCAGCACCTACGGCCTCACGGCCGAGCCGCGCACACCCCTGGGGCGCTGGGTAGATCGCGGGCAGGTGCGGCTCGCAGAGGAGTCTGCCTATGAAGCCGAATACCTGATTTCTGCGGCGGCGTTGGCGGGAGCAGGGCTCCGGCAGTACGAGATCTCCAGTTTCGCCCTCCAAGGCCATGAATCGCTGCACAACTGGCACTACTGGGAGCGTCGATCATACCTTGGCGCCGGGCCATCGGCCCACAGCTTTCTGAATCCGAGGCGGGTTTGGAACGTACGTAGTTGGGATGCGTACCGTAGTGCCGTGGAGACAGGAGCGACGCTGCGCGAAGGAAGTGAAATTCTGTCGCCAAGGCAGACGCGTCTGGAAGAGGTTTGGCTGGGGCTTCGGACCCGCAAAGGGCTGCCGCGGCGACACCGTGTGTGGGATACGGGCCTCGCCCGGCAGAATCTGAGCGCGTGGCGCGAAGCAGGGTGGCTGATTGAGCACGAGGACCGCATTCTTCTAACGCCGGGGGGATGGCTTCGCCTGGACGCGCTGGTTGGAGGACTGGAGATGGACTGGAAGAACGAGGCATGACGCTAAACCGTAACGAGCTTACTGAACGAGAAAGAAGGGTCCTACAGGCTGTAGTCGAATCGTACATCGAATCGGCCGAGCCAGCGGGGTCCCGTCGACTGGTTCAGACGCATGATCTCGGCGTTTCCCCGGCTACGGTCCGGAACACTATGTCGGACTTGGAAGACAAGGGGTTTCTGAGTCACCCCCACACTTCGGCGGGCCGGGTACCCACCGACATGGCGTACCGCTTCTACGTAGACAGCCTCATGGGACGCAGCAAGGTAAGTTCCCGACAGTTGGCCAGTATTGAGGAACACCTTGCCGTGCCTGAACTCTCCGGTATTGAGATGTTGTTCCGGAGAGCGGCCCAGGTTCTGGGATTGTTGACCGGAGAGTTGGGCCTGGCGGTAAGCCCCACGCTGGCTTCTGCAATTCTTCTGAAACTCGACCTCGTGGGAATGGATGCGGGAAACGCGCTCCTCGTCCTCACATTAGAATCTGGTGTAGTTAGAAGTGTCTATGTAGATCTTCCGTCAGCACTTCCAGAGGAAACGCTGCAGGCGGTAGCCCGCGTGCTGAACGAACGATTGTCCGGCTCTTCGCTCGCGGAAATTCATCGCACGCTGGTGGACCGATTGCGTGACGTGCAGGTGCCAACGCGCGAGGCCGAGTCACTCGTGAATATTTTCATCCAATCTGGGCCCGAGATCTTCGACTGGGTAGCGCAGGGGGGTGATGTTCATTTTGGCCAGGCTTCGGTTCTTGCCGAGCAGCCTGAGTTTACGACCGGCCCCAGTCTAAGAGCGCTTCTGGAACTGACGGAGCGCCAGGATCTGCTGGCCAAGGTGCTTGGCGGCCGTGCCTACACAGACGGTCCGCAGATTACGATCGGCGCCGAGCACGGCGCCCCGGAACTAGCTGACCTGACCATAATCACGGCGTCCTACACGCTGAATGACCTGCAGGGGGTTGTCGGCGTTATCGGACCCACACGTATGCCGTATGAGAAAGTGATCTCCCTGGTGGACTGCACCTCTTCACTCGTGGCGAGCCTCGTACGCCACTAGATCAGAAAATACATGGCTGATTACTACGAACTATTGGGCATCTCTCGAGACGCCGACTCAGAACAGATCAAGCGCGCGTACCGACAGCTCGCCATGCAGTACCATCCGGACCGTAACGAGGCGCCGGAGGCCGAAGCCAGGTTCCGGCAGGTGACGGAGGCTTACGAGATTCTGCGGGACGCCGAGAAACGCCAGCAATATGATCGCTACGGCGAGGCCGGTGTGAAGCGTCAAGCCGGCGCACCTGGCGGCGGATTCTCCGGTTTCGATTTCTCGGACGCCTTCGAAGTGTTCATGCGGGAGTTCGGTGCTGGTTCGGGTTTGGGCGACTTATTTCGGCGGGCCGGTTCACCTCGAGGTCCGCGCCGCGGCAGTGATGTGAAGCTCCGAGTAAAAGTCACATTGGAGGAAGCGGCTCGTGGAGCCGAGAAGAACCTCAAGGTAAAGGTGCTGGTTCGATGCTCGCGCTGTTCGGGTGACGGTGCCGAGCCAGGTACATCGAGGGAGAGCTGTGCGCACTGCGGAGGCTCCGGAGAACTGCGGCAGATGCAGCGTTCAATGTTGGGCCAGTTTGTGACCGTTAGGCCGTGCTCTGAGTGCGGTGGTGCTGGAGAGAGAATTGGTGAGCATTGCCAGGAGTGCCGGGGCGATGGGCTTGTCCGCGTCGAGAAGAACGTGAAGTTCTCGGTACCGGCAGGTGTGTCGACGGACGACTACCTGAAGCTTTCGGGGCAGGGTAATGCGGGTGCCTCGAATGGTCCTGCCGGCGACGTCCTGGTCCTGATTGAGGTAGAAGACGACGCCAGATTCGAACGCCGTGGTGACGATCTGGTGTATAACCTTGCGGTTACCTTGAGCCAGGCTGCTCTTGGGGCCGATGTCGAAGTACCGACCGTGATCGACGGGGTCGCGAAGCTCACGGTTCCGGCAGGCGTGCAAGGAGGTCAGGCTCTGCGGCTACGGAACAAAGGGATGCCTCGGCTCCGTGCCTCGGGCCGCGGTGATCAGGTCGTCCGTGTTCTCGTTTGGACCCCGACCAACCTGTCACGGGAGGAGCGCGCGGCCCTGGAGCGGCTTGCTGAGGTGGAACAGCCCGCGCCCGATCCGGCGAATAGCGAGCCTGGGTTTTGGGAACGTGTGAAGAGGGCGTTTACAGCCTGAGCGCCGTTTAGCCTATCGCGGCTATCAGCCGGTCGAGCGCATCCGTCACGTACCAGCCGAGGTTTACCCTCAGAACCGGCCTTTCTGCTTCCAGTAGCGCCTCGTAGTCACCGAGGGCCTGCGCCCGGTGAAGCTCACCGAAACCATACTCTGTGCCCGGCACCCCTATCCGAGCCGACGGGTCGGCCGTGAGCATCAGGAACACTCCAGTGTCCGGGCCTCCCTTATGAAGCTGGCCAGTAGAGTGCAGGTAGCGGGGGCCCTGTGCCAACGTCGTTACGGGACCGAGTCTGGCGATCGAGCGCCGCAGACGATCGAGCGCGGCGAGCCGCTCTGGGGTTGGCGGGAAGTACGCCAGGATCCCGACATAATTTTCCGGCCGGGCAAGGCTGACAAAGTCGGAAACCAGGACGTCGAGTGTCCCGTTCGAGAGTGCCGAAGACCAGGCGGCGTCCGTTCTGAGATAGGCAGACAGACCGTCCTGGCGAGTTGCGGCGGGTTCGTCAGGAAGTCTCCCCTCCGAAATCGTCTCCAGAATCCGCCCGGTCTTTTCCTTGCTGGCCCGTACATCGGGTTCGTCAAACGGATTGATGCCCAGCAGCGCCCCCGCCGTAGCAGCCGCAATCTGCCACCGGATGAATTCGCCCCCGATGGCTTCCGGACTGGGGACAACAAGTCTGATCACCGGACACCCTGCGGCGGACACAGCATCCACTCTGGCCTGTGCCGATGGGTCGCCCGCCAACTCCGTTGAGACGATCACGCGTCCCGACTTCGCGCGGCTAATATCCAGCGCCGGATCGGAAACGACCGGAATTAGGCCCTGTCCATCTTTTCCGGTGCTTTCGGCGATCAGCTGCTCGATCCAAAGCGGAAAGGCGCCGAGGGCTTCAGAAGCCAGCAGCGTGACATGCCGGTACCCCTGGTCCGACAGACTTGCCAGAGCCGTCCCGAGTTTGACTCCCGGGCTGAGATTCGCCGAGCCATCGGGTCCGCTACTCGCCAGCATAGCCCGGGCGTGGTCAGCAACCGCATCTAGGTCCGCGCCGAGCAAGGCCATCGGAACGAGCCCGAAACTGGTCAGCGCTGAGAAGCGACCGCCGACCGTCTCCGGAGTCTCGAACGTCTGGCGGAAGGACTTCTGACGCGCCTCGATCTCCAACAGAGACCCGGCGTCCGTCAGTGCGATGAAC
>JAZDDE010000039.1:0-32534 GCA_036679495.1 Gemmatimonadota bacterium | reverse complement strand
TGGTGGTGATCTGAACATCGACCACCGAATCGTGCATCAGGCAGTTCTGGTGGCAGCGCGGCCGGTCGCAGCCGAAAGCGTACGCGATGTCTACGCCTGCGAAGTGCCTTCGTCTACGGAGTGGGCTTTCCATCAGATCGAGCCCAGCTTTAGGCCTAACGTCTTCATCGACATCACCGAGACGCTGGGACAAAAGATCGAGGCGATGAAGGCCTATGCCGGCGAAATCAGAGAGTTCCCACACCCCCGCTCCCCCGAGGGAATGGAGGCGGCCGCCCGTCGGTGGGGTACCGTGGCCGGATTTCAGGCGGCGGAAGCCTTCCAACTCATTCGGTCGCTGCGGCAAGAGAGAGTGCTATGAGTCGGCCTCTCGGCATCGGCGCGAACGGAGGAACGTGCTTGTGCCGCCCAGCTTGAAAATCGGCAATCGAATGGTGGGCGAAGATCACCCCGCCTTCATAATTGCGGAACTGTCCGCGAACCACGGCCAGGACTTCGACCGGGCAGTGGAGATGGTGAATGCCGCAAGAGAATGCGGCGCCGATGCCGTGAAACTGCAGACCTACACGCCCGACACGATGACGATCCCGTCTACCAAAGAGTGGTTTCGCATTGGGCCGGGAACCCCGTGGGAAGGGAGAACGCTCTACGAGCTCTACGGAGAGGCTTACACTCCCTGGGAGTGGCACCCACGACTCAAAGAAGTCGCGCGCGAGGCAGGGATGGAGCTGTTCTCGACTCCCTTCGACCAGACGGCCGTGAGCTTCCTCGAGGAATTAGAGATGCCGGCGTACAAGGTTGCCTCGTTCGAACTCGTGGATCTGCCTCTTCTCAGAGCGGTGGCCATGACGGGAAAGCCGATCATCGTGTCCACGGGCATGGCCACTCTCGAGGAGATCGAGGAGGCCGTTGCCGCTATTCGCGAGGTCGGGAATGAGCAAATCGCGCTCCTCAAATGCACTAGCGGTTACCCTGCCCTGGCCGAGGAGATGAACCTACTCGCGATTCCGCATCTCAAATCTACGTTCTCTTTGACCGTCGGTCTGTCTGACCACACCCTGGGAATCGCAGTTCCCGTAGCAGCAGTGGCGCTCGGCGCCACGATTGTGGAGAAGCACTTCACCCTCTCGAGGAAGGGGTCCGGGCCTGACAGTACGTTTTCACTCGAGCCTCCGGAGTTTGAGGAGATGGTGGAGGCCGTGCGAACTGTAGAGCAGGCTCTCGGTGAGGCTCACTACGGGATGGCCCCTCGGGAGTCCGCTAGTCGTGTCTTCCGCCGATCTTTGTTCGTGGTGGAAGATGTGGATGAGGGTGAGTCCTTCACTGCCGTTAATGTGCGCGCGATACGTCCCGGGCACGGTCTTGCGCCAAAACACCTGGAGGAGATCCTCGAAAGCCGGGCCAGTACCGACATCCCATGCGGAACCCCACTCAGCTGGGAGCTCGTCCGCAAATGACCGTCGGCCGCCGAGAGGGCCAACAAGTCACATCATGCTAAAGCAGACGGCCACGAATCTCGTCCTGCAAGCACTGACGCTGGCGAGCAAGACGATCCTCTTGTTCGTCTTAGCTCGGTTCCTGACCGTCGTCGATTTTGGCGTATTCGGTATCCTCACGGTTACCCTCAGTCTTGGGGTGCACCTGATCGGTGCCGACTTCTACGCTTTCAATACGCGCGAGATCCTGGCCAAGCCGGAGAATGCCACCCGCCTGATCCGGGACCAGGCGCTGTTTCACTTCCTTACATATCTCCTGGTAGTGCCCGCGTCTTTACTACTTTTTGCTTTCGATCTACTGACCTCGCGCCTCCTGGCGGTTTTCGTCAGCCTGCTGATAGTCGAGCATGTCGCCCAGGAGCTCCAGCGCCTGTTGTTTACCCTGTCTCGACCGATACCGGCCGCCTTTTCCCTATTTCTTCGGGGAGGACTGTGGATTTATGCACTCGTCGCACTATTCGTTCTGGAACCACAAGCCCGGACGGTCTACACCGTCTTCGTCGTCTGGCTCGTCGGAACTGCCATCGCCATCGGATACTCGGCCTACTGGCTCAGAGATCTTGACTGGTCGGCCGGCTGGCACAGTCCCGTTGACTGGATCTGGATCCGGAAAGGGCTTAGGGTTGCGCTGCCATTCCTCGGCTCCACGCTCGCGTTCCGCGCCCTTCTAACGGTTGACCGCTATGCGCTACAGATTTACTGGGGATCCGAGTCTGTGGGGATTTTCACGTTCTATGCGACCTTTCGGAATGCCATCCAGGGATTCCTGGAGGCCAGCGTTCTCTTCATTATGCGACCCCATGTGATAACTGCGCACGCGAAAGGGGACATTCAAGCATATCGTGGCACACTAGTCCGGATGTCTTGGATGACCATGGGTCTGTTCGGTTTGCTAGGTCTGGGTGCGATTCTGGCAATCGACCCCCTTCTGCACTTTGTCGGGATTCCGGTCTATGCCGAACACAAAGAGCTGCTCTGGCCGATCTTGCTCATGGCCGGCGTTCTCGCCTTCGCCGAGATACCTCAAACCGTACTGTACGCGCGGCACCGCGACCGGGCACTCATCGGAACAGCCTGGTTGGGTCTGGCAACGGCCGTCATCCTGAGTGTACTGCTCGTTCCAAGTCGTGGTCTGATGGGGGCGGCAGTGGCCACTCTGCTGGCGAGCATTGTCGTCGCAATAGCCCGAGTCGCGTTAAGCGTAAGGTCCGCCTGAGATGCGAGTTGCCTTCATTCCCAGTGCCTACCGGACCGTTTTCTTTCATGCCCTAGGCCAGCTACTGGAGCACCGGGGCCACGAGATCTTCTGGCTCAGCCCCAATCGGCGCTGGGCGAAGTGGCTCACACGCCACGGAGTTGCCGATGAAAGAGTGCTCGACATCACTGACTGGGGCCCTGAGTGGACCGATGGTTCCGACCTGACCACAGAAGAGCTCGCGGATCTCCGAGCGGTTGAAGAGGCTGGAGTGCTCCGCGTTCGCAACATCATTCTCATGGACACACTGCTTACTCGCAGGGGCGAGCGCCGCGCTCTCAAGTACCTGGCCGTCTGCACCCGGCGGCTCCGTGACTTCCTCTCGGCACAGCGTATTCGCCTGGTGCTCGCAGAGCAGACCTGGGCCTTCGAGCTACTCACCGGGCAAGTGTGCAGGCAGCTTGGAATCTCACATCTCGTCCCACACACAGTGCGTTTTCCCGACCCACGGTTTGGCTTCTTCGATGGCCATCTCGAAAACACGTTGATCGGCTTCGACGGAGTGTCACCAGCCAATCGAGAGGAAGCGGTGGAATGCCTAGGTCAATTCCGCCAGCGCTACTCTCAGCCTGACTACATGGGTATTAACCGTGCCGTTCTCCGATTCGATTGGAGCCGGATCAAGGTGTTGACGCGTCACGTGCTGGACCTGGTATCTGATCCCTTTGACGAAACCAGTCGGAGGCCTGTCGGCCTCATGATCGACCACGCCACGCGACAGTTGCGTGGCATCAGGAACAGCCGACATGGTCGGTTCTCCAACCCATCTTTGCCCCCGGTCCGTCCCTTTGTGTTCTTTCCCCTGCACATGCAGCCGGAAGCGTCAATCGACATCAAAGGCGACCCATACTCGAACCAACTGGAGAGCGTTCGAGCGATGGCGCGCACACTGCCAGTAACCCATGATCTTTACGTTAAAGAGCACACTATAGCCCTGACCGCGCGATCTCAGAGGTTCTATCGTGAGTTGCTGCAGATCCCCGGAGTGCGACTTATCGACCCCCGCGCGAGTAGCTTTAAACTGATCACTGCCTCCTCTCTCGTCGTAACGGTAACGGGGACAGCAGCCTACGAAGCAGCTTTATTAGGAAGGCCGGCAGCCACGATCGCGCCGATCTTCTTTGAGAAGGTGGTTCAGTTTCCACGGTTCGATCCATTCCGAGATTCTATCGCGCACCTGCTTGCGGAGGCCCAATCGACCGCGGATTCCGAAACCACGATAGAATTCGTCGCCTGGCTCATCGCCCGCTCGTTTCCGGGCACGGTGGGGGACGCTCTCTGGCTGCCGAACAGCATGAGCCGTGAGAACCTCTCACAGGTGGCCGATGGCTTCCTCGCTGTATTCGAGAAGTACCAGAGCGAACCGTGGCCGATCATCCCTCGTTGACGGAAGGGGCAGCCCAACGCCTCGATCCTGCCTGGCCGACTGACAACGCTGCCAGTCATCACTTCATCCTATTCGTTCTGGTAGCTTGCTTGGCATATTTGGCCCTCGAAGCCGTGTACGTGACGCGCCTTCCCCTAATCATGGACGAGTTCCAGGGCGCTTCCAACGTGGCTCAGCTCGAAGATGGACTGCCGTACAGGGACTTTCGGCCCTTCAAGACCGTCGTCGGATACTACCTGCAGCTTCCAGCTCTTAGGCTGGGTGAGTCTGGGTGGTTCAATCTGCTAGCGGTCAAGTTCGAGATGGTCATCGTGAACGCCATCGCGATTCTACTTACAGCCCTATCGCTGGCGAGGCACTTCCGTAAGGAAGCCATCGGTCTGGCACTGGCCATGCTGGTGGTAATGAGCACATTCCTGGAGCGCTCCGGTGAGCTGCGTGTCGACATGCTCACTAGCTGGGCCGGGCTGGGATCGCTGCTCCTTCTCCTTGACCGTCGCGTGTTCTGGGCCGGAGTGCTCGCTGGGCTCAGCGTCCTCATCTCGCAGAAGGGAGCCTACTACGTCCTCGCGGGAGAAGCAGCCATCGTGGCGCTCTGGCTCTTCATGGACCGCACCCGAGAAGCCGCGAGCCGAGCTGCCGCGTTTGGGATTGGTGCGACCGTCGTCCTCATGTCCTACGCTCTTGTTTGGTCGCTCTTTTCCTCCGTTGGCGCGGTCCTCAGCGCCATGTTCGTGGCCCCTCGGGCCGTCGCTCTCGAGAACCTCTATGAGATACGCCGACTGTACTGGCCGCAGACCATACTCCGGAACCCTCTCTTTTACGCTCTGGGTCTTCTGGGGCTCATACGATTGATTCAGCTGGCGCGATCGGGAGTGAAGCCTCGCCGCGCTACGTTGCTGTGTACGTACGGTGCCACGCTTCTGGCTCTCGGCATCTGGCACAAGCAGCCGTGGCCGTACTTCTTCCTGCTTCTCATCCCGACCGTCTTCGTCCTTAACGTCGCTTTCTTCCACAGCCTACGCCGGCACGGTAGCCACCGCCTGCTAGGCATGTCCGCCCCGATGATGGCTGTGTACCTGACGCTCGGCGTCGGTTACCCATTGACCAGGGTTCCCGCGAATCTTTCCAGGAGCAGCGCCTTCCAACAGCAGATGCTGGAGTTGTCGAACTCGATGCTCTTGACTGGTGACACGTATCTGGCCGGAGTCGATTTGCTCTCTGAACATGAGCAGCCTGTGGGGTCTCTCCGCTGGCTCGATAGACCCAAGCGTCTGCGCCTCCAGAGTGCTGGCGTGGGAGAGCTGGCGGCGATCGTAGATTCTCTTGAGCAAGCACCGTTGAAGCTGGTGGTCGACAACTACCGACTGAAGGAGCTTCCGCCTCGGATACGAGCTTTCGTCGATGCCAATTACGATGCCTTGTGGGGCAACATTTTGATCTATGCGCCGTGGGCAAAGGAACTCGATGGCCAGTTGGCTCTGAAGTTCTCGGGCAACTATGTCGTGAAGGCCCCGCCGGGGCTCTCCATATCAATTGATGGGAAGGCGATTACGCCAGCGAGCTCAGTCTGGCTGGAGCGAGGCTTGCACCGGTACGAAAGCACCGAGCCTTTTCGGCTAAGATTCGAGCCACAGGGGTGGCGCGAAACGGCCCGTCCCGAATTCGAGTCACCGCAGGAACTCTTCCCCAATGTTTACTTGTACTAAGGTGTGGCGGTCTGAGTTAGGGGGCGTTTGAGCCCAATCAAAGGATCGAGTAGCTTAGTAACCGGCACTCCGCACGATCGTGACATGCCAGGCAATCCGATATCAGACTTCGTCGAGTTCGAATAGCCGCCGCGAAACGGCGGAGGAGGAGAATGGACCTCGATATTCCGAAAGATGATTATCAGGAGATCGAACGCCGGATCGCCAGCGACAGCAGTCCGGTCGGCATCGATGCCAAGGAGACCCATATCATCATCATTCGCAAGCTTCTCGAAATCGAGCGCCGGCTGGACCTTATCGAGCGCCGGCTTGGCTAGCCTGCCCCGCGAATGGCGACCAGTCTGCGTTTGTGGGGGGGACTGGAATAGGCACCAAGACCAGGGTCACTCCCAGGAGAAACGTTGAGCCGATTCGGAGCGTGGACCGGGGTCGCCATCCTCCTCACGCTGACCGCGTGCAGCACGGGCGACCTGCTTGGACCCGGCGCCGCCCAGGGAATAGAGGGGATCGTCCTGTTGGGTCCGCAGTGTCCGGTCCAATCGCTAGAGGACCCGTGCCCGGATCTCCCGCACCAGGCATGGATCGACGTGCGCAGCACCAGTGGCGGGTCGGTCACGCGCATTCGGTCCGGGGAGGACGGAACATTCCGGGTCGGCCTGCGGCCTGGTCAGTACGTTCTCGATCCCGAGTCAGGGAATCCGTTTCCGGTCGCGAGTGAGCAAGAAGTGGAGGTTGACGAAGACGTATACACCGACGTGATTGTCAGCTTTGACACGGGGATCCGGTAGGTGCCCATTCGTCCACAGTCGGCCGGAGAAGAGATCGCCAATAGTGTGAGCCACGGTATTGGCTTCGTGGCCGCGCTAGTCGCGACTCCCTTCTTGGTGCTGGCAGCGGTGCCCCAGGGGCCTGGAAGTATCGTGGGCGTGAGTGTTTTCGCTGCCACAATGCTCACCCTCTACCTCGCCTCCACACTCTACCATGCCTTGCCTGAAGGCCGAGCCAAGCGCGTGTTTCGTGTTCTCGATCACGGCGCGATCTTCCTACTAATCGCCGGTACCTACACGCCGTTCACGCTGGGCGTTCTGCGAGGTGGCTGGGGGTGGACGCTGTTCGGGCTCATCTGGGGCCTGGCGCTAGCCGGCCTGATCTTCAGAACGATCGTGGCATTCCGCTTCCCCTTTGTCTCGACGACGATCTACGTGGCGATGGGCTGGCTGGTGCTGATCGCTGTACAGCCACTCTGGCAGCGCATGCCTCACGAGGGCCTTCTGTGGCTCTTGGCTGGAGGCCTCGCGTATACCGGCGGAGTCGTATTCTATGCTGCGAAGCGCCTGAGATATGCTCATTTCGTCTGGCACCTGTGCGTTCTGGCCGGTACTACTTGCCATTATTTTGCCGTGATCGGCTACGCGGCCTGACGCCGGCCCGCCTCCGACCTGGACCGTAGCAAAAGGAAACGGGGCAGCCCCAAAACTGGCGGCGGCCCCGTTGACCTTTGCTTAGGATCCTACCGTGCTCGTATCTCTCTACGGGGTTAAGACCTCGCAGTTCGACACGGCGCCGGCAGCCTCGTCTAGATCCTCGAGATGGTCGTTGACTCCAAACTTGGCTATGACCGGTGTGTCGGTCAGATCATCTGTGACGGTGAGCCCCAGGTGAAAGTGGGCGTTGCCGATCATGTAGTCGCCGGCCGGGTGCATCTCCGACAGGTTCACGCTCACGAGCCGTGAATTGGCGTCCAGGACGGCACCCTCGGTCCACGTACCCGCTACATCCTTCTTTGGCGTGAACGTCGTACCGTTACGCATCTTTTGAGTTCTTTCATCAAAACTCTCAAACTCTGCG
This sequence comes from Gemmatimonadota bacterium, assembly GCA_036679495.1. Taxonomy (GTDB): domain Bacteria; phylum Gemmatimonadota; class Gemmatimonadetes; order Palauibacterales; family Palauibacteraceae; genus JAZDDE01. The sequence goes on along the minus strand of JAZDDE010000039.1, from coordinate 24,839 downwards.
GATCCGCCTTCTACGCTCCATTCGACGGTGAATTCGTGATCCGTCGCCAGCGTGTAGTCAAACGCGCCGAACGATGATGTCCAGGTAACGATCGCTCCGTTGTCCAGGGTCTCACTCATTCGAGTGAAAACACCATTGGGACAGCTCCCCTCTTCAAACGGAATAGCGACGCTGAACGCGGGGGGGTCAAATACAATCTCCGCGGCCGCCGTTGGGTCCGTCGGTCCAGTCGCTTCACTGCACCCGATGAGTGCGATGGAAAGGCCGACGAGGCTCAGGCGGGATGATATCATGGTCTTCTCCTATCCGGGATCGACGTCGGGTTTCCCCTTGTCGAGCCCCAAAGTGGGACAGCCGCGGTAGAAGTGCAGCAAGTTGGATGCCCCGGTTTCGGCCCGGGTGCGGAGAGGTCCCGCTTGGCTGTATCTGGCGTATTCACAACAGATGTGGGCGTCCGCGCGGGCGCGTCACAGCGATATTCGGTCGAGCAGTAGAGTATACCGGTGCAGTATCTAGTACTTGGACAACAAAGTTCGGTGCCACACTCGGGTTTACACACGCCAGGCCAGCAGTCCGGCGCTCAGCGGCAGGCGCCTGTTCGCTGTACGTTTCTCGACCCCGTCAGGGCGTAGGGTGCGAGTTCACGCCGTAGTACCACTTCTACTGGAGGCTCACATGAAAAAAGTCTTTCTTCCGCTGCTGCTCCTAATGCTGGCCCCGGTAGCCGGGCTGGCTCAATCCGCCACGGAGACAGAGGTCACCGAGACTATTCTCGAGGGCTTTCGATACCTGAACGAGAATCTGGCCAATAGACCGGACAACTACTCGAGCCAGGGCGCGCTCGAGTTTTGGTCCAGCGGAGGTCTCTTGAACGAAGTGTCCAACCGTGACACTGACGAGTATGAGGTCGCCAACCTTACGGCGAAGCACATCATCGTAATACCGCTTGTCGAAGGACAGGTAGCCGTGGCTCATTATTACTCAGAGGGCGCGATGCAGCCCAAGGGATTCCCGGCGGTCTCGCACTACATGACCAGAGCGACGCAGGTTTTCGTGAAAGAAGGCGGGGAGTGGAAGGTTCGTTCGTCCCACTGGTCCCCGATCTCTGCCGGATCCGGTACGACTCAAACGGTCCAGTAAGGGGACACCGCAACACCTGCGGCGGGGCGGCTACGACCCGGGGCCGCCTCTCCCCGGACTCACTTTCGCTCGTCTGTTGATGGTCGGTCGTGAGATCGTATCTTGGTGAGCGGCCGTGCGTTGACTGGTCGATCTGGACACGTCCCGGGGTACTGAAACCAATGGCATCTCTCAGGCAGTTCGTATCGGAACTTCGGCGACGCCGTGTGATCCGCGCGGTCGTCATCTACCTCCTGGTGGCCTGGATCGTGATCCAGGTTGGCGAGGCCACCTTCCCGAGCCTGCGCCTCCCCGAGTGGACTCTGACTCTGGTGATCGCCATGGCGGCGCTGGGCCTTCCGATCGTGCTGGTACTGGCGTGGGCGTACAACCTTCAACCGCGCGAGGGGAAAATCGTGCGGAGCCCCGAGGTCGGCGGTGACAGCGAGTCCACCAACGGCCGGAAGGAGATCGAATCGATCGCGGTTCTGCCCTTCGCCGATATGAGTCCCGACGCGGATCAAGAGTATTTCGGTGACGGAATCGCCGAAGAACTTCTGATCACCCTCAACAACTGCTGCCGCAATCTTCGTGTGCCGGCCCGAAGCTCCAGCTTCTCATTCAAGGGCCGGGACTTGGACGCGCGGGAGATCGGCGCTCAGCTGGGCGTCGACGCACTCGTCGAGGGGAGCGTGCGGAAGTCGGGAGAGAAAGTCCGAATCACGGCACAGCTCATCGATGTGCGCGATGGCTTCCACCTCTGGTCGGAAAGCTACGATCGCCAGTTGGTCGACTTGTTCGACATCCAGGATGAGATCGCCCAGCACGTTGTCGATGCCCTTGATGTGTCGCTCAGCGAGAAGGATAGGCAGGCCATCGGCGGTGCGTCTCCGGCCGACGTGCGCGCCTACGAGTACTACTTGAAGGGCAGACAGTTCTTCCACCAGGCCCGGAAGAAGAGCCTTGAATACGCCATGGAGATGTTTCGTCGTGCCGTAGACGTGGACCCTGAGTACGCGCTGGCATGGGCAGGAGTGGCGGAGAGCGCCTCGCACTCGACGATGCTGTACCCCGGCGGTTCGTCTGCGCAGGCCGATTTGGAAGAGGCCGACCGGGCGAGCCAGAAGGCTCTGGAACTGGATGCCAGCCTGGCCCAGGCCCATGCGGCTCGCGGCTACACGCTCTTTGCCATGCAGCGTTTCGACGAGGCACAGGCAGAGTTCGAGACGGCCATCGAGCTCGACCCGAAGCAATTCGAGGCACGCTACTACTACGGTCGAGCTTGCTTCATGCAGGGCCGCCTGGAGGACGCGGCCCGGTTCCTCATGGAGGCTTTGGACATAAGGGAGGATCGCGAGGCCGCCTTCTTCGCAGCCCAGTCGCTGGAGGCCCTCGGGCGCCACGCGGAAGCGAAGGTCCAGTACCGCAAGGGAGTCGAAATAGCCACCAGACATATGGAACTGAACCCTGACGATCCGCGCGCCGCCACCTTACTGGCTGTCGCCCATTGCCGGCTTGAGGATCCGGAGGAAGGGCTTGAGTGGGCCGAGCGGGCATTGGCCATCGACCCGGAAGACGCCGGGGTCAAGTACAACGTGGCCTGCTTGTACGCCATTCAAGGCGAATCGGACAAGGCCATCGAGTGCCTCGAGCAGGCCCTGCAAGCCGGGTTCGGCACGCGGACCTGGATCGAGAACGACCCTGACCTGGATTCGGTTAGAGAAGACCCCCGTTTCCAGGCACTACTGGCGCGCCTGCAAACCCTTGATCGGACAGATTCTCCAAGACCCGGCAGCCCTCAACAGGGAGGGTAGATTCATCAAGCCAACACTCATTGCAGTCGTCGTACTCACGGCCGGAGCCGCGTTCGCGACATCGTTTGGTGACGGAGCCCCGTCCGGCGCATTCGCCGCCTCTGAAGACAAGATCGATACTGCCGTCCAGCGGATCATCGACCGAGGAGACTCGGCTTCGGTTCTGGTGCTCGGGAATCGGCAGCTTCTCTCGTTCTCCGGCGGGTTCTCGGAGGCCGCGCAGCGGTGGCAGGACACTCCACGACGTGAGCTACGGGCGGCGTTGATCGATAGTCTGAAGCACATAGCTGAGACAGAACAGACAGAGATGACTGCCATGGTTGAGGGACGCAGTACGTCCCTTTGGATCCTCAACGCCATCGCGGGAAGATTCGCTCCAGACCAGATTCGCGCCCTCGCTGAGTTGTCCTCTGTCAAGTACGTCTACGCAGCCGGCCAGCTTCCGGCCACGCCTGATGAGCAGGGAGTGGCGGTCGTGCTAGAGGCCGAGTCCCGTCCGGCGTTCAGCCTCGACGGGAAGGCGGTCCCCTGGAATGTAGAGAAGATTGGGGCGCGACGGGTGTGGGAAGAGCTGGGAGTTGCCGGCGAGGGAAGCCTGGTCGCGATGCTCGATTTGGGAGTCAACTACCAGCACACCGAACTGATTCAGAATATCTGGATCAACGCGGCGGAAGTTCCGAACAACGCTCGCGATGACGACGGAAACGGCTACGTGGACGACCTGTACGGATTTGATTTCGGAGCCATGACCGCGGAAGTCGGCGCACCTCCGGGGACCAGGCAGCACGGAACGATAACCTCAGGCATCGTCGCAGGGTCGGGCGCCCGCGGGATTCAGACGGGTATCGCTCCTCGCGCGCGGATCATGCCCCTCAAGGCCAGGGGCCTGGTGCCAGCCATGCTGGCCTACCAATACGCCCTGGACAACGGTGCCGACGTCCTCAATATGAGCTTCAGTAGGCCCGGTCTCGGACCGGTGCGCGGCGTGTGGCGGCTAATGGCGGAGCAGGCCACGATCGCGGGCCTGGTGTCTGTCTCAGGGGCCGGCAACTTCCAGCAGACGGCCCCTATTCCGGTGCAGCAGCGCATCCCGGAAGGGATCCCGTCGGTAATCAGCGCCGGCGGCGTCGATAGCATGATCAACCTCACTGTGTTCAGCTCCACAGGTCCCGTGGAGTGGCAGAGCGTGAAGTTCTACGAGGATCATCCTGAACTGGTCAAACCGGATGTGGTGGCATTCCCGGGGCCCGGCTACCCGCTTCTCGACTCGGAAGGGGTGGGCTACCTGGATCCGAACGAAGTGCTTCGGGGAAACTCGTTCAGCGGACCGCATGCATCAGGCGTCGCTGCCTTGATGCTATCCGCGAATCCAGATCTCCCTGCCTGGCGGGTGAAGGAGCTGATGGAGCAGACGGCTCGCGACCTCGCCCCGGACGGGAAGGACAACAGGACGGGTGCGGGTCTGATCGACGCGTTCGCAGCCGTACAGGCGGCTGGGCGTCAATAGGAGCGAGTCCGCCAAGGTGTAGAGGCGTTCCCACAGCCCTCTCGCTCCGAGGGTGGATGGTCGGGCGATCCGACCCAACCGTCGGCCCAAGTTCGACCTTATGGCCTGGATTCTATCTTACCATGCAGGAACGAGTTGTGGTACACGTAGTTTCGTCTGCCGGACGCTCGCGGTTCCTGAATCGAGTCTGGGGTGATTCCGGTCTGGAATTTGTATCTTGAGTCCAGATGACCGTATCGTTGGTCGGGTTCCTGGAACCCAGAACTCGCTCCGTGGGAGGTTCATAGTGACGCGCCGCATCGAATCAGTCGTGACGAAGCCTGATCGGCCCAGGTCCTGGGCGGTCCGGGGTCTGTCGCGCTTTGGCGGGGCACTGCTGCTCGTACTGGCCTTCCCGCGCGACGCGCTAGCCTACATCGACCCGATCACGGGTAGCATCGTGCTCCAGATCCTCGCTGCTGGCGTGCTGGCCGTCACGATTACTGGAAAACGCGTGAAAGCCAGAGCCGCCACCCTAATGCGCAGGCTACTTCGGCGGCCGGAGAATTGAAGCAAGGTCCGCTCGCTGCATCCTTCCGGGATCCGAGCGGCTTTCTCTACCGCAGGAATGGCCTGCTGCTCCGCCAGGTACACCAGCGCTACGAGCCACATTACGACCACCTGATGACCTGTGGGCTGTACGAAGAGTTGACCTCAGCGGGTTTACTCGTCGAGCATCAGGAAGTCGGTATCACGCTCGCCCTCACAGACGCCGCAACCCGAGTGCTCCAACCGACCGAGTTGCCATTCATATCGTATCCCTGGGAGTGGACGTTCGGTCAGCTGCGAGATGCTGCGCTTCTGACCCTGGAGGTCCAGGAACGCGCGCTCGCGTGCGACATGGTCCTAAAGGACGCGAGCGCCTTCAATATTCAGTTTACTCGCGGCCGCCCTGTGTTGATCGACACGCTATCCTTCGAACGGTACCGGAGGGGAAGTCCGTGGGTCGCGTACGGTCAGTTTTGCCGCCACTTCCTTGCGCCCCTGGCACTGATGTCAGCGGTAGACCCCGGGCTCGGACGCCTGTTTTCGGTGTATCTGGACGGCATTCCTCTGGACCTCACTCGCCGCCTGCTGCCGTTTCGAAGCCGCGCCCGCCTGAGCCTGCTCTTGCATCTCGTGCTGCACGCACGGGCTGAGCGAAAATATGCGGGCCGCTCGATCAAGAACACGCGACTGGATCGGGAGCTAAGCCGAAAATCCCTCGCGGGCCTCACGGAGAGTCTGCGCGGCGCCGTGTTGGGTCTACGCTGGAGCCCCGGGCGAACCGAGTGGGGCGACTACGAGACCGAACACGGGTACTCGGAGCAATCGCGAAGGAGTAAAGTAGAAATCGTCGGCCGCTGGCTCGAGCAGGCCCGGCCGAAGACCGTGTGGGACCTGGGCGCGAACGTAGGCGCGTTCAGTCGGCTGGCGGCGGACGCGGGCGCCGCTGTTGTGGCATTTGATGTCGATCCGGTAGCCTCGGAGCGGCACTATCAGCGCTGCCGGGAAAGCGGCGAAGATCGGATACTTCCCCTGACTATGGACCTCATGAACCCGTCACCAGCCGTCGGATGGGCGCACGAGGAGCGTGACCGACTGGAGGACCGAGCGGAGCCAGAGATGCTGCTCGGCCTCGCGCTGATTCATCACCTGGCGATTGGAAACAACGTTCGCCTCGGGCACATCGCTGCCTGGTTCGCCCGGCTGGCACCCTGGGCAATTCTCGAGTTCGTGCCCAAGGATGATCCTCAGGTGGGCCGCCTTCTACAGACCCGCGAGGACATATTCGACGGCTACACCGTAGAGGGCCTGGAGGCCGCCCTTGGTGCCCACTTCGATATTCGCGGACGTGAGCCAGTCGAGGGAAGCGGCCGAATCTGCTACCTCGTCCAGCGACGAGCCACCACCTGAGATGTCCAGACGCCTGATTGTCTACCCGTTCCTGGCTGCGGTCTACTCAGTACTCGCTCTGGCGCAGCAAAACCTCCATCAGGGCATAGGCCCGCGCGACCTGGCCGTCCCGCTCATGCTGAGCCTCCCGATCGCGGCCTTCTATTGGGTGGCCGCGAAGTTGTTTGTCCGCGATCCGGACCAGCACGCGGCCGTCGCGGCGGTCTGGGCCCTGGGTTTCCTCATGTACGGAAACTGGACGTTCTTCCTGCCATCGCCTCAGGAAGAGGGTCCCCGCGCCGGAGCTATTGGGCTCCTCGCCAGCCTCGCGGCGGCCGTGGTAGTCGTTCTCCTCGTCCGAAAGCTACGGCCGTCTCAGCGTGCCACGAGCGTGATCACCGTCATGCTGGTGCTGCTCCTCGCTTGGTCGACAGTGGATCTCGCGGCCGCGTGGATTCCGTCGTCGTCGGACGACGCAGCAGCGCCAGCCGGGGGTTCGAACGCCGTGGCCACGGCCGATTCGGGCCCTGCAGCGGGCGGCAGGCCGGATGTCTACTTAGTGATCCTCGACGCGTACTCCCGGGCCGACGACCTGCTCGATATCTACGGCCATGACAACACCGGATTCGAAGACGCTCTCCGAGAGCGTGGCTTCTTCGTGCCCAAGGCAGCGCGCGCCAACTACGTGTCCACCTACATCGCGGTCGCGGCCATGCTGGGACAGGACTACGTGCGCACGCTCCTCCCCGGCCTGCGGCCGGACCAAAAAGATCGAAGGCCCGTGTTCCGGCTGCTGAAGGACAACCGGACGATCCGTGGCCTCAAAGAGCAGGGGTATCACTTCGTGTACTTTCGGTCGCCCTTTCCGCCGCTCTCCGACAGCCCGCTGGCGGACGAGAGGATTCCAGATCGTGTCAGCGGCGAGTTCGAACTGTTCTGGTTCCGTAATACGACTATCGTGCCGATTCATGGCGTGTGGTGCTGGCTACGGCGGTGCCCGAATCCGGGTCATCCATTCACGGGAGAGTCTTCGGAGGAGCTGTTCGCCAAGTTCGACACTCTGGCTGCGCTGGCCTCAACACCGTCGCCGAAGTTCGTGTTCACCCACCTCCTGTTCCCACACGAGCCGTTCCGAGTGGACGCCAGGTGCGATCCGATCCCGCCTTTATGGCCTTCGGAGGCTACGACTGGGACGGATCCAAAGGTGCGCGAGTTGTACCGCGATCAGGTGGAGTGCGCCAACCGGCTCCTGCTCCAGCTCGTGGACACGCTCCTGGCACGATCGGCGGAGCCACCGGTAATCATTTTTCAGGGGGACCACGGGTACGCGAGGTTGCGCTGGGGCAAGCCGCCGCCGCTCGAGGGGGCCACCGAGGATCAGGTGCGCGAGCGTCTCTCGGTGTTCGCGGCCTATCATTTCCCGGATGGCGGAAACGCCGTACTCTACGACTCGATCTCACCCGTGAACGTGTTCCGCGGCCTTTTCCGGCACTACTTCGGTGAGCACGATCTCCAAGCGCTACCGGATCAGAGCTTTTGGTCCACGTCGGACCAGCCGTTCGACCTCACGCCCATTGAGCAGCCTGGGTCGACGCCCGGGCCGTAGCTCGGTGCAGATTCGGCGCACTGAAGTCCCCGCCTGCCACGCGCCGCGGGTGCTGATGTCCTATATTGCTCCATCGAATGCGGAAGACCCTTTCAGCGGAGGCTAATCGCATGCGAAATCATCATGTCGGGGCGGCTACCGCCAGCCTTCTCGCCGCCGTCGCAGTGCTGGGTGCCTGCACAGATGTCAACTCACCGACCGAGCCGCTGCCAGTTACTGTGGGAGATCCCTCACCGGCTCCCACTGCTACGAGCACCGCCGTCGGCGAAATCGTCGTGAACACCTCCACATCAGGAGTGTTCGAGGGGAGTGGCTTTAGCGTGACTCTCGACGGCAATCGAAAGCGGAATATTCGCGACGACGTCACGATTTCGTTCCCAAGCGTATCAGTGGGTGACCACTTCTTGGCCCTTACGGCTCTGCCAGCCGACTGCGCAGTGGCCGGGAGCAATCCGCAGACAGTCACGGTTCTCGATGGCGTCAGCAGCCGCAGGGTCTTCGATGTGGCCTGCTCTGTCCCGGATGGGCCATCTCCGAACTGAGGTCGCTCTATACACTGTCGTACCCGAAAGTGGAGGCTTACATGAGGCGAATTTGTGCTGGCGCAGCAATCGCTACCGGCGTTTTCTTAACAATGACTGCCTGTGCTCCCGCAGAGAGTCCGGACCAGCAGACCGCTGCCGGCGCTGAGGAAGCCGTATCCACGCAGGCCGATGTCCAGGCAATCGACTCACTGCGTGCCTGGTTCGCGGAGGCCATGACGGCCGGCGATGTCGATGGCATGATGGACAACTACGCAGAAGATGCCGTAGAAATGCCGCCGAATGAGCCGGCCCTTACAGGTAAGGCCGCGATTCGCGCCCGGCACGAAGGGTCTCGGGACCAGTACGTTATTAGCCTTGACAATCCATCCCAGGAAATCATCGTGATGGGGGATGTCGGTATCTTGAGAGGCTCCTACGACATCACCCTGGACCCGCGAGAAGACGGACCGGTGATCCGGGACAACGGAAAGTATATCGTGACGTGGCGGCGGCAGGCTGACGGGGCCTGGCTGGCTGCTCACGAAATTTGGAATAGCGACAATCCGCTACCGGAGGGGCAGCCACTGGCCCAGTAATTGGTACGCAGCCAGGCCTTCTGGCGGCGTTCCGTTCACTCATTTCGCCCAGTTAAGGAGGTACCCATGTCCAGGCCTACTTCACTGCTGCTCGCCGGAGTCGCTTTGCTCATGACGACATCCGTCGCGAACGCTCAGGATGCAACCGTCGCCGACTCGGACCACTACGTGGTCGAGTTCGAGAACGACCATGTTCGGGTTCTGCGGGTCACGTACGGTCCGAACGAAAGTTCGGTGATGCACGAGCATCCGAATCACGTAGCGGTGGCCCTCACGGACGGTGGGGTTTGGAAGATGACGAGTGCCGACGGCGAGATCGGCGAGCTAGAAGTGGGGATCGGCGAGATTGCGTGGGCCGACGCGAACGTACACCTGCCGCAAAACATGTCTGACGCTACTCAGGAAGTCATCATCGTTGAGCTCAAGATGGGCCATATGAAACACATGGATCATGAGGATATGGACCACAAAGCTAGGGACCACAAAGCTAGGGACCACAAAGCTAGGGACCACGATGACGATGAGGGTGCGGATGACGAGGACGATGCGGAGGACGACGACTGAGTCGCCGCAGGAGCGTGCGCTAGCCCGCCCTGCCGCGTGCGTAGTGGCGCCGGGCCTTGGCTCGATTGCCGCACGTTTCCATCTCGCACCACTGCCGGCTTCGATTGCGGCTCTCGTCCATGAAGACCCAGGCACAGTCGTCTGAGGCGCACGACTTTACTCGGGCGACCGAACCCGAGGTGAGCAGTTCCGCCGCGGAGAGTGCGACCGGCCAGAGCGGCTCCGACAGCTCGTCACCATCGCTTGACCATGCCAGGTCGAAGCCCGCCTCTGACGAGACGAGACAGCGGTGGGCCAAGGCAGCTGCCAGTTCCTCATTGAGGAGCAGTAGATCGCTGGCCGGGGGTGCCTCGCCCCCGACGATGGTCGTGAAGATCCGGTAAAGCGCCTCCCGCAGAGCGATCGCGCGACGCAACACGGCGTCAGCCTGGAGCGAATCGCTAGCGGATTCCAGGCGAAGCCCTGCGCCCGCCTCACGAGACAGCAAGCCTCCCGTCTCGAGCCACGTTACAAGATCCGCATACTCAACCAGATGCTCGTTCGGCGTCTGCGTTGCCCGATCGCCCAGAGTATTGAGAAAATCCAGGCATGGGCTACCGGCAACGAACCTGAACTCGTGATCGGCCATGGCAGCAACCTCTTCCGCGGACCCCGTCTCGAGCAAGTCAGACAAGGGTCACGCGGGTGCTGAGGTCTGAAACCAGATCCAGAATGAGCCTCTTGAACCGTCTCATCCGATGAAACCTCCGGCCACGGCTACGGGATACATCAGTACTCCGATGATGGAGAGGGTGCTACCCACGACCAGGGCGGACATACCACTCAGAATAAGTCGTCGCGTCGTCGATTCGTACGTCATGCTGTCCTCCGTTATAGTGCCCATTTCGCCAAAGGAGTGGCGACTGAAGGCGTTCATACTAACCACCAAAAGAATATTATAACAGTTAGGTTCCCATGTCAACAGATGGACCCTAGTGTGTGTCTACCAGTAGGGAGGAGCAGACCGTGGAATATTTCGATCCGTTGAGGGCACCGTTTTGGGTGACGGTAGCCTACGCTCTCGCGTGTGGCTGTATTGTGGGCCTCGAACGGCAGCTTCGGGGCAAGCCGGTCGGGGTTCGGACGAGCATGTTGATCTGCCTGGGCACGGCGATCTTCATTAGCCTGGGTGCATCAGCCGGGGACGGGACCGGAGATCCGGCCCGCGTGCTCGGACAGGTCGTCACGGGCGTTGGTTTCATCGGTGCCGGTGTGATTATTTCGAACGCAGGGGTCGTGGTCGGTGTTACGACTGCTGCGGTTATATGGGTATTGGCCGCGGTAGGGAGCGCAATAGGACTGGGCTATCATCTCGGCGCCCTTGCGCTGTCGCTGGTAACAGTCGCGGTCCTCGTCGTAGTGGGAATGGTCGAATCGGCCGCCCGCAGGCTGGCTTCCAGGCAACGGCGAACAAGCGGCGAGTCTGCGACGAGCGAATAGAGGAGAGTAGCGCGCCCTGCCGGTCGTATTCCAATTCTCGGCCCCACACTTGCAAAGGCCAGTACTGATTCGCCGTCGAGACTCAAGTCAGGAGAACCGGTGCCGTGGAAATCAAATCGCTTTCGGACAAGAATTCGCGAGATGCACACAACTTTGTCTCCGTTCTTGGATCCGGGATGAAAGTCGTCGGTGATTGTTCGAGCGACGGAGCCATCCGCGTCGAGGGCCGAATCGAGGGATCGGTAAAAGCCGGCAAGAGCGTGATTGTGGGTGAAGGTGGCTGCGTGATCGGTGACGTGGCGACCACGGACGCGATTGTGGGTGGGCGCGTGCAGGGAAGCATTGCCGCAGACGGTCGTGTCGAGTTACTCGGTACCTGTCACGTCGAAGGAGACATCCGGAGCCGGCGAATCAAGCTGGACGAAGGTGGCCAGGTGGACGGAAGTCTGATCATGAGTGACATGGGTCCGAGTCTTGTCGAAAGTAGCGATGAGGACGCTGGAGAGGCCGCTGAGCCTGCGTCTAAAACGAAGAAACGCGCCGGCTAACCTGCGGGCGCGCTCAAGGAACTGTCGCCGGGGTCACTCAGTCGCAGCACGTTCCCGACCCGCCTCCACCGCCACCGCCTCCACCGCCGCCGCCTCCACCACCGCCGCCACCACCACCGCCGCCACCACCACCGCTGCCTCCACTACCACTTCCCGCTCCCGCGGTTGATATCGCAGTAGCCGAGTTGTTGAACGAATTTCCGATCGCCGGAGCCAGGGTGTTGAGGGCCAGGATTACAGCGATGGCGAGGAGGGCAAGCAGGATGGCGTACTCGGCCATATCCTGGCCTGACTCATCAGTCCAGCGCTGTAATTGCTGTCTTGACATTTTGTTATGCGGGGCTGAAGACGCTGACAGAATGGCGCGCACGATGGTCTCATCGCAAGGGCCACGTCCGCGCCCCGGCTCAGGGTATGCTGATCTGGCCCCGATCGGTTACCAAGATGCGAGGGGTTTCTCCCAGGCTGATTCTGCCTTTCACGCAGATGGTTTTGCCCAGGTACAGCCTCTCCGGCCGCTCCACGAAGCTGGAGGCCACGACAGCGGCTGCGAGAAGCAGCGACACGCGAGTTCTGGTCACCGCAGCAGTCCTTCCCAGTACCGTGCGGGCCGAAACGGTGGGTCGCACGGAGTAAGTGGGTCGCCGACCACTTCCAGGTCCGCCAATCGGCCGCATCCCAGATAGTAGGGGTTGGTCCGCTCGACTTCGCTCGCGGTGGGCAAATTCCGGCTGTCGAAGCCCATGAGCTCGGCCCCTACGGCTTCGAGCGCCACCGGGTCGAGCGAGGCCGCGAGAAGGCCCGCGGGTTTCGGGTCGGCTCTGAGGGGTCCGTCTCCCTCACCACCGATGATTCCGTCGATCAGATGCAGGGCGGCGCGCTGCGGCGTATCGGCTAGGGAGCCGTCGCGCTTGCCGTAACGAAGCGCGATGTTCAGGTCCAAAACGGTCCGCCACAGCGTGTCGTTGCCCGGGTGACAGCCGCCCTCTGCATACGAGGTCGGCCGACCGAGCCGCGGAAAATTGAGGATCGCGGTGTGCCCACCCCACAGCGGGAAACGGGTAAGGCGGTTAGTCAGTCGCTGCTGTCGGCTGGGCTGGCGGTCGAACTCGTCACCCTCAGGCGGCCAGCCGCGCCGGAAGTGAGGCAGCCAGACTTTCCGGTTGGACAGGCCTATGACGCCTTTCAAAGCGAGTGTGACGCCGGACTTCTTGTGCGTCTTGAGCTTCGGGACGTTGAGGATCAGGTCTGCGTCCAGGGCCGTGTTCGACAGCGAATACGCGTGCGAACCACCCAAGTGGTGCCGAGCCGCGACCCGGTAGTCCCGTTTGTGGAAGGCCAGGCGCTCCGGATTCGGAAGCTCCTCTAAGAGACTATGTGCGCCGACATCGATCGTGCTGTACCCGTTCGGATCGCCTCTCTGCGGAACGTACTCCATCCAGCCAATGTTGTACGACCGCCCTGCCAACTGAACGTCATCGACCGGAAAGTGCCGCCGGTAGCCGAAGTCGCGCAGATCGGTCCAGTCCACCCCGATACCCCGCGAACGCAGCTCTCCGAGCATGGCGTCGAAGCCGATTCTTCGCTTGGTGTCCTCGATATCGGATCCCTCGATCGGACTGTCAACGACGTGAACTCTTCCCTCTCCCTCCAGCGCCCTCCAAGCCAGGTCGATGAGCGGGCGTAGGACCGAAGGGTGCGTGGATGAGGCGACCAATTCATCGCCGTGCAGAAGTCTCTCGCGGTCTCGATTGGTCACGAAGTTGGGCTTGATCACGACGGACCCGCCGCGCTTCACCCAGCGCTCGAAGGGATTCCATTCCGGCTCGCCGACACGGTCGGTGTCGAGCCCAAGTAGCTCCAGGGAGCGCACGACCGCGGCGTACACCGGATTAGGAGGGTCAAAAGGCGGAGTGTCATGGTAGACGGCGTGCGCGAGCCTCTGAATGGCTACGCGCGGCCGCTCAGTGCCGCTCTCCGTCATCCGCTCACGGCTCTGGGGTCGAAAACATCTCCGAGCTCCTGGTAGTCGAGATCCATTCGGTTGACCACTGAGCGGAATTTACCGGTTCCGACCATGTCGATTTGCTCGACGGCCTTGGCTCGGATCTCCATTTCCTCACCCAGATACTGCCGAAAAACGCCGAACACCTCGTCCAGAAAGCGAGGGTGGAAACGCCCTGCCGGGATGTATCGAAACACGAGCTGTCCAGGCCTGGTCTGCTCCACCTGGTACCGCTGGAAGGCGTAGCCATAGTCCTTCAGCACATGGGAAAAGAAGGTGCCCGGCATGCCGACTCCGTTGGCCCCGACGACCATCGATTGGACTCTTCCCTCGACGGCCCCGATTCTCGGAAGCCCTCTTCCGCATTCGCACGGTTTGGAGTTGTCGATGGCGTACGCCAGGTCGCCGATTCTGTAGCGGATGAACGGCATGACGTGGTTAGTGAGATCCGTGATGAACACCTCTCCGAGTTCACCCGGCTCCGCCGGCCTTCCGTCCACAAGGATCTCGACGTGATAGCTTTCTGCCGCTACGTGCAGCCCGTTCTGCGCTTCGCACTGGTACGCGATGCCACTGAATTCCCGGCTCCCGTATTTGTCGAAGACTTTGGTTCCGAACGCCTCTTCGACCTTCTCCCGAGTCTGATCATCCAAGGTCTGTGCGCTGGACATGAGGCCCTTGATGCCAAGGGACCGCACCGAGGGATCGACGCCGCGCCGGGCCAGGTAGCTGAACGATTCCGCGTAGCCGTCTACGAGCCGCGGCTCGTGAGACCGAATCGTACGCTCCATCGCGTGGATACCTGCGTCGTCGAGCGCAAAGGCGGGAACGAACTTCCGGCGGCACAGAAGGGCGTCGAGCTTCTCTTTGAACACCTGACTTCGGTCCATTCCGATCGTCTGGTGCCAAAGCCTGACCGTCCGATCACCGAAGCGATACCCCGTCCATTCCTGGCTTCGGAGAGTCGAAGCCCAGCGGTACTCGAGCTGATGCCGGTCCACCATGACCGTGAGAGGTCGCCCGGTCGAGCCAGACGTAGCGATTCGGTACATATCCTTCCACCGGCGTCCATCCGAGAGTAGATCGAAATACAGGTTGTCCCGGATATCGTCCTTTTCCAGCATGGGCATCTTCCGCAGATCTTCCAGCGTGCGGATGTCCTCCGGACCCACACCCGCCTCCTGCATGGTCTCCCGGTAATACGGGACGTGCCAATAAACGTGCTGAATCAGGCGCCGGAGCTTGGCTTCCTGTAGTGTCCGAACGGCTTCGGGCGGGAGCCACTGGCTGCGCTCTAGGACGCGGTAGTAGTACCCCGCGTTTCGCGTAATCATCCAGTGGTGCAGCGGCATGAGCCTTTGATAGGCCCGGAAATACAGCCTGCGCGCAGGGCCATGAACCGGCCCGGGGACATTCTTCGGGAGTTTCTCCTCGACGATTTGCTCGACGACCAGGTCCCGGTAGCGGTTGAACCGGTACTCGTGGAGCGCTTTGGCAATGTCCACGAACGTCCCGAAAATCACCTTCCACGGGACACGCTTGTGCATAAACGAGTCGCCATGCAGCCGCGACTCAAACAGCGTCTCGACCTCGCGGACTGTATAGCCTCGCGACACGGCGGCGGCCGTGATGAAGGTCTGAAAATAGCGGTAGCGGTTTCGGTGCCTGAGAACTTCGCCCAGCACTTCACGACGGGTGAGGATGAATCCGGACTTGTTGTCTCTCGCTTGCATGCGGAAGGCTAAATTCAGAAGGAGGTTCAGGCCCTGGCTGAGCGTGTACCGGCCGTCCTGCAGCCGGCCGATATGACTGCGGACGCCTTGCACCAGATCCACGTTTGAAAACTTGATCTCGCGGTACAACCGGTAGACGTCTTCCGGCTGGTTTTGGAGGTCCGCGTCGATCAGGCATACATATCTGCCGCGGGAGGCTTCGAATCCCGAGCGCCAGGCCTTTTCGATGCCGCCTGTCTTCTCGTGGTAGACACCACTGACACGCGGAGCATGGTGTGCCGCGAGTTCAGCGATACGGTGAGTGGTCCCGTCGTCGCTGCCGTCATCGACCAGCACGAGCTCACCATCGATGGCCCGTTCGTCGAAGACCTTCAATACACGATCTGTAAGCTCCCGAAGGTTATCGCGTTCGTTCAGGCACGGAGCGATAACGGAGAGTTCACTGTGAGCGCCGCCGTTCGTTGTCATACCACCTGTTGAGGAGCGTCCAGAGCTAGTGTGGCCTGAGAAGGCAAATCTAACCGCGCCCACGCGGAGACAACACAGCGTGGCGTCTGGCAAAAACCGGGACTAGGTTCGGAGCGGTGATCACGTCCTGGAAGCGAACCGTCATTCTCGGAACGATCCTCGCGATCGCCGGCGCCGCTATTGTGGGCGGGATGCGGCGGACTTCCACAACATTCGACGAGATCGCCGTCGCCGCTGAAGGTGCCCGCGGGTTCGAATTGGGTCGCTTTGATCTGACGACCGAGCATCCGCCCCTGCTCAAGTACGTATACGGACTTCCCGTCCATCTTTCGAATCCGGCTTTGCCCGAGGAGATCACCCCGGTTCCGATCGACATGGGGTATCGATACCGGTACGCGGAGAAGTTGTTTTGGCGCACGGGAAACGATCCTGAGCAACTGGCCTTTCTGGCCCGACTACCGGCCGCACTCTTCGCGCTTTCCCTCATTATCCTGACGTACGCGCTGGCCCGCCCAGCCCTGGGTGAAGGCCCAGCCCTGCTCGCGGCGGGGCTCGTGGCGTTTCTCCCGGACGTGCTGGCGCACGGCGGCGTGGCCTACAACGACATCCCGGTCACGGTCTTTTACTTCGCGGCGGTGTGGGCCCTGGACACTGCCGTTCGCCGGCCGAGCTGGAAGGCTGGGGCGATCGCGGGAGCACTGGTCGGGCTGGCGCTCTGCACCAAGTTCAGCGCGCTCGTTCTCGTGCCCGTGGCCGCAGTGCTGCTTGCGCTCGAGGCAGCGAACCGAGGAAAGGACCAGGCCTGGCGCGCGGGTGTCGCGCGGTCTGTCTCCGCCGCGATTGCCGTGACTCTCGCCGTGATCATACTGGTATACCGTGGCGATTGGACCCTACTGGAATTTCGCTACGGGATGTGGTTCACGCTGGGTCACGTGAGTGAAGGCCACGACTATCCCGCGTTTCTGTTCGGACAGACGAGCATGACCGGCTGGTGGTACGCTTTTCCGGCCCTGCTGGTTCTAAAGACGCCCGCCGCCCTTCACGCGCTGGCCCTGCTGGCGATCATCGGCGGCGCCAGGGCCGCCCGGCCCAAGTGGCGCGACCTTCTGACGTCCCCTCTGCGCGCGCCGGTGGTGGGCGCCGCCGTGTTCGGAGGTGCGCTACTCAGCGCCAACCTCTCGATCGGGTTCCGCTACGCGCTTCCTCTCCTGCCGTTCCTGTGCGTGCTGATCGCCGCCGGGACCGCGGAGATATGGAAGCGCTCAGGCCGTCCGTTGCGGGCCGGGATCGTCATCCTCGCGGTGGCCCATGCCGTCTCGTCTCTCTCGTACTACCCGCACTTTCTCGCCTACACGAGCGAGTACATTCCCGTCAGAGAGGATGCGTACCGGACGATCGTCGATTCGAGCCTTGACTGGGGACAGGGACTGCTGGAGCTGCGAGACTACATGCGGGAGAATCAGATCGACCGGATATATCTGAGCTACTTCGGCTCCGCCTACCCGGACGGGTACGGTATCGACTACGTGCCGCTCGAGTCGTTCTTCATCCTTCCTCGGCCCGTCGCCGAAGAACCGGGCCGAGCCGACCCAACCCACGCCGTGATTTCCGCCACCAATCTCTGGGGCGTGTACCTGGACGGCGATCCCTTCGCTGAGTTCCGCAGCCGCGAGCCCGAGGCTGTGCTCGGGCATACCATGTTTGTCTACAGGCTCGATGACTGAGATACCGGAACCTGGCCAGGAGCGACCGGACCGGCCCGACCAGGCTGAACGCCGAGAGTCCGCGTCTCCGGTAGACCGGGAATTCATCGCCTGGAACGAGACGATGGCGGCCCGGCACGACATCGACGCGTACTACGCCGACTCGCATCCCCTGGTCCGCTGGATCGAGGAGCGGCGTTTACGGGCGCTCGTGTCTCTGGCCAGCGTTGGCCCCGGCGAGCACGTGTTGGAAGTAGGCTGCGGCGCCGGCCATGTTCTGGAGCGTTTCGCCGGAGTCCGCCGCACCGGTGTTGATCTGTCGGAACACATGCTCGAGAGAGCCCGGCTCCGCCTGGGCCGGAACGTACCGCTGGTTCGCGCCACAGCCGATGTCCTCCCTTTCCCTGATGCCGCCTTCAAGACGGTCGTGTGCACGGAGCTGCTGGAGCACGTGCCCGATCCCGCCGCTGTGATCCGGGAGCTAATGCGCGTCGCCGGACCGTCCGGCCGGGTCGTCGTCTCCGTCCCCAACGAGGGCAACATCGACCGCGCCAAACGCGTCGCCGCCCGGATTCCCGGGCTGATGCGAATCGTTGCCACCCTGGCCGAGGAAGACAACGAGTGGCATCTGCACCGCATGGATCGGCGGATGCTGGAGGAGATCACGGAAGGAACGGCACGAATCGCCCAGCTGAAGAGGATTCCGGCTCCGATACTGCCCCTGCGCTACGTGGCGCTTCTGCGCGCTCTGTAGCGAGTCGCCCGCGTTGTGAGGCTATTCGCTGGCTGCCGGTTATTCGCCGGTTGGCGCGGCAGGCGCGGGCACGACGATGACCCTCTCACCCCGCGTTCCGACCGACTCCACCTGGGTTCTGATCGTCGAGAGCGCGGCGCTGGCCTCTCCAGCGACCCGGAGCCGGCTCGCTACCTTGAGTACAGAATCCAGGGCCGCGGCGAATTCTTCACTTGAAGGATCGAGATCCGGAATCGCCGGTACCTGACTCAGCGCGTGCTTCATGTATTCTTTCTTGACCCCCTCTTCCGAGGCCATCGATGCAAGCCGCATCCACGCCAGCGAGAACGTCGAATCATGCTCTACAGCTATCTCGAAGCGATCCTTTGCCCGAGCGGGATCGTTTTCCCGTTCCGCCTGCACGCCCTCATGAAAAGCTTGAAACGCGTCGAGGTTGCGGGTGGTGAGAGAGGGAGTCGGTGGTCGAGCTTCAGCCCGGGCATCTATACGGCCCATCAACCGGGCTGACAGCGTATCCACGAGATCGAAGACGTCCGAGCCTCGTACCCTGTCGCCTCCGATGACCGTACCGTCCTGAAGCTCGATCAGCTGCGCATCGATAGCCAGGTCCGAGGCCGATCCGGCGATCGACCCCCGCACTGCCAGTCGTGCGCCCGCGCGGCTCGCGATACTCAGTGCCAGGTTGTCAGGAATCTCATCCGTCTCCGCGCGGCCCGCTTCCATCATCAAGTCGTACAGGCGCTGCCGCCCGACCACGCGCAAGTCCTCTCGCTGTGCGAAGTTGGTCGTAAGCATGTCCGCCAGACCCGGTCCGAGCCAGCTCAGGGAGGCGTCGGCGATGTGGTTGGTAAAGGGAAGAATAGCGACCGAGCCGAGTCCCAGATCGACAGTGCCGCCCTGACTCGCCAGCCGGGCCCCGCCCGCCGACTGCGGTGCCGTCTGCCCATCGGTCTGCGCCGTGGCTGCTTCATCGGCGATGGTGATCCGGTAGGTGCCGATGGCCGCCAGGAGCAGGAGCGTAGTGATGAGCCAGATTTCACTCCGCGAGATCCCCTGCCGGCCCTTCTCGCCGTGAAACCAGCCGATGAGCATGACGGCGGGGAACCCCAGGACGGCCAGCAGAATGACGATGTCCAGGAGCTTCCTGGAAAGGCCGTAGAACTCGCGGAAGAAACCGATTGCCTGCATGAACACCCAGGCGCCGCCCAGGTAGATGATAACAATCTGGACCATGTGCTTACGGCGCACGGTCCGGACGAACTCCTCCGCTCCGGTATGCGATCCCGACTCGGAGTCAGGCCGTCCGCTATCGTTCACAGTGCGTTCCGTGCTCAAGCATGCCGGAAACTAGCTAATTCGGCTGCTGGTCGCGCCTCCTGGCCGGGAGCGCCTGAGGGGAACCCCACTTGCACAATTCGCCGTACAGGCCGGATACTCCCGCCTACCGAGCTTCCCGTGCATGAGACTGGACTCCTGAGAATTCCAACGACCTACAGACCCTCTGAGGCCGGGCAGCTGGCCCGATCGGCTCTCCTGGCGGCCGTACTTGCGATGCTGGCGGCCCCTGGCGCTGCGCTCGCTTCGATGCAGGACGCTGCTTCGCCCGTGGCGGCAGACGCAGCTGCGGCAGACTCAGCGGGCGTCGCGCTCGCCGGCACTACTGGCACCGCGCCCGCACATACGGCCTGGAGGACACCGAACGACTGGGTCCTGGGCGGAATCTTCGTCGGCACCTTCCTGCTCATCGAGCCGCTAGCCGGCCTGGAATCCAAGGTGCACCCGGACCTGGCTAATCAAACGTCCCCGTTCCGACGGGCTGCCCGGTCCATCGGGAAGCTTCAGGTTGGCGCGGCGGTGACCAGCGCTACGTTTCTCACGGGCCTGGCCATTGGCAGCTCGACGGTTACACGCGTTGGACTGCATTCGCTCGAGAGCGTGCTGGTCTCGCAGGTCGCGGCCGAGGCCATCAAAGTGACTGTGGGACGAGCTCGGCCCAGCCAGGGACTCGGCCCCGATTCGTTTGAGCCGTTCACGACGGACCGTGAGTTCCACGCGTTTCCGTCGGGGCACTCGACGCAGTCGTTCGCTCTCGCCACTACGCTCTACGGTGAGCTGAGAGACGAAGCGCCCTGGCTGCCGTTCGTTCTGTATCCTGGAGCCACCTGGGTTGCGATCACGCGCGTGCAGGACGAGCGGCACTGGATCACCGACGTCGTGGCAGGAGCGGCTCTGGGAGTGCTATCCGCAAATGTGATTGGAAGACTGAATCATCCGGTGGGTCCGGATGGCCCCAGTCTCTCCCTGTTCACGCCAGAGGGCGGACAGGGCGTTGGCGTTCTCCTTACCCTCTCTGTGCGGTAGTCCCTCTCTGTGCGGTAGTCCCTACGGAAAGATGCCCAGCAGGCTGTAGGTGACCGCGATCTTATCGATGGCGCACACCAGAGCGGCGACTCGGAGGTCCACCTCGTCGCCGAAACGCTTCTGTACCTCCCGGATTTCGTGATAGGCGATGTGCATCGTCTCTTCCAGACCGGAATTGACCAGCTGCTCCTCGCCCGAGCCCTCGGTCAGGACATCTTTTTCGAGGTCGGAGAAACGGGCGCCGGCTACCCCCTCAATAGCATCGAGAAGCCGCCGGTGCGACTCCTGTTCGGCCCGCTTTTGCATTCGGCCGAACCGGATGTGCGACAGGTTCTTGGCCCACTCGAAGTACGAGACCGTCACCCCGCCGGCGTTCATGTACGTGTCCGGCAGCACCATCACGCCCTTTTGCCGTAGAATCTCGTTCGCGTCCGCCGTAGTCGGTCCGTTTGCGGCCTCCGCAATGATCTTGGCCTGGATCCGCGGTGCGTTCTCCTTGGTGATCTGGTTCTCGAGCGCGGCCGGAACGAGAATGTCGCACTCCAGTTCGAGCGCCTCCGCGGACTCGGGGAGGTTCTTGGCTCCCGGAAAATCAAGGATGGATCCGGTTTCCTTCCGGTGCTCGATGACCGCATCGATGTCGAGCCCCGACGGATCGTGAATGGCTCCCTCGTACTCCGCGAGGGCGACGATGGACGCTCCCCCTTCGGCCAGGAACCTCGCCGCGTGCGAGCCCACGTTGCCCAGACCCTGGACGATTACGCGTTTGTCCTCGAGGCCCGTGGAGAGACCCAACTTAGACATATCCTCGCCGATGTCGCAGGCCTCCCGCACGCCGAAGAAGACACCGCGCCCGGTGGCTTCCGCGCGCCCGCGAATGCCGCCGATCCCGACCGGCTTGCCGGTCACGCAGGCCTCCGCGTTCAGCTCGCCCTTACTCAGGGCCCGGTATGTGTCCACGATCCAGCCCATCTCGCGCGGGCCCGTGCCGTAGTCGGGCGCCGGGACATCGATCCCTGGGCCGATGAAGCTCTTGGAGGCCAGTTCGAAAGCGTACCTCCGCGTGATTCGCTCGAGTTCCGCGTCCGAATACTTCCTCCGGTCGATCCGGATGCCTCCCTTGGCTCCGCCGAAGGGGACGTCAACAATCGCGCATTTGAACGTCATGAGGGTGGCCAGGGCGCGGGTCTCGTCCTCGTTTACCAGGGTGCTGAAGCGGATTCCGCCCTTGGTAGGGAGCTTGTGATGGCTGTGCTCGCAGCGCCACGCCTGGATGACCTCGATGCGCCCGTCGTCGCACTCTATCGGAAACGAGACCTGGTACACGCTATTGGCCTCGCGAATTTGCGCAGTCAGGCCATCGGGAAGGTCGATCAGGGCGGCCGCTTCGTCGAACGCTCGGTGGACCTGCTTCAGGAAAGAAATCGACCCGGCCATCGTCGCCTCACTTGCTGCAGGTAGCTGAGAATTTGGGCGCAAACGGTACGGCAAACGCAACAGCGTTAGAATGAGCCGAAGATACGTTGTGTGGCTCGGTACTTGCCAGAAGTACCCCGAATAGGCCACCTGCAGGGGCGCACGAACCTCGGAACGTCAGGGCACGTGAGAGACTTTTTTCAGAACATCGGTGCAGGGCTGAACCAGCACCTCGTGGAAATCGGGGGCGTCAGTATTACAGGCGCCACGGTGATCACGAGCATGCTGATCGTCCTTCTCACCCTGATCGTCGCCCGCTTCGTCCGCCGAGCCATGATTCGCTTCTCGCGCTCGCGGAGCGTCTCACAGGCAGGCTCTGTCGCTCTCTCCGCGAAACTGATCCAGTACGTCATTATCGGGCTGGGCTTCGCGATTGCCGTGCAGAACGCCGGGATCAACCTGACAGCCCTGTTCGCGGCGGGAGCGGTCTTCGCGGTGGCCATTGGCTTCGCGGTGCAGAACATCACCGCGAACTTTGCCGCGGGGATGGTCCTGCTGTTCGAACGCACCTTGAAGCCGGGGGACGTCGTCCGCGTGGGTGATCAGTTCGGGACCATACAGGCGCTCGGAATTCGGGCCACGCGTGACCAACTACACGCTGACCGACGCGCTCTACCGTCTCCACGTTCCGGTGGGTGTGTCGTACGATTCAGACATGAAGAAGGTGCGTGAGGTGCTGGAAGCGGTCGCCGCCAGCGCTCCGTGGCGCTCAAAAGCCCGGGATCCGCTCGTGTTCATGTCCGAGTTCGGAGACTCGGCCGTCCTGTTTGATGTGCTGGTGTGGACTGAAGATCCGTGGAACCGCGGTCAGCTTCGGTCGAAGCTACACGAAGCGGTGTGGTTCGCCCTCCCCTCGACCGCAGGGGCTGGCTCCGCGCCCGGACGCCTTCGGCCTCGCTGCCGCTCCGCTCCCGGACCTCCCGGACCACGGGGGAACAGTCCATGTCTGCCCGCCCTGCCTTCCATTTCCACTCTCATCGAGTCCAGCGTCTCACGTTGCTCGGGCGTGAGAACGGCGCTGATGTCCTCGTGCGCTGAATCCATGACTGCCCGGAATCTTGGCCCCATTTCAGCCATGAGCGCATCGATCGATGGCCGGTAGCGCTCCATGATGGCACGAGTCTCGGCGCGCTGCTCCTCGGTCAAGTCGAGCAGACGGAAGTGCGGGGGAAGCCGGTTGTCCGGACGGCGACCCTCGGCCTTCTGCCCCCGCTCCTGCGCCTGTCCCTGGGCCTCGAGCACGCGAGCGCCCGTCACGCCCAGCAGTCCGCCTAGCGCGAATACGGCGATCAGAAGAAGCGTACCCTGCCTCCGCAGCTTCTTTCCTGCGTTCTGTCCGCTCGACGAATTGTCCTGGTTCATAGCCGATTTCCCACGCCTTTAAGCCTCATGTCAGTCCGTCAGTTCAATACAGCCCGAATAGCTCCGACGTAGCCGGAGCCTGTTCGGAATCGACCCAGCTCGCCAGCACGCTGGGGACCCCCATCGCCTCCGCCAATCCGCTCGCATCATCAGCGGACTCGTCTCCCACCTGAACGCCTGAAAGCAGCGTCGCGGAACCGAGCGCGAGCGCGGCGGCCGCCGCCGTGAGGGGCCTCCACCAGCTCCCGATGGTCGCAACCGCATCGAGATTCCGTACAGCCTTGGCCGAGTCCGGTCGGCGCCCGGCCAGAATCGGCTGCGCCTCGTCGAGGATTCGCTGAACCGTGCCCTGGAAGCGCACCTCATCGAGCGTCGGATCCAGTCCGGCGAAATCAATCGGTCTGTCCTGCTCGTGCTCACTCATCTCAATCTCCGTTTGCTTCGGCTACGCGGCCCGGGATCACGACGCCGCTCGACTGCATTTCCGCGGGGCCGGCAAGTAGCGCTCGTAGCTTCTTGCGGGCCAAAAACAAATGCTGCCGCGACATGCCTTCTGAAATATCCAGCGACTCCGCTATCTCCCTGTGCTTCCAGCCCTCCATGTCATGCAGCAACACTACCTGCCGCGGCACGTCCTGTAGCGTGGCCACCGCTCCCGCCAGTCGGCGGCCCAACTCGCTCGTCTCGAGGTCGCGGCCGGGATCCGCCCGACTGGCCAAGTCCGGCCGGTCCAGACCCTCAGCCCTCCTTACCTGCTCATAGCTGCGGTAGTTGTGGGCCCGGTTGCGTACGATTCTCAGTAGCCAGCCCACGAATCTGTCCGGGTCACGACATTCATCGATCTTCTCGAGAGCCCGGATAAATGCATCCTGACACACGTCCTCGGCATCGGCCCGTTCTCCCAGCAGCCCTAGTGCGATCGCGAACGAGACCCGGTAATGACGGCGGATAAGGAGGCCAAAAGCCCTCTCGTCCCCGGTGCGGGTTTGCTCGACCAGAGCCGCATCTCCGATATCCGAGATCTCACTCACCTCACAGGCTCCCAGGTTCCTCCAGACTCGAAGACCGCCATTCTCCGGGTTACTGACAGGCAGGGGGCGCTGTCTGTTAGGAGGCTCACGGCGCGCAGAGCCAGAACCGCTAACACTCCGGGGTTCTCGCTTGTCATTTCCTAGCTGCCCGCGCGCACATGACGAATGTGGGCCGCGCGCACGGGAACGGGAAGGGATACACTGAGAGGACATGGACATGAGACGAGTATTCGCGGTAGCAGCGGTAACCGGTGCGTTGGTGTTTCTGAACGTGG
>JAZDDE010000389.1:0-4354 GCA_036679495.1 Gemmatimonadota bacterium | reverse complement strand
GAGCAATGATCACCCACTATTCAAGTCCCGTTGGCGGTAGGTCTTACTACACCAGGCGACCATTCCGCTTGTTCCCTGGAAAGGCACAGCAGGAGCTTGTACCGAGGCCTATCGCCGACGAGACTCGGCTTCTTGAAGTGGCGCTGGAGCGTCGGTCGCTGGTGCATCGATTCGAGTTGGTGGACTGATGGAAGTCAGCAGTCCGTTTCGCCTGCTGTTCAAGACAGTTGAGAAGGAAGTGTTCCCGCTCCGGGTACGATACGTATTTCAGTGTGAAATTTCGGATCCGTCCGACAGGATCCTCGCTAATGGTCTCGGTGCAGCAAGCAGTTCTGAGCCCAGGTACAGATCCGCGCGGCCGCGAGGGGTCGAGTACCTAATTGTCGAGTCGGCGCAGCGCCGTGCACAGGACGCGGCTATCAGGTCGTTGAGCGCAGGTCGGCCTGGAAACTGGAAGTTTTCGGCGGAATTTGCGACGGCAGTTCGTGAAGCACTTGAGGGGGAGTCCGTCTCCCACGACCGCCCGCCTAAGCCAACCAAGGCGGACTCCCCAACCGACAAAGAGCTCCTTGAGGCCAGAAAAAAGTTCGCCGCTTTCCTAGACCACGCTGGCCTGTCTGATGAGGAGGTGGGCATGTACGCAGCTGCGGATCCGGATGTCCCAGACAACATAGACGATTGGATTCCGCAGCACTTCCAGACGGCCGGCCATCGGCTGCAGAAGTTCGGGCAGGAAGCTATCGACCGGGCGCGAGCGGCGGCCGGGGAGCACGGGAACATCGAAAGTCGCAACGGTGATTCACCGGCCCCCGGTTCGCCTCCGCCCGAGACCGAAGAGGAAGAAGAAGAGAGCCCAGAGGAAAAGCACGCCAGAATGAAAATGGAGTGCAGTCTCATCCTCGAGGGGAGGGGCCTATCGCTCATGCAGTTCGTCAGCGACCTGTTCCAGAAGAAGCCCTACGACCTGTCGTCTGAAGAAGTCGAAGAATTAAACAAGGCCTGTCAGGAAATGGTGCAGCCGGCATGAGCGAGCAGGTTGCGTGACGGCCACAGCGATGCGGTGCCAGCTAATATCTCGCTGGCGGGACGAAGCCGACTTGTTTCGTCGACGTGGCTTGAGTCAGTCCGCCGACCTGGTCGATTCACTGGCTGACGATCTTATCGATTGGCTGGGCGCCGCCGGGGCGGAGCAAGTCGGACTGCAGCGCGCTGCCCAGTTGTCCGGCTATTCGACTAGAAGTCTGCGCCGGATGGTCGCGGAGGGTAAGCTGACGAACATCGGTTCGCGAGGAAAGCCGAGGTTTTGTGTGTCTGACCTGCCCCGTAAATTGCGGCCCCCTGGCGCCGGTGATACCGAATCATCCGAGCCCGCCGTAGCCAGCGAGTTCATCGCAGGCGTCATCGGACGTGGTTAGAATGCCGATCCCAGTTAGGAGGTCCGAGAATGACGTGGACGTACTCGGCAGGCGACTACGGTACGACGGTGACTGTTTACGAACGGGAGCCGGGTGGGCCGATCTACGTCCGGATCCGCGACGGCGGCCGGTACAAGCGATTCAGCCTGGGGCACCGCAACAAGCAGACGGCTCAGAGCTATGCGGACCGGCAGTCGGCAGCGATCAGGGACGGTCTCGCGTCGATCTACTCGAGCTCGGCCGACCTCGGTACGATCTGCGACCTGTATCGAGCCTTGCAGATTCCCCGCATGACGAGCAAGAAGGCGCAGCGCCGCCGACTCGACATGTGGCTGACGGTGCTGGGCAGCAAGAAGGATCCGCGGCGGATTTCGAGTACGGATTGGGAATCATTCGAACGCCGCCGGAAGAGCGGGGCGATCGACAGCAGCGGCCAGTCAGCTGCCGAAAAGAGACCAGTCTCTGCGTCAACTGTAGCAATGGATATGTCGTTCTTGAAGCAGGTCCTGAACTGGGCGGCGCGATTTACGGTCGACCAGACCGGCGAGAAACTGCTGGTGGTGAACCCGATCCAGACGTACAAGCTGCCCCGGCCCAACAGGCGTCCTCGCCAGCAATACATGACACGGGAGCGCTTCGATCAGATGATGGAAGCGGCCCGGCGGCACACGTTCCTCCGCTACCGAGATGGACGGCAGGTGACAGAACCATCCTTCATGCCGGTGCTGCTGATTCTAGCGATGGACACTGGCCGAAGGATCTCATCGATTCTCAGCCTCAAGTGGGCAGACATCTCCTGGGAGAAGGCCGACTTCGAACCGTTCGGCGCGATTACATGGGTTGCCAGTGCCAACAAGACGCGGCTCGAAACCAGATCCCCGATGACGCCTGCCGTACGCGAGGCGCTCCAGGCACTCCGCGACCGGGCGTCAGCAATCGGCGGCGTTCACTGCTTCCCAGCTATGAAGTCGGCGGGCCGTGCGAAGGATACGGTCGCACTGAGGTGGTTCCGGGAGGTCGAGGTCCTGGCCGGCCTCACTCCGCTCGAGCACGGCGGGTGGCACATGCTGCGACGCACCTGGGCCACGGAACGGAAGCACATCCCGGTGAAGGACATCATGGCCGCCGGCGACTGGCAGTCGCACAGGAGCGTTCTGCGCTACATCCAGACGACGCCGGAATCGGCGGCAGAGGCCACGTTCGACGCCCGTCCGCTTCGCGAACGCGACACAGAATCTTACACACTACTTCGGTAAGTGTAGAAGTAACAATCTGTTCGGGGCGCAAGAGTAATACTAGCCCACAACCATCCCAGCGGAGATCCGGAGCCGTCGCCTGACGATCTGCAGGTCACGTCGCAACTAGTCGAGAGCGGCCGCTTGCTGGGGATTCCCGTCCGCGATCACATCGTTCTGGGTGACGGCAGGTTCGTGAGCCTGCTCGAGCGCGGATTCATCTCGGCGGCATCCACGAACGGCGGAGGGCCAGAAGCGGCTGGCCAAGCGGAGCCCTGATTGGCCGGAGTATTGCGGGGCCGTATATTTAGAGGCGGTATGTACCCGAGGAAAGAAAGCGCCCATGGCCCGCTCCGCCACGAAAAAGAACGCTGCCGAGGACCGCTCTGCGGCTGGCAGGTCGCCGCCGGAGATCCGGCTTCCGGCCGAGCTGCTGGAGGCCATCGGTGGACCCGCCGCAGCGCTCGATTACGAGCTCCTGGGCGACGCGTTCCAATTCAGCAGCGAGCGGCACGCCGGGCAGAAACGCAGTTCCGGCGAAGACTACATTACGCACTGCATCGCGGTGGGCTCCATTCTCGGCGAGATCCACCGCGACACGGTAACCATTGCCGCATCGCTCCTGCATGACGTAGTAGAGGACTCGAACGCCACCCTTGCCGAAATCGGGGACCGGTTCGGCGCCGAGATCGCTACGATCGTGGATGGCCTGACAAAGATCGCGCGGGTCGAGTTCGGATCGCTGGCCGAGCGACAGGTCGAGAATTACCGCAAGCTGCTTCTCTCCATGGCCCGCGACGCGAGGGTCATCATCGTCAAGCTGGCCGATCGTCTCCATAATATGCGCACGCTGGAGCACCTGGAGCGGGAGAGCCAGCGCCGAATCGCCCGCGAGACACGCGACATTTACGCGCCCCTCGCGCACCGGCTCGGGATGGCCAAGGTGCGCTGGGAGTTGGAAGATCTGGCGTTCAAGTTTCTGGAACCCGAAGAGTACCGGGATCTGTCCAAGAAGGTTCAGGACAAGCGAAAGCAGCGCGAGGAGCTCATCCGCCGGATGGAGGAGCCGCTCGAGGCGGAGCTGGAATCGGCGGGTCTGGCCTGTGAGCTGACCGGACGGGCAAAGCACCTTTGGTCCATTCACCGAAAGATGGTTCGGCGGGATAAGCCGTACGAGGAAATCTATGATGTGCTGGCGGTCCGCGTCGTTCTTCCCAACGTCCGCGATTGCTACCACGCGCTCGGAGTCATCCACAACAAGTGGACCCCGCTCACCGAGCGTTTCCACGACTACATCGCCACTCCGAAGTCGAACCTGTATCAGAGCCTGCATACCACGATTTTCGGTCCTGGCGGCCGCCTGTACGAGATCCAGCTGAGGACGGAAGAGATGCACCGTACCGCCGAGCTGGGGATTGCCGCACACTGGAGGTACAAGGAGGGTACTGAGAGCGACGAGGTAGACGAGAAGCTGGCCTGGTTCCGTCAGGTCCTCGAATGGCAGCAGGAGACCCACGAGCCCGAAGAGTTTCTCGAGTTTCTTCGGATTGACCTGTTCGAAGACGAGATGTTCGTATTTACGCCCGCCGGCGATGTGAAGCAGCTGCCGAAAGGCGCCACTCCCATCGACTTCGCGTTTGCGGTTCACACCGAGATCGGGATGCACTGCGACGGCGCCCGGATCAACGGGCGGATCGCACCGCT
>JAZDDE010000388.1:0-4106 GCA_036679495.1 Gemmatimonadota bacterium | reverse complement strand
ACTCGGCAGCATCTGTTGGGAGTACTTGGCCTCGAGAGCACCACGGAACTTCGAGATGAGTGCAGCAAGCTCCATCGCTACAGCCTCTCGAGGTCGACATGAAGACGACCGACCAATCGGTCAATGGCGTCCGCAGAGCTCTGTCGCGTGGTCTCTGTCAGCCGAGCGTAGAGTGCGGTCGTGGTCGGGCTACGGTGACCGAGCAGGGCCTGGATGTGCCGTAGGCTGAGCCCCTGCTCGAGCAAGTGGGTAGCGAAACTGTGGCGCAGCGAGTGGACTGAGATCTTTTTTTATTCCGCAGTCGGCGAGCATCAGTCGAACTGCCCTTTGCGCGCCTCCCGGGTCCATGTGGGTCGTCGCCCGGCGGATATTATCCGGCGATCCCGACGCACAGGGGAAGAGGAGGTATGGGTTACGATGCTTGGCCCACAGCGCGCGCAGCCCCCGGTACGCGAGATCGGGTAGGGGCACGAATCGGTCCTTGTGGCCCTTGCCCCGGCGAATGTGCACCTGGCCACGGGCCCGGTCAATGTCGCCCACTGTGAGTGTAGGGTCCCACGCGTTTTCGTGACCGCCATGGCCTGGTATTCCGGATAGGAGCGGTTTCGGTTAGATTCGGCGTCGCCGCAATCCGGATGATCGGGGTGTGGAAAGGGGAGATCGCCGAGGCCTCAACGGTTAGCGCCAGCAGTGGCACCCGGCGACTCCCAGAGGAGTAGCGATGCTATGTCTGGTTGGCGTCAGTAGCAAGGAGTACATCGAGGACACGTCTCGCGGCCTCCATCGGCGGTTGGAGCTGTCGTGCCCACGCCCGGCGTGCGAGAGCGCCCGTTTGGTAGGCCACGGCGGGTACCGTCGGTATCTGGGTGGTGGGCTGCAGAAGATCGCACGGGTTCGATGTCGGCGTTGCGGAGTGACGCACGGCGTATTGCCGAGCGATGCTTGCGCGTACCGCGACTTGACGCTCGACTCGCTGGAGTCGGTGTGGGATGCAAAGAGTCCGCGGTCGGCAGTCCGTCAGCTGGAGCCACCCGGCGTTTGCACTCATCGGACGATGCGAGAGGTGCTGCGGAAGGTGGAGTCCGCGGTCTCGGGCCTGCTGGGCTTCCTGTGAGCTACGGGCGGTGTTCGGACCGACCCGTGGTGTGCTGCTTCGCGTCCGCGAGTGGCTGTGGTCGAGGTACGGTTATTGGTTCAGCGGATTGTGCGGATTGTGGCGCCACGGACGACCGCCACATCTGGACCGCCGCCGATCAACAAACCTTGGTAGCTGTTCAAGCGGGTGAATCGATATCAGGCTCTTCGCGTCCCGGAGAAAGGACTCTCGGGGCGTATTGGAGGCTGAAATCGATGGACGAAAAACAAGCAGAGACGATTGCGGTGTTCCGCTACGGGGTCCTTCGGGACCTCGTGAGCCGGCCTATGGCTCCGGGCGAGAAAGAGCAGCGGCTGGCGCAGATCGCCAGTCATGAGTGGACGATCCCGGGCACCACCCGGCGACACATCGGTCGTTCGACGGCGCGGGATTGGTTGGCCTTGTACGAGCTCCATGGCTTCGCCGGGCTCAAGCCCGCGACGCGCTCGGATGCGGGGTCCAGCCGGACCCTTCCGGCATCGGTCCAAGCGTTGCTGCTCGACCTGCGCGCGGCGCGTCCCCGGGCGTCGGTGGACAGCTTGATCCGGGCGGTTCAGCTAGCGCAAGAGCCCGGGGTCTCATTGCGCCTGCCGCGCTCCACGGTCTACCGGTTCTTGAAAGCGCAGGCGCCACCACCTCCTGGCGGCGGCGATGACCGCCGACCGGATGCCCGAGCTTTCACCCATGAGCACGCGGGCGATCTGTGGACGGCGGACGTGATGCACGGTCCGCGGTTGCTGGTCAAGGGACGCGGCGGCCGTGACAAGACGTACCTACACGCCTTCCTCGACGATGCGTCGCGGATCGTCCCCTTCGCGGCGTTCTACCGCAGCGAGAATGCCGCTTGCTTCACCGACTGCTTCAAGCAGGCGATGCTGCGCCGTGGCATGCCCCGGCGCCTTTACTGTGACAACGGCGCGCCGTATCGCACCCATCATCTGCAGATTGTCTGCGCGACACTCAACGTTTCTTTGATTCACTCCCGGCCCTACCAGCCTCGCGGTCGCGGCAAGATCGAGCGCTTCTTCCGCCATGTGCGCACCGCCTTCTTGCCGCACGTGGACGCAGCGATGCTGCGTGATCTCGGTGCGCTGAATCGCGTCTTTTGGGCCTGGCTCGAAGGCGAGTATCACCAGACACCGCATCGCGGTCTCGAGGGCAAGACCCCGGTCGAGCGCTTCCTCGAAGACCAGGAGCACGTGCGCCCAGCGCCCGAGACGCTCGAGCGCATGATGCGCATGAAGGTGGTGCGCCGCGTCGGCCGTGATCGCACCGTACGACTCGAGGGCCGCCTTTTCGAAACCCCCGACGGATGGGCCGGCGAAAAGATCGAGGTCTTCTACGACCCCTACGATCTCGCGGCGAAAGTGACATTCAAGGGGCGCGGAGAGCGCGAAGAAATGGCGCTCAGACGCCTCGACCTCATCACCAACGCACGTCTGCCACGGCCCGCGCGTCCAGGCGAAAAAGTCGCGGTCGCCACCAGCAAGGCCGAGGCCACCACCGGCATCAGCTACCTCGAACTCGTCGCCAGCCGTTTCTACGGCCCGGAGAAATGAGATGTACACAACAGCATTCGGCTTCGCACGACCACCCTTCACCAAGACCATCCCGAGCGAGAAGCTATTTCGAGAGCCGCAGCTCGAGGAACTCCATTCACGCCTCACCTACCTGGTGGAGAATCGGGCCATCGGACTGATCACCGGCGAGCCGGGAAGCGGCAAGTCCACTGCGCTACGGCGATTGCGGGACGACCTCCACCCGGACCAGGTGCGCCTCCTCTATCTCCACGACACCGCGGTCAGTCCCCGCGATTTCTGCCATCAGATTGCCTTCGAGCTCGGCATCCCCGCCCCTTTCTCCAGGGCTCAGACCCTGCGAGCGGTCCACGACGAAATCAAGCGGCTCGATGTCGAACGAAGGCTGACCGTCCTCTTGGTCGTCGACGAAGCACAGAATCTCAGCCCCCAGGTACTCGCACTCTTGCCCACCATCACCAATTTCGAATGGGACCAAACGGGCAGGCTGGCGCTCGTCCTCGCGGGGCAGCTCGGACTCCGTCAAAGGCTACGACTCGCCCACCTCGAACCCCTGGCACAGCGCATCACCGTGCGCTACACCCTCAATGGATTCGATCGCGACACCGTCGCGCGGTACGTGAAACACCGGCTCGAAATCGCCGGCGTTACACACCCCCTGTTCACCGATTCAGCCATCGAGGCTCTGCTCAATGCTTCCCGAGGCGTCATGAGACGGATCGACACACTCGCCCACCATGCACTCGCCGTCGCGGCGACCAAGGCCGCCAAGCTCGTCGAGCCCGAACATGTACTCCATGCGGCCGAGGAGCTGCGAGCATGAACACCGCCGAGCCCATTCTCGGATATCTCGAGCAAAGAATGCCCGGCTATCCTTTTGATCCGAAACTCGATCAAGACTTCGTTAGTGAGCTCATCGACGACTTCGGCGAAGTCGACATCCTCGAACAGACCAAGGCCTTCCGCTGGTACCACGACAACAAACCAGCGGCTAAATACAAGAACCTACGAACGGCGCTCCGCCGATGGCTCGCAAGCGCCTGGCAACAACCAAGCAAACCCACCGACTGACAAACAACACGACCGTCAACATCCCGGACTGTGCCGCCAACGAGCCAGTCCGGGATTCTTGCTGTCTCCCTGCTCTACCGCTGCGGTCCAATCCGAGAAACAAGCCACGGAACTACGTGGGACGCGACAGCCTTCTTGACCTCTGCGAGGAACTCGGCTCCGAGGCCTCGTCTGCGCTCTTCGTACCAGTCGTGAGCTTCTGTGATCTCGGCTTTGGCCTCCCGCCGGATGCCAAGAGGGCGGGCCATCAGCTGCGTTCTTCGATCCGCTCGATGCATTCGCGCCAGGGCGTGCCCGAGTAACCATCTGCCCTGTATGCGTCGACTCGACGGTCCAGTTCCTGTTCCTGATTGGAAGTCAGC
>JAZDDE010000387.1:0-8840 GCA_036679495.1 Gemmatimonadota bacterium | reverse complement strand
AGGGTCTCTTCACAGGCACCGATCAAGAGGTCGGCGATCGCGCCCGCCAGATCGAGATCAGGATTGGTCGAGAAGAACACCCTCCCGCCGGTTTCGTCGGCGGCTAAGGTTGCCAGGTTCGAGACGCAGCTGTTGCCGCCCTGGGCGACAATCGGCGAAACGAAGATTTCGTTAGCGGCCGCGATCGCGGCGCCGTTAGCGATTGCATCGCGGTCAGAGCCGGTCACGAAACAAATGTTGCCGTTGCACGGACCTTCGTCGCTGATCGGCACGATGACGCGGATGGCCCCGGGTGTCCATGGGAATCGGTCGGCGACGATCGCCGTGGCCTGGCCCCAGGACTCGCTCTGGTTCAGGAAGCCGTCGCAGGCACCGTCGTCTCCCGGCACCGTGCCACCGAGCAGATTCAATACGTGGTCGGTCAGGCACGAGAAGCTGCCACCGCGGGTCCCCGAGATTCCCAGCAGGTGCGTCTGGGCGTCGATGCCGAGGGCGGCGAGGTCGGACTCGACCTGCGAAATCCTGGAGCAAAGGGCGGCCGCGTCATCGAACATCGAGCCCGAGGTGTCCATTGTGAAAACAACCTCGACGCTGCATTCCACGAGCACGTCAGGGGTCCGCAAGTCGCAGTCGTCGTCCTTCAGGTTCAAGGGAATCTCTTCTTGGCCGGGGTTGACTTCCGGGTCGGCGTCGTCACAGTCGGCGCCGGCCGGGAACCCATCCATATCGGCGTCGGGAAGGTCGGTGCATCCAGTGACGTCGAAATTGGCGCAGTTCGAGAGACAGGCAAACGGGCCGCCCGACCCGCCGAAGCTCTCGCAGGTCAATCCCGCCAGGTCCTGCCCATCGCACCTTTCTGTAGCACCATTGAGAACGCCGTCGCCGCAGATAGGCGGAGCGGAGCAACCCGCGGTATCGAATCTGCAGCTGAAGGTGCAGGCGAGAGTCCCGGTTCCCAGACCGAGCGATTCGCAGGACTGCCCGGTGAGATCGGCGCCGTCGCAGGCTTCGGACGCCTGATTGACGATCCCGTCGCCACACACGGGCGGGACTGTGCAAACGCTGGTGTCGAACGTGCACACGTCCGAGCAGGCCAGATCGCCGCCCTCGAAGCCGAGCGAGGCGCAGGTCTCGCCGGAGAGGTCGAGTCCGTCGCAGGCCTCTTCCAGCCGGTTGACCGTACCGTCGCCGCAGACCGGCGCCGGCGAGCATCCGGCGGTGTCGTAGTTGCAGGTGGCGTCGCAAGCCAGATCACCGGGACCGAAGCCGACGTCCTCGCAGGCGGCGCCCGCGAGATCGAAACCGTCGCAGGCCTCGCCGAGCTTGTTAACCAGCCCGTCGCCACAGCGAGGCGTGGTGAGAAAGGCCTGGAGGGCGATGACGACCTCGGCGGTGAGGAAGGGATCCCCGTCCCAGCTGCCGTCCACGGCCTGGGCCGCTTCCAGGAAGTCCTGGATGAGCGCACGAACGCCGGGTAGCTCGTTGCCGGCGGCGAGCAAGGCCTGAGCGGCGATCGCGGTGCTGAAGACCGAGTCGTCCGATGGCGCGCCGATGCTGCCGTCAGCCTGAAGCTGGGCGAGCAGGAAGTTGACGGCGGCCTCGATCTGGGCATCGATCAAGAAGAGCCTGCGGTAGAGCGATAGAGCCAGCACGGCCTGGGCCGTGCACGCGACATTGCTCTCGCCGAAGCCCACGCACGACCAGCCGCCGTCGGCGTTCTGAAGACCCACCAGACTCACGAGTCCGAGGAAAGCTTCCTTGGTCCCCGTCTGGTCGGCTTGCGCCAAGGCGATCAGCGCCAGGGACGTATCGATGGAATCAGCGGAAAATCTGGCCGTCAAGCCCCAACCGCCACCGGCGTGCGCATCGGCCAACGCCTGGGCCACCAAGGCCGTGACCGTCCGCCCCTCGGGGACGAGCACCGCGATCCGCTTGGCGCGGTCATCGGTATCGGCCACGCTCGCCGCTTCCAGGAAATCAGCGGCGGCGGAGCGCGCGGCCGGAGCTTGCGCCACCCCGAGCAGCGCCCGCAGCGCCGCGGCGGTGGCGTGCTCGGTCCGCACTTGGGTCGACTGCCAGCTGCCGTCGAGCTCCTGGCTCGCCACCAAGAAGCCGACTCCGCCGTCGACAGAAGCCCAGGAGGGCGTCGCCGCCAGCAGCATCAGCATCGGACTGGCCGTCGCCCAGCACATGGCAGAGCAGCCCGGCCTCGTCTCGCCGCTCGCGATCGGCCGGACGGCGAAATCTTGCTCCTCGGGTTGGATCGACCATTGCTCGGGATCGAGCGCTACAAACCGAGAAGAGAGACCCTCGGCGAGGCGCCGGGTGAACTCCAGGGCCTCTTCGATCCGCCGGCGGAACCGATCTCCCAGCCAGGTCCCTCCCCGAACCGAGACCCGCAGCCAGCTCTCGGTGATCTCCACGACCAGTCCGGCCCCTTCGTCGTTCCAGGATTCGGCTGCCCGGCGCAGGGCCCGATCCAGGTCGGGGTCCAGATCCGCCGTAACAGGAGCGGCGTTTCGAAAGCTGCTGTCGATCTCCAGCCGAAGGCCGGCCAGCTCCTCGAACCGGCCCAGCTGGAAGACGCTCGCTTCGCCCTGCTCCGTCAGATGGCCCCTCGGCCCGCCCTTTCCCGGCCAGTGCCGATCCAGAAACGGCAGGAGGCGAGCCAGGGAGCGATCCAACCTGTGCAGGTAGACCGGGACGTGATCCAGCCAGGGATTGTCGAAGCGTACGAACAGCCATAGCGCTCCTACCCTGGCGCTCCGCCAACGCTGCCGCAAACCCAGTTCCTTACCCCCTGCGGCCACGAGCAGGCGCCGCAGGTCGGCAAGCAAGAAGAGATAGCGACTCCAGACGCCGAAGACGGCGAGGAGCAGCAGCAGGGAGGCGGCCAGCACACCGAGGGCCGCCCCGTCGACATTCCCCGCGAGCAAACCGGTCGCTACTCGGTGGGCAAGGACCGCCGAAGCCAGGATCAGGGCCAGCACGAGGTGCCAGCACAGGGCATGACCCCCCGGACGCAGCACGGGTCGGATCACATCTGGCTTCATCACGCCACCCCCCAAGCCGTCCGCCACAGGGGTTCTGGTTCAGGATCGGGTGGTCCTCCTCCCTCCGCCAGATGCCGGTGCCTGGACCGCCAGAGGTAGCCAGCGATGGCGGCGACCGGTGGCGCCGGAAAGAAGAGGCCGATCAGAAAGCTCACGATCTGCAGCACGATGAACGTCAGGACGACCGCGATGACCGCGAGTAGGATCGTGGCCAGAATGCCACCGCCGACGAAGAAAGAGAGGCCGGCAATTGCACCCATGGCCCAGCCGACGAACAGGCTTCCGGCGAGGTCGATGAGTCCCGCCCCTAGACCGTTCCACAGGGACTCGGTGTTCACCC
Source organism: Gemmatimonadota bacterium (assembly GCA_036679495.1). Taxonomy (GTDB): domain Bacteria; phylum Gemmatimonadota; class Gemmatimonadetes; order Palauibacterales; family Palauibacteraceae; genus JAZDDE01. The sequence goes on along the minus strand of JAZDDE010000387.1, from coordinate 5,447 downwards.
CGACCGTGATCGCGGTGGCGATGGCACTGATGCCGGTGATGATCTTGCTGATCAGCGGCAGCTTGTCGATGTAGGCCTGCGAGAGCTTGGCCGCTCCCTGAAGAACGGGCAGGATGGCCCCGGCGACGTTGGCAATGTAGGTGGTGATCGCGACGAGGGTCGAGGTGACGTCTTCCCAGTCGAAGCCGCCGGCTGTCCCGCCCCCTGCCAGCCCACCGCTGATCAGATAGGCGGCGGCGCCGGTGTCGGGATCGACGACAATGTAACCGACGCCGGTCCAGTCGAAGAAGCTCAGCTGTTGTTGTGGGATGACGACCTGTTTTCCGGCATTGACGGAGTTCCGGACGTCGTTCACCACCGCCGAGGAGACCGCCAGCAAGGGAAGGATCTGGCTCAGGTTGCTCTCATCGACCGCGAATATCGGAATCCCCCGATCGTTGGCTTCGCTGATCAGCTTGAGGGCGGAGACCGAGTCTGCGGACTGCAACTCCTCGAAGATGGCGTGCTCCGTCGCCGACCCGTACATTCCGGTCACCAAGACGAAGGACTTCTCTACCTCCCGGTCCCCGACCCGGGAGGCGACGCTGACGATGAAGCGGCGCACGTCGACGTTCATGCCCAGATCGGTGATGTCCGTCGCCGAGCCGAAGAGGAACGCGAAGCTCGGAGCGAGGGTTGCCAGCATCTCCGCCGGTCGCTTGAGGGCGACCACGTTGGCCTGATGGGCACTGATCCGGCTGCTGAGCTCCACCTGTGCGAAGTACTCCATGGCTTGGAGATGCAGTAGCTCGCCCTGGATGTCGTCGAGCTCGGTGTCGACATCCACCGCCGCCGTCGCCTGCTCAAAGCGGTCTCGCCGCTCCTCGATGGCCTCGCGAGTGATCCTCTGCAGATCGAGGCCGAACGCCGCGTAGGTCCCCGCCGCGATCTGGTGCTCGACGAAGTCCGTGCCGCCGCCCGGCTCCCGGAACGTAGCCCGCAGCGTCTGGATCGTCCCCATCGGCACCGCTGCGCCCAGGGCGACCGGCTCCCCCTCCAACAGGATCGCGGGACGCAGGTCGAGGAGGTACGGGGGCACGTTGTAGTAGCCGCCGAATGACTCGATCGTCGCCACGTCGTCGGCGCTCGCCGGCAGATAGGAGACGGTGACGCGCTTCCCGGCGAGCTCGGCCGTCGAGCTCGAAAAGCTCACGTCCTCGAACCCGAAACGATCCAGTATCTTTAAGTTGACCTGGTGACGGTCCGATGATGCAAGCTCTGAGGTCCGCACCCCGCCGGCCAACAACTTCCCCGGCAAGCTGGCCGGCAGCAGCGACAGCTCAGCAGCCTCGATCTCCACGGCGCCGAGCACTTCACCCACGGTCACGTCGTCCGGTAGATCCTCCAGGGTGTGGCGCTTGAAATCCGCCCGCAGATCCTCGACCGCGCCCTGGACGACCTGCTGAGAGATGAAGGTTATTGAGCCGTCCGGATCGGTGGTGCCGCTGGCCTCGATGTCGTCCACGAGCTGGTCGACATCGGTGCTCGTGACCGCCTCGAGAGCCACCGGGGCCTGGAAACGCAGCGGTTTTAGCAGCGCCTCGAGGGGCACCCAGGTATCTCCGGCACCGCTGCCGCCGCTGCGGGAAGGAATGTAATCGACGAAGGCCTCGACCCAGACGTGCTCCAGACGCACGGCCACCGGCTGGCCAGCCCCGTCGTTCACCAAGACGGTAGGGACACCGCCGCTGGCGGCCAAACGCGTGGCACTTTCGAGGTCCACGAAGTCACCGAGCGCACTGCGGAACAGGTCGGGATTGACTTCGAGGGTACCGGCTACGTAGCGGGCCGGGATCCCCGACACTCGAAGGAGAGCGATGAGGAGCGAGGCGGCGTCATGCGCGTTGCACTCTCGGCTGAGGCGGCAGAGCTCGCTCCCCTGGATGCTGCCGAAGGTCGGTATGAAACGGATGTTGCGGCGCACCCAGTTGTAGATGTTCACGGGGTGCCCGCCCAGCGAGGCGGCGAGCTCACGGATCCCGTCGGAGAAGCGGGCGTCGATCGTTTCGGCGAGATCCGCCGGCATGGGCGTCGTCGCCTTTGACGGCGAGCCTTCGGCAGGAGTCAGAAATTGTGAAGTTTCTGTCCGGGGGGCTCTGGCCTCGGGCCCGCGGGGCCGGTAGGGGAGCTTGGCGGGATCCAGCGGGTTGTGGAAGGCGGGTCCCTGGAGTTCGCGGAGAGTAGCGAGCGCCGAGCCGAGGAGCTGCTGTCGCTCTGTGGGCTCGGCCGATTCAACCTTGCGCAACGCCGCCTCGAGGGAGGCGAGGCCGCGACGGATCTGGAGCGTCGTGGCCCGGTGTCGGGCTGCGACCCTCTCGGGGAGGCCGAGGTCGTGGATCCGTTCGCCGTCGGCAGCGATCTGCCTCAGCACCTCCGCGCCTTGACCCTGGAGCTTTTCGCGGATGGACCTCACGGCTTCGACGCCGACCGGAACCGCCTGCGCCTCGGTGCTGGCTGCGGCCACGCCAGCCGCCGATGTTATCGGCAGCTGCCGTTCGAGGAAGCGCTCGATGCGCTCCAAGTTACGGGCGAGCCCCTCCGCGGCCGAGACTGCCGGTCTCGGCTCGCCGGGATCGCGCTGGATGACCGCGTGGACCGTCTCTATGGGGAAGACGTAGACGAGCGCAAAAGATAGCAGAGTGAGCGTTGCGACGACCCGATCTCGAACCACGCTCCCTCCTTTACCTTTTCAAAATTTAACGTCAGATCGTCCTACAAATCGCTGCGGACTTCAAGATGCACGGGGCGACCGCAGCCATCTCGCTGACCTCCCTTCATCCCGTCCTTACTTTACTATGCTGCGCGGCAGCGAGTCATTTAACTCCGTTCTCGGGGGATGTCAGACTATGGGGCGAGGGTTGAAAGTCGCCTAGAGGGGGTTTCTTGAAGGTAGAATTGACCAGGGGCGAAATGAAGGAGGACCTCCGGAACCGGGGGAACAAAGAAGTTGGTGAGCGCGAGGTGGCATTGCAGCGTTGGGAGGACGAAGGCGGGAGCTGGGGCTTCGCCGAGCAACCACAAGCGCAGTCAGTACCGAACGACGAAGCTCTACCACCAGCACACGCCGGATGCGATTGCGCTCGATGAGGTGGAGAGAATGGGGATTTAGGACCAGCCGGCCGCGACGGCTGTGACAAAGTGGGTGCTTTGGTGACTGATCGTGTGCCGAAGTCGCTTGAGCAACGCCTTGAGGATTGCGACGATCACCTTCTTTTCCTCAAGGAAGCTCACGAAAGACACCAGAAGGAGCACTTCCGATACAAGCAAATGGCAGCGGAGCTCCGCGTTCTCGCCGCTGGCACGGGGACCAACAAGCCCTTGCTGCTTGATCTAATGGACGAGTCCCAATTTGAGTATAGGGTTGCCCCTTACCAAAGCGACAGCCTCGGCGTCATCCCCATTGTTCGAGTGGACCAACTGGACCAGTACGACGCAGTACTGGATCGAGCAACAAAGGCTCAGCGGAAAGACAACGCGGAGGAGTTCAAGAAGGCCATCGAAGAGCGGGAGCGCTTAGTAAGAGATGTCCCCCTACGGGAGTTCATTGAACATACCGTGGCCGCCGTTATCTTGGGAAGTACGTGGACGTGGAAGGATCTGATTTTGAATGTTGCTCAGCAGATGGGGAGCGCACACGAAGATGACAGCGTCGTGCCGGAGCTCGAAAAGGCCAGGACCTTCCGCGTGTCTGGCCCGAGGCCCCTGACCTCCATGCCCACGCACGTTCGGTTTCTAGGGGAAGTGGCGGGAATTGTTTTGCGTGCCGGGAAGGCGTTCCTCGAGGAACGTGATGCCGCGCGGGATTTCAAGGCGAGGCACTCTCTCTGATTGGGGCGGGGCCGGGAAGCGGCTTAGAAGGGATTCTCGCGACTGGTTTTGCCTGGCCCGCACGGTTCCTCGTCACGTTCTCCTGCTAAGATGAACAACTCATGCCACGTCAACAAATTGGCGACGAACCCCCAAGATCCAGTGAAGCAAGATTCGTTAGCACGCGGCGGAGGGTCTTTGTCGCCAACCTGGCTTTCTTCACGCTGTTCCTCGTGTCCGTCTTATCTGCGGTCCTGCTGGGTCTAGCTGGAAAAAGAGATGAAGCTCGCGCTGGACTATTGATTGCTACGATTGCCTGGATGGTGGCTGGAGCCGCTCTCGTCTTGTACAACCGCAAAAAGTGGCGATGCCCTTCCTGCTCAAAGCGCTGGCCTGTTGAGCGAGCCTTCCCGAGAAAGGACTGGAATTACTGTCCAGAATGCGGAGTAGCGTTAAGGCGTGTTCCGAGTCTCGAGAGCGACTTGGATGAGCGTCGCACCCAGCAGCTACAGCGCCGGGTACGGAGAGACCGGCGGCTGAGAACTGGGCTCGCCGTACTTCTTCTCCCGGCGCTAGTCGCGGTAGCGAGCGCCGTGGAGGCGGTGGAGTTCAGCGATACAGAGAGGGATGTACTGATAGGCGCAATGCTTTTCCCCTTCGTAGTTGCTTATCTGTACCTTTCGAGGTGCCCGAACTGCAAGAAGGAATTGATGCTTAAGCGTGAACGCTATTGTCCGCGGTGTGGAGTCAAGGTGAAATAGGTGCCCTTGGTCCGGAAGATCGCTAGGGTCGGTCTCAAGTAGAGCAATGGAAAATAAGCAGCGCCCGGAGGCAAAAAAATCGACGGCAAACGACGAGCCCGAGAGCAGTCCGATCGGTGATTATCGGAGTTGGCTTTCTTCCCGAGTGCTCCAAATTTTTCTGCTCCTCGCCACCCCGACCTTCTATCTCCTTGACCAGACCAGCAGGCTGCAACTCGCAATCCTCGCTGGGACTGCTCTACCTCCCGCGCTGGTGCTCCTCGACATGGTAGCCGAGGGCTACGCGGACGCTCGAGGCATCAGCTTTCGGCGCTATTGGAAGCGGGACTTCGTGCCTTGGGAAGACATCCGCAAACTGGAATGGCACCAGCGCGCCCTCATTCTCTCTCTGCAGAATCGCCCCTTATTCCGCTCAAAATTGTTTTTTCCTTCCAAACGGGCGCCCTGGAAAGAGGAGCTAAAAGACGCTCTCACCCGGCCGCTCGGGTCACCGCTCCCGGAGCCCGCTTTCATTAAATGGCTCAAGCACACCGTCGACCCTCGACCCTTCGAAATCCAGCAGGTCGGCACGGTCGGTTCCCGCCGAGGGGCGATGTACCTTATCCTTTTCGTTATAGCGGTCAGCGTACTCTTCTCGGCGATGATCTTCTTCGCTTTAGTATGAAACCAGCTCGTCGACGGCCACGCCAGGAGAAAACGGGGGGATGCCAGACGATGGGCGAGGGCGAGAAAGTCGCTCACCGGGCAATCTCGCAAGCTGTTTCCGCCGGGCGGCTCACGCATCCGACGGACGGAGGAGGGAAGGTTACGGCCGCCTGGTGCTGGTGGGTCGATCCATGA
>JAZDDE010000386.1:0-4720 GCA_036679495.1 Gemmatimonadota bacterium | reverse complement strand
GCTCGTAATCGGCGCGGTCGGGACGACGGAAGAAGAGATCCCCTAGCCACGGGCGCGTCTTGCGACTCTCGAACGCTCGATGCCAGCGGGTCCGACCTGTCGACTCTTCCACGAGGCTCAGCAAGAGCCGGACGTGGTGCCACATCGCGAAATCTCCCCGATTCAGCCAGAACACCTCGATCTTGCCCTCGAGGATGCCGCCGACCGAGTCGACTCCATCGGAGATGTCCGACGGCGTGGACTGGATCACAGGTTCGTAGCCGGCGTGCTGCAGGGCGTTCGCCACGTAGCCCGTCAACAGGGGTCCCAGCTTCTGGTCACCCTCGAGAAGGATGGCGTTGTTCCAGGCAGGTGGGGATCCGGGCCGCTCGTAGCCCGCGGATCCTACGAAGCGGCGCATCTGCGGCAGGCGCACGTCCTCGAGTGGGTGCACGATGATGACGCCCTCTCGCTGAGGGCTGGACCGGACGAGCGAGGAATGAGCCGCGGAGAGTCGGATCGCGTCAGAGGCACAACCCGAAGCCGCCAGGAGAGCGGCTACAATCAGGGCGCGAATTGCAAATTCTCCGGTCACTGCGCCGGACCTCCTCCCGCGCCCTTCAGCATCTCTCTCCAGCCCGCGCTCATCAAGTGCTCAGACGCTTTGTGTAAGAATCTGTCGCGCGCTGCGTCGCCCTGCTCCGTTGCCGCGGCGTGTCCGCTGTAGATGCCGGTACCCCGATAAACGAGCTGCACGATGATGTTATTGCTTTCGCCCGGCTGAAGCAGGCGATAATAATGAGCTTGCAGGGTGTCGGGACTTCGGAGAGCGGACGTGTGGACGACAAACTCTCCCATGAAGGAAAGCGACCTAGGCCGCGCCGTCACCTCGGTTTGCCGCACGAAGTCTTCGTCGAAGTAGATCGCTTGATCGAACGACCCCGGGGCCGGGGAACCCCAGGGTCGATGGCCAGGGGGCGTATCCGTGTTCAGCTTCCCATCCTTGCCGAATTCGGGAGCGGGTGCCTCCGGCACGTATGGCGTTGTGGTAGTGACTGCCGCAACCGCAACGTACTTGCCTGGAGGTGGGTTGAGCAGATAGAAGTACCCATCATCGGAGTAATTCGAATAGAAGACGCTGGTGCCGAGAATAGGATCGTCTCTGCTCTCATCGAGCCTGACGAACAACACCTGCTCGACCCTGGCAGGGAAGATGCTCACCAGCGATCGGGCGTTGAGAAGCAGGGCCAGGCCCGAGCTGTTCGAGCCCTCCGGAGGAGGCGGCGTCGCGCAGGCAAGCAGGACGCCACTCAGCAACATCGCAATCACCGAGTCTACGACACGCATCTTGCGACCTCGTGCCGCGCTACCCTACACCACATTGGCTAGGAGAATCCTCGGAATCTTCGCGGGTTAATTCGGGGTCGTGGCCGCCGCGCTTGTGGTAGGCGGCCTGGGTGATCAACTCTTGCGACGAGGCCTTGCCCTCGAATCGGCTTCTGCCCTAGTCCTAGCACTTGTCGTCGCACCTTTGGTTTTCTTGTTCGCGGGCCTCGGCGCGTATGTATCGACCGTTGTTGCGCGTCTTGCCGACGCCCCGCAGGCGATCGCCTTCAGTCTCGTGATGCTCACATGCTATGGGGGCTCCGTAGCGGCCGAGGCGACTGAAGCTTCGATCGTCCCGGCGATCTCTGTGCCCATTCTTATATCCGCCGGTTCCGCGTCGGGTGACTGGCTTCGGAGGTGGCAGCTTCACCGAGAAAAGCACACTGACTCGCCCGCCTCCTAAGCAGGCGCTGCAGCTGACCGGCCACAGCCCCCTCTCCCCCGCCGTCCACGTCTCTTCACGTCTCCCACGTCCCCCAAAGCCACCCAAAGGCGCCGACAAGCGCCACCCGGGAGACGTGGACGCGCTCGAGAAGCGTGACAGAAGGCCCTGCCCAGGCTGGGAAAGCGCCGCCGCGCCTGAGGTTTCGGGTGGCGCCCCCGGGAGGACTCGAACCTCCGACGCACGGTTTAGGAAACCCTTCCACGCTGCGCGGTAAGTGCGTGCGGGCATGGCAGTTTCTGGAAACGCCGTCGGGGGCCACGTCTCCGGGAGACGTGGTTTTCTCCGGTGAGTATTCGGGCCACCGAATCATCGGTCAACGCGCAGGGGCGTATAGAGATAACGAGGCCATTTGTACCGCTTTCCCACCCGCGGGGACCGGATACGAGGGCCTCCGGCCACCTGCTGCGCGGAGAGCCATGGTCGAGGGGCGATCCGTCGGCACTCCGCTCGCGCCCTCGCCTACCCCGCCGCTCGAACGCAGAGCTGCGACGCGACCTGGTGCGGTGACACCCGGCCGCGGCGGCGCTCGGGGGAGAGGCGGTTGCCGGGCGCAGCGATGCGGGATTAGAGTTCCAACGGCATGCGTTTGCGCGCCTCTTCCGTTCGTCAGTCGCCGGGCCCGATGACGTCAACCCGTGAACAGGACGAAACGAAGCTCTATCGCAGTTCGGTGGTTTCGCGCCGGATGATTTTCCTTTCAGCGGTCGGGTTGGCGTCCCTATGGACCGCTGACCCGATAGGCGTCGCGCTTGGGCTGGGAATGCTAGTCTACAGCGTCGGCGATGCGTACTGGGGTCGCTCGATTCCCTTGGTCGTGTTCACGAAAGAAGCGCTCGTCTTCAATCCCGGTTGGTTGCTCAAGCCCGCAAGAATGTTCTACGTGGAGATCGTCTCGTGGGCACAAACACCGAAACAGGTCGGAGTTCTTGCTGTCGACGGACGCAAGATGTACGTACCACTTCTCATGTTGCTCACCGCCGATCAGGGGCGCCTTGTCGCCGCGCTCGAAGATCTGAATCTAGAGAAACCTGGGTCACCGAAGATTGTGGCTGGCGACCTCAAGCGTCGCGAGCGTCTATTGTTCTGGCCACTGACCGCGTTGTACATCGCCTTCCTCGTGGCGATGGCCGTGTTCCTTTTCTACATGTACTACACCTACGGCTGGTAGCCGATCGCTGATCGGCAACGCGCTGCACCTGAGACCGCACCCCGACCCATTCGGGCCCGTGGTACCCTTGGACCTTGAAACTACGTTGCCTCAGCGACCGTCGGCGGCCAGTGCCACGCAGCTGAGCGCCCGGTCCGTTAGGTGGCTTGAGTGGAGACTGTCGCTCCCATCGGGCTGGAAGTCTTGCGGCGCCGGTGGCGTCGATTCCGGTGGTGCAGCTGGTTAGCACTTCCAGCAGTCGCCCTGGGGGGGCTCTTTCCGTCACCCTATCACCTCATTGGGGTCGCACCGGGAATCGCAGTCTTTCTCTGGGTGTTCGTCGAGCAGTTCCGCCTGGCGAACGTTCTATGCCCGTCTTGTAACGGCTATTTCTTTTCGCCCCAGGGAAAGCGTCGCCTCGGTGCGTGGGTCTTCAGATCAAAGTGCGGTAGTTGCGGTCTCTCAATCAGCGCCGCCTAACAAGACGCTGCGGCTAGCCGCGCCACAGCGCGCTCCAGTCAACCTCTGGTAGTGTTCCCTCGTAACCGGGCGCTTCGGGTCGCCATCGGTGGTGGGCCGGGAAGTGAGCGGTTGAGACGTTGGGTGGCGGCATGGACCCGGTGAACGTCACCGCAAGAGTTCTGCTCGTGGTGCTCGTGGTCGCCACGGCGAACGTCCTCATATGGCTGTTTCGCCAGCGCCACGCTTGGCGCGTCATCAAGCCGTACCCCTTCGGCACACGCATCGCCGTCACTGCGCCCTTCTCCCGGCGCTGGGAGTCGCGCGTACAGCCAGGCGATCGCGAGGCCATCGCAAGCTTCCGCAAGGGATTTCTTCTCAACTACTACCTTCTCTGGGCCGCGCCAGTCCTCGCTCTAGCGCTTCTCCTGACAAGTCTCAGCTATCGCGAGTACCTCCATGCCGAGCGTGATCTCAGAGACACCCAGCAGCTCATTGAACAGCTTCGTCAGGCAGCAGACGAGACTCAATAGCCTTCATGCCGGCGACGTGGGCTGCCGCCCAACAAGGCCCTGCACCCGACACCGCACCGCTCGGTGCCATCTAATCGTGATAGCATCCCGTCGGCGGGCGCCTGCGCCTCCGCACCGTCGGTCAGCGCGGTGTGGCACAGCTGAGCGCCCGGTCCGTTGGGTGGCGACCGGCAGCGCCAAACCGGGCGGGCACTACGGAACGCGACGGCTCCGTGAGTCCGGGTTCCTAGCCGGTTCGAGAGATCGTGAAACGCTACGCGAAGATCGTTGGTCTGTTGCTAGCCGTTGGCCTGGTTGCTGTTCAGCTCCTGCCCATCGAGCGAACGAACCCCTTGGGTGCCGGCGACCCCAAGGCGCCGCGCGATGTTCAGTGGATTCTCCGGCGCGCATGCTACGACTGCCACTCGGGCGAGACGCGTTGGCCAATCTGGGCATACGTTGCGCCTATCTCGTGGCGGGTGGTTCGAGACGTAGATCGTGCTCGCGATATTCTGAACTTCTCGGACTGGGCCGAGTACGACCCCGCCCGTCGAATCGCGCTGCGAACGATGATCGGTCCGGTAACCGCTACCCACCGAATGCCCCTCTGGTACTACCTGACGCTGCATCCCGACTCTCGGCTGAGCGATGCAGACCTGGCCGCGCTGAATGCGTGGTCAAGAGGCGGCGCGGGAGGAAGCGTCGCTCCGCCGCATCCGCAACAGCGATGAGGTCCGGCTTCCCAACGAGGTGCCCAGCTGCCACCCCAACGCTCGGCCCAACCGATCCATG
>JAZDDE010000385.1:0-3019 GCA_036679495.1 Gemmatimonadota bacterium | reverse complement strand
GTGCCCCTACTCTCTATATACTCACCCCAGAGGAAATCGGGACACGGACGCCTAAACTCTCTAAGCTTTTTTTTTATTTAAGGTGCAGATGATTTCAACTGCATATTCCGACGATTCCGACCACCTATTCCGAGGCAAAGCGACCAGGCGCCTGAGTGAGTCGATGCTGGTGTCCTCCTCGGGTTAGAAGTGGTCGGCTTGCGCCGCCGTCGGTATCGTGATGCTACTGCACATCCGGAGCATTCCGGGCGCCAGCACGCCTTGAGGCAGTGCACTCCTGCTACGTGAGATGCGCCCGCGAGATGGACCGGAGGTCTTCTGCGATGTCTCGGCCGCCTCGGACGGTAAACGCGGCCGCCAGCTCTTCAGCCGCCGATGTCGCCACCTGGCGCGCCCTACTTGAATTCTGCTTCTGCCTCCGCCGTCGGAGTGCTGGCTGATGGCAGTTGGGCAGGCCCGCTGGAGGGTTTCTTGTGATGCCGTCATCGGCCTTCCTCCTTGGCTAGTGCCCGAGCCTTCTTGCGACGGATGGACTCGCCCTTCAGCTTGATTTCGTAAGCGTTGTGGACCAGACGGTCGAGGATCGCGTCGGCCAGGGTGGGATGACCGATCGAGTCATGCCAGTCGTCGACCGAGAGCTGGCTGGTGACCATCGTCGAGCGTCTCTCGTGTCGGTCCTCGAGGATCTCTAGCAGCTCTCGCCGGTCGGCGTCGCCCAATGGCGCCAAGCCCCAATCGTCGAGCACCAGGAGGTGCGTCTTGGCGAGGCCGGCCATCAGCTTGGGATAACGGCCATCGGCATGGGCCAGCCTCAGGTCCTCGAATAGACGGGGCATTCTCAGGTACTGCACCGTGTGGTCTTCGCGGCAGGCTTTGTGCGCCAGGGCACAGGCGAGGTAGGTCTTGCCGACACCCGTGGGTCCGGTGATCAAGACGTTGCGATGCTGGGCGATCCACTGGCATGAGGCCAGCGCGAGAAACAAGCTCTTGTCCAGGCCGCGCCGGAGGCGATAGTCGACGTCTTCCACGCAGGCGTTTCGCTGGCGCAGTTGGGCTTTTCTCAGGCGAGTCTGGAGGCGTCGGCTGGCGCGTGTGGTCGCTTCGCGATCGAGCAGAAGCGCCAGGCGATCTTCGAAACGAAGATCGCCGATGTCGTTCATCTGCAGCTGTTCTTCCAAGGCTCGGGCCATGCCCTCCAGCCGTAGCGTGCGGAGTTGGTCCAGGGTGGGATGGATCAGCATGTAACCCCCTCTTGGTGCTGGCTGCGGTAGTACGCCGCACCGCGGACATTGTCGTGGACCAGGGGCGCCACCGATTCTGTGACCTCCGGCAATGCCTGACGGTCCAGTCCGTTCTTGAGCATCGAGCGTAGGCTCTTGTACGACAGCCCGCCGATGGCCAGCGCCCGCCGGCAGGCCGCCTCCAGGCGATCGGGTCCATAAAGCTTGGCCAGCTTGCGCAGGCCCAGGCACGAATGAAATCCCTGAAGGGGATGGGGCCGAGAGTTCAGGATCTCCTCCACCACCTCGGCCGTCGCTGGACCGAGCTCGCGAGCCCACTGCACCAGCTTCTGGGGCGTCCACTCCGCATAGTGCCGGTGCTCACGGGGCCGGTGCTCCGGCAGTGTCGTCATCCCCCCTCGGAGGAAGCTGCGTACGTGGCAGGCCACCCGCCGGCCGCGGTGCAGGCACTCGATCGTCTGCGCCATCACCCGCACCTCCAGCTCCTGGCGCGCCAGTTGGTAAGGCACGCTGTAGTAGTGCTCGTCCACCTCGACGTGGTAGTCCGGGCCGACGCGCACTTTGCACCACTCGGCGTACTCGAAACGCTGGGTCGGCAACGCTTTCAAGGCCGGCTGGTCCAGGGCCTCGAATTGTGATCGGCGGGTGCCGGGCAGCTTCTTGAACGGGCGGTTGTTAAGCCGCTCGAGCAGCTCGCGGATCGCCTCGTTGAGCTCACTCAGAGAGAAGAACCGGCGGTGGCGAAGGCACGCCAGGATCCAACGCTCCACCACCTGGACACCGACCTCCACCTTCGCTTTGTCTTTCGGCTTGCGCACCCGTGCCGGGATCACCGCTGTGGAGTAGTGAGTCGCCAGATCCTGATAGGTCGGGTTCAAATCCGGCTCGTAGCGGCAAGGCTTATCGACCCCGGACTTCAGATTGTCCGGGATGATCAGCTCCGACACACCGCCGAGAAACTCGAAGGTGCGCTCATGCGAGCCGATCCAGTCGGGCAACTGCTGGCTCCGGGTGGCCTCGGCATAGGTGTAGTTACTGGCGCCCAGCACGGCGACGAAAATCTGCGCCGGGAAGCTCTCGCCGGTCGACGGGTCCGTTACCGGCACCGTCTGTCCACAGTAGTCCACGAACAGCTTCTCGCCGGCCTTGTGCACCTGGCGCAGGCTCAGGTCCAGCCGGCCGCGCCAGTCCCGATACAACTGGCTGAATTGGCTGTACTGGTAACCGTCCTCGGGGTGCTGCGCCTTGTACTCGTCCCACAGCAGCTGCAGCGTCACCCCCGGCTGCTTCAGCTCGAGGTAGATCGCGCTCCACTCCGGCAGCGGCCGAGTTGGCGGCTTCGGCGTCACAGGGAACAGCTGATGCTCCAGGCTTACCGCGTCCATCGCCTCGACATCCTCCCAGGCCAGTCCTGCAACTTCGGCGCGTTGACGGTACTCCAACACGGTCGCGTGGCTGGTCTGGCACGAGCGCGCCGTCTGGCGAACCCCCAGTCCCAGGTGCCACAGCAGTCTCAGAATCTCTCGTGTCTTGCGCAACGGTAATCTCCTCGCGGGCATCGTGTCCTCCTTGGGAGGCCACGGTACCGAATCGTGAGGAGGACCCAGCGGGCTCGCTCATGGCATTCCGGAGCAAAGCGACACTTCGGAATCGGTGGTCGGATCCCCTCGGAACGGGTGGTCGGATTCCCTCGGAATACGCACGACGTCGAGCCTTCCCGTGTAGCAGCCATCATCATCGAGCCAGTTCAGGGAGAGGGCGGTTTTTATATCGCACCG
>JAZDDE010000384.1:0-10506 GCA_036679495.1 Gemmatimonadota bacterium | reverse complement strand
ATTTGGCCAGCGACAAGGGCGCCACCGTTGTTCGAGATACGCCACGGAAGCCCGTCTCCGTATCCAATGGCTACTGTTGCCAGCCGTCCATCCTCCGGCGCTGTGTACGTGGCGTCGTAGCTAACTGTCTGTCCGGCCCGAACATCTCGGACATTCGCGACCCGGGCCCTGACGGACAGGACCGGCAGTGGTTTTTTTTTCACTCCCTCGGCCGTGCCTCCATACAGGAAGTACCCGGGACGCACGACGTTTGCCATAAGCGATGGGTACAAGACCGACGCCGCGCTGTTGGCTGCGTGGAGAAAACCGGGTGAGACGCCAGCCTCCCGCATGACTTCCACTACCTGCTCGAACCGACTCCACTGCGTTCGGGTAGCCTGCTCGTCTGCTTCAGCCGAATGGAAATGCGTAAACGTGCTGGCCAGGATCAAGTGACCATCGTTTACGTGACGCGCCAGGTCAGCAATCCAGGGCTCGGCGTCCTTCCAATCGAATCCGCTCCGGCCCATTCCCGTATCGACTTCGACATGTACCGTCGGGGTCAGGCCGCGCTCTTGGCCGGCAGCGGCCAGCAACTCAACCGCCGCCATGTCTGGCAACGCCGCCTCCAAACGCTCGTCCAGCAGGGCAGCCAGCTCGGTGGGTAGAGTCGGAGCAAACACGAGTACTCGTCCGGCCCAGCCAGCACTCCGAAGGAATGCCCCCTCCGCCGCAGTCGCCACCCCAAATCCCCAGGGACCCAGCGGCCCGAGTGTCCGCATCACCCACTCGGCGCCCAGTCCGTATCCGTCTGCCTTGACCATCGGCACTACCTGACAACCGGCCGGAAGATGGGCTTCGATCTCCCGGTAGTTTGCACACAACGCGCCGGAGTCCACTTCGACCCAGGCGCGTTCTCGACCGTCGTTTGACACTGTTTTCAAGGCCGGCGTAGTATACCTGCCGCATGACAAGCGAGCAACAGATTCCACCGGCTCCTCATTCAGATAATGCCCAGCCACGGGACGAGAGTCTCGGCCGAGCGCTCGCGCTGGTCCGCTTCCTCCGCTCCGCGTGTGAGTGGGATGCGGCTCAGACCCCGCTCAGCCTAAGGCCTTACCTGATAGAAGAGGCTCAGGAGGTGGCCCAATCAATTCTGAAGGGTTCAGACGATGACCTCCGAAACGAACTTGGGGATCTGCTCCTCAACGTGGCCTTTCAAGTCGTCCTGGCTGAAGAACGGGACGCCTTTACGAGCAGTGACGTAGTTGAGAGTCTGGAGGCCAAGATGCGGCAACGGCACCCCCACCTATATGGAGACGCCGTTACAAACCCGGGTTGGGAGAAGCTCAAGGCCGCCGAGCGCCGTGAAGCTGCAGAAGCCAGATCGGACACCACCGACGGCCGGGATCCTTTTGACGGGATGCCGACTGAACTCGAGTCTCTAAGCCGGGCCCTTCGGCTTCAGGACCGCGCTGCGGCGCTCAACTTCGATTGGCCCGATCCATCGGGTCCAGCCTCCAAGCTACGGGAGGAATTGCTCGAACTTGAGGAAGCCATCCGGCTGGGTGAGGAGGGCGCTAGTAGCGTCGAAGAAGAACTCGGAGACATCCTGTTCACGGCCGTGAATCTGGCTCGCCTACTCGGCGTTCACCCAGCGGTCGCGTTGGACGCGGCCTCCAATAAGTTTACCCGACGCTTTCGTCAACTGGTCCAGCTCGCGGATGCGCGAGGCCTCGACATGGAGAGCGCCAAGCTCGAGGAACTCGAGGCGATCTGGACTGCCGCAAAAAAGACCGAGGCCTAGCCGAGGCTTACCCCCCCGTAAGCTGCCGGACTTGTTTTTGGCCCTTTTTCACGCCCGCCAGCACCGCCGCTCCAAGGGCCACGGGAATGACAGGCCCAGCCACCCACGGCGCGATGGCCACGACGGACGCGACCAGTGCAGCCGTGATTCCGCCAGCCACCCACGGCGCACGCCGCCCCTGAGCCGCATCGACGAATCTCAGCCGGGATCGAACGTAGTCGCGTGTACGCGTATATGTAGCGTATATGCCAGCTCCCAGGCCGGCGATAATAAGTGCTTCAAGCATGTTTTGGTCTCCTCTCTACAGTGCAGTACGGGCGCAGACTGCCAAAAGTTGCACCTGGGCCAGCAGATCTATGGATTCAGGCGGTTCATCAGGCGTGGGAACGGAATCGCTTCACGCAGATGAGGTAGACCGCAGATCCAGCTGACTGTTCTCTCCAGGCCGAGACCAAAACCGCTATGCGGGAACGAGCCGTACTTCCGGAGGTCCAGGTACCAGTCGTACTGTGCCTCCGGCAGGCCCTCTTCCTGGATGCGGACCAGAAGCTTGTCGTGGTCGTCTTCCCGCTGGCTCCCTCCGATGATCTCCCCATACCCCTCTGGAGCAAGCAGATCGTTGCATTTAACGGTGCGCGGATCTTCCGGATTTTCCTTCATATAGAAAGCCTTCGCCTGCTTTGGGTAGTCGTACACGAACAGCGGACGGTCCCGGTCGGCGGTCAGGAGAGTCTCATCTTCTCCGCCCAGATCGTCGCCCCACCGCACGTCGCTCCCCTTCGTCTGCAGAAACTCAACGGCCGCGGTATAGCTGATGCGCTCGAATGGGGCGACAATTTTTTCCAGGATCGCTCTGTCTCGGCCTAGCTCGTCCAGCTCCGCCCCTTTGCGGTCCAGCACCCGGGCTACGATGTAGGCGACGAATTCCTCCTGAAGGAGCATGTTGCCGTCGCTATCCAGCCACGCGACCTCTGGCTCCACCATCCAGAACTCAGTGAGATGTTTCCGCGTCTTGGACTTCTCGGCGCGAAATGTGGGGCCAAAGCAATACACTTTCCCGAAAGCGGCCGCACCCGCCTCCACGTACAGCTGACCCGTCTGGGCCAGATACGCTGTGCCGAGATCGAAGTACTCCGTTTCGAACAGGGTCCCCGCCGACTCGCCGATCGATCCTGTGAGGATTGGCGTATCGATGAGAGTGAACTCTCTCTCGTAGAAGAAGTCACGGATCGCTTTGACCACCTCGTCGCGAATCCGCAGCACCGCGTGAGGTCGCTTGTGCCGCATCCAGAGGTGCCGCTGGTTGTGGAGAAAGTCGGGGCCGTGCTCCTTCGGCTGAATAGGGTACTCGTCTGAGCTCCCGACCAACACGACTTGAGTGGCTGTAACCTCCACACCGCTCGGCGCTCTGTTGTCCTCGCGTACCGTACCGTGGATCTCTACGCTGGCCTCGAGGCTGAGGACCTCTGCCGTTTCCCAAGAGGCATCGTCCAAGTCGTCCCGCGCCGCAATGACCTGCACGATACCCGTGCCATCGCGGAACTGGAGAAACGAGATTTTGCCACTCGAACGGAGTTGATGAATCCAGCCGCGGAGGGTGATCGATTCTCCCGCGTGGGAGGACAGGGATTGTACTGTGCAGTCCATGGATTCCGTGGGCCTGAGGCGTCGAGTGTGTGTTCCGAGGAGCGGCGGCGAAGCTAGGCCTGGAGTGTGGACTCGTCAACGCGGTCACCCCACGCTGAATAGGGCCTCTTGATCAGGGTAGTGCTCGGCCAGCTCTCGCGCGAAGCCGCGGTTCGGAGAGCTCGTCAGGTCTGGGTCCGCGGCTATGATCTCGCGTGCCCGATCACGCGCCCGCATGAGAAGATCCACGTCTCGCTCCAGATTCGCGAAGCGCAGACGAGCAACCCCGTGCTGCTCTGACCCGAAGAGGTTGCCCGCTCCCCGCAATCGAAGGTCTTCGCGGGCCAGCTCGAACCCGTCCTGACTTCGTTTGAAAGCAGCCAGCCGCTCGGGAATCTGCGACGAAGAGTGGAGAGCGACGCAGTAACTCTGTGCGCTTCCCCGCCCCACGCGGCCGCGGAGCTGGTGAAGCTGCGCCAGGCCGAAGCGCTCCGCATTTTCGATCAGCATCACGCTGGCGTTGGGCACGTCGATGCCCACTTCGATCACGGTGGTGGCAATCAGCACCTGCACCTCGGCCGCCAGGAAGCTTCGCATGACAGTCTCTTTTTCGGCCCCGCTCATTCGGCCGTGGAGCAGTGCGACCGCATGAGGTGCCAGCCGCTCTTCGAGAGTTCTCGCCATTTCCGTAGCGGATCGAGCCTCGATGGCGTCCGAGTCTTCAACAAGTGGATACACGACGTATCCCTGGCACCCCTCATCGAGTTGCTTCCGTAGGAAATCGAAGGCCGCTTCTCTCGCGGCGGGGCCTCGGACTCCGGTTACGATTTGCTTTCTACCTGGTGGAAGCTCGTCGATGATCGATTGATCCAGGTCCCCATACAGTGTAAGGGCCAGCGATCGAGGGATCGGTGTCGCGGACATGACGAGAGTATCAGAACCGGTCCCAGCGTCACGCAGTTCACGGCGCTGCTCAACACCAAACCGGTGCTGCTCGTCGATGATCACGCAGCCCAGACGATCGAACACAACAGTCGGCTGAAGCAGGGCGTGGGTACCGACGACAAGCTGTAGATCCCCGGATTCGAGGCCGGAGAGCACGGACCGGCGTTCCTCACCGGTCACAGAGCCGGTCAGGAGGGAGACAGCCGGACCGTCCGCGCCAAGTAACGAACGAAGGGTCCGAAGGTGCTGTTCGGCGAGCAGCTCGGTGGGAGCCATCAGCGCTGCTTGGACTCCATTCTCGGCCGCTTTGAGCATGGCCAGAATGGCCACGACCGTCTTGCCGCTACCCACGTCTCCCTGCAGGAGGCGGTACATGCGCCGTGGACTTTCCATGTCCTGCCGTATTTCCTCCCAGACACGGGACTGGGCCCTAGTGAGATCGAATGACAGGTTAGCTTGGAACTGTGCCGTCAGACCCGGAGCTCCGACATACGCATTGCCCTCTCTATCGGCTCGTCTCGCACGGCCGACCCGCGCATGCAAGAGCTGAACAAAGAACAATTCTTCGAAGGCCAGGCGCCTTCTGCTCCGCTCTACCATCGCTAGAGACTCGGGATCGTGCAGAACCCTGAGCGCCTCCTGAAGCGGTGGTAGATCCAGTTCCGCTCGCCACTCGGCAGGAAGCAGTTCCCGGTCCGCCGTCTCCTGAAGAAGCGGCTCCAGGTTGGACTCGAGAATGCCACGGATCTGACGGTGACTTAGGCCCTCTGTGGCGGGATATACCGGAAATACTCGTCCCTGAATCTCGAATGGCTCTGACTCGCGGGCCAGTACTGTGTACTCACGGGGGCGGAACTGGCGACCATGGTAAAAGTGGACGCTGCCCGATACCAGTATCGCATCGCCCCGGGAGATGGTTCTGTCGAGCCAGGGCTGCCCGGGCCAGGCGCACTCGATCAGGCCCGAGGAGTCGCGTAAGACGGCCCTGAAAATCCGCAGGCCTCGACGCGTCGGGAGCACGCCCTTCGAGACGACCCTGCCGATGATCGTGGCCTCGTCCCCAGTGGTGAGAGTACCGATCTCCCGGACGGTCGTAGCGTCTTCGTAGCGGTGCGGAATGTGGTATAAAAGATCTCTGGCGGTCAGAACGCCGAGGCGGGCAAGCCGCTCCGCGCGCCTCGGGCCCACCCCGCTGAGGTATTGGACGGGTTTCTGAAGGAGCGAGCGCGGTCCGCTCATCACGAGCTGAGCAATTTCTCCACGTAGCGGTCAGCATCAAAGGGGATCAGGTCGGTGATCGTCTCACCCACGCCAAGATAGCACACCGGTACGCCGAGCTCCTGGGCCACGGCAACAGCGGTACCTCCCCGGGCTGTGCTGTCGAACTTAGACAGAACGAGCCCGGTCAACCCCAGTCGAGAATCGAAGTCCCTCGCCTGCTGCAGCACGTTTTGACCCGACGTCGCATCGACGACGAGCAACCGCTCGTGCGGTGCCGCCGAAGTCTGGCGACCCAGCACGCGGTCAATCTTTTGGAGCTCGTCCATCAAGTCGCTTTGCGTGTGAAGACGGCCGGCCGTGTCAACGATGAGATGGTCGATCCCACGAGAACGTGCCGCTTCAGACGCATCATAGGCCACAGAAGCCGGGTCCGCTCCCGGTCGTCCCCCCACGATCTCGACACCGAGTTCGGTCGCCCAGATCCTGAGCTGCTCCTGGGCCCCACTTCTAAACGTGTCCGTCGCGGCGAGCAGTACCGATCGGCCCTCCGCTTTGGATCTGTACGCTAGCTTCGCCGCAGTAGTGGTCTTTCCCGTCCCGTTGACGCCCAGAAGTAGGGTAACGTACATGTCACCAGTATCGGTCCACCCGGAGGCGCACTCGGTTCCGGAGAGGACCGACCGGATGCGTTTCTCAAGCAACGTTCGAACCTCGGCCTCAGATCGGATCCTGCCGCGGGCGACGGCCTGCTCGAGTTCGGCAACGAACCGCTCCGTAAGCTCCACCCCGAAGTCAGCCTCCAGGAGCACTCTCTCAAGACCATCCAGAGTGGCTCCAAGAGCTACGTCAACGATCTTCTGCCACAGAGATCGTTTCTCTCGCAGTCTTCCTATGTCGGTCACCTGAGTCCTATTCGTCTCCGCCAGATCCATTCCATGCACAGTAGCAGAATGGCCGCCGCGAGCGGCCACCAGGGTCGCTCGCCCGCCCGTGCAGACGAAGCGCCGGAAAACGACTGCGGCGCAAGCGCCAGCGGATTCTGTCTGTCATGGGGCAAGAGCTCCGACAGCGTGGGAATCGCAAACGGTCGCTGTGACGCCATGGCCGAGCCGTCTGTTCGTCCGTCCGCCCGGTAACTCCACGTACCAGATTCCAGCAAGGGGCCATCGATAGTGCGCTCCCCGCCGCCCGGCAGGGCCACGGACGAATCCGACCACACAGTTGCGCCCGCCGAGTCACGGACCATCAGGACCAGGTCCGTCACTCCGGCCGCTATGCGCCACCCTACGCGCTCCCTTCCCCCTTCACCGACCTCAATGAGGGTCACCGGTGTGCCGGCCTCGTCCTCAAGGAGCCAGCCCATCATGGAGGCGTACAGAGCTCTGTACGCCTGCCTGGCCGCGGCTCCGCGCGTGGCCCAGCGCCACGTTCCGGTGGCCGCGAGTACTCCCACCCTGCGGGTTCCCGTCTCCAGCATTCGGCCGACGGGCCGGGCGGGTCCGCGGCGATCGCGCTGCGCCAGGAGCGGAGACCAGCCGCGGCCATCCGCCAGGGTCAGGAGAGTGGTCAGCGGTGGCAGGGCTGATCCTTCGAGTCCGGCCAGCAGCGGCGCCACCGGACTTCCCGGAATCTGATCGCCGACATACCACTCACCAGCCAGGGCTTCGCCTACTGACAACCCGAGGCCAGGGATCTGTCCTGGCTGCCGGGCCAGGAAAAGTATGCGGGTCTGAGAACGCATGGCGGATTGCAACCAGCTTGGTACGCGGTTCGGATCCCCCTGCACGATCAGAAGCTTTGCGGCGCGAATATCGGCACGAACCACGCTCAGTGGAACGTGAGGGCGTGGACTGCTGGACACTCGGGCAAACTCACCGTCGCCGATCCGGAGATACCCCGTTGCCCCACCCGCGCTCGCCCGGGAGGCGACGGGCATAAGCGACCGTAGCTCCCAGTCAGGATCCAGCGAAACGGCCACCACACCGCTGGCGCGCGGCCGCACTTGAATCCAGGCGCTCGCGCTCAGCGCGGCGCCAAAAGGATCCGCGTCGCTGGCCAAGCGAACATCGACGCGTCTCCACTCGGCTGAATCCGCGCGGGGCGTGAAGACCAGCGGAAAGCTGGCTCTCCCGGTGCGCTCCCTGCCCGGAACGGGCACCAGCGCCTGTACATCCGGCTCCCCGCTATGCGACACGATGACCGGTACTTCAGCAGGTAGCTTGTCCCGATCTCCTGATGCTGCCAGTTCCACTACGGCGATCACGGTGTCGCCACCCCGAACGCTAGGTGGCAGAACGATTCCCGCCAATCCTATTCGCGGCGTCGCACCTCCGAGTCGAACCTCGCGCACTCCCAAGCCGCTCTCCATGGCGAGTCGCGTGGCTTCCTGCAGATCATCGAAAGCTCCGTCGGTAACCACAAACACGCTGTCTACGCCGCGTCCGCGAGCTGCCGAAAGGGCCGGAGCAAGCAGGGAGCTGCGGGCGGAGAAAGACTCCGGACTCTGGGGGGAGACCTCAGCCCAGGAGGGGTTTCGACCGAATAGGAGCAGCTGGACGCCTTCGCGGCCCTGCAGCTGACTCACCGCAGAGTCGGCTCGGGTCGGCCCGCCTGGGCGCACCGGGAGACGCATGCTGCGAGATTGATCCAGCAGCCAGACAGCGTCGGCACTCCGGCTGGAATCAGGCACCACTCCGATGAAAACGGGCGAGCCCAAGAGAAGGAAAAGTGCGGTGCCGCGGAGAAGTCCGGCGATTCTGCGACCCCGGACGCGCTCTTCGCGGCGGGCGTACCACCAGTACGTGATGCCTGAGGCCAGAACCGCCGACAGGACCAGCCATGCGATGGCGCCCGTCATGCGCGCCCCTCTGTGCTCAGCGAGCCGGCGGGTTCATCGCCGCAGCCGTCTGCTCGGACATCGGCTCGGAGGCCGGCAATACAGCCGGGTCCGGAGCCGGGATCATGGCGAGCAGCTCCAGCGCAGTTTCCCGTATGCCAGCGAACGCCGGCAACTGGTCTGAATCCAGAGCCTTGGCTGGCGGCAATTTGACCGTAGCCGGATTTGTCTGGCGACCGTTTTGCAGAAACTCGTAGTGAAGATGGGCCGCGGTGGCCAGGCCGGTAGCACCGACTCTCCCTATGATATCTTCCTGCTCTACGTATTGGCCTACTCGAACGCCGATACGGCTGAGATGTGCGTACCGGGTCACAATCCCTCGGGCGTGCGACAGCTCGATCATCCGCCCGTACCCACCCCAGGTTCCCGCCCGGGTCACGCGCCCGGAAGCCGTCGCTTTGACACGGGTTCCGGTCGGAGCGCCGTAGTCAGTGCCCAGGTGAGGTCTGCGACGCTTCAGAATCGGATGATACCTTCTCCGATTGAAATTGCTCGTGACGCGGAACGGTACGGGATAGCGCAGGAACGCTCCGCGGAGCGCCTTCCCGTCAGCGTCATAGTACTCGCGCATTTCCGAGCCCGCGACGAAGGGAATCGCCGGCAGCACACGGCCCCTGTTGATCATTTCGATTACTATGAAGCGCCTCGAACGAAGCGAGCCGTCCGGGCGTCTCTCTCTCTCGACCGCCACTCGAAACTGGTCACCTTCACGAATATCCCGTGTGAAATCCAGCTTCCACGCGAACACATCCGCCAGGTCATACACGTAGTCCTGAAACTCACCCTCGGCGAGCTTCTCCACTTGCCCGCCGAGCCGCGCAAACCAGAGGCTGGTTTCGATTACACCTGAGAGGAGCAGTGTGTCGATAGTCACGGGCGTCAGCTCCAGCTCCGCTGACCACGCGGAGTCCGCCCAGCCAAGGAGCAGCGTGGAATCCGGGTTAAGCTTCATGGACATTCGATGCGGGGGCTCATCCAACCGGTGCGCGAACTCGACCGTGGCGCCCGGACGCAACCGCCGAGGATTCTTGTACGCACGCACTGCCTCGATGACCTCGAGCGAGCCCGAGCCCCGAAGCCCATTGTCGGCCAGCAGCTCCGCCAACGTCTCACCTCGTTTCAGGGTGTCGTCTGTCAGGATAGCCGGTGGAGGAGTCGGAACCACGACCCTCTGGGCGACCACGACAGGTTCTCGCCAAGCAACCTGCCGAGCGGCTAGAACCGCACCGCCCGCCAGTAGCACCGCCCCAACAACCCAGGCCTTGTTCGCCAAGAGCAGTCTCACCCCTGCCGCCTCAGTCCATCTGCCGGCGAATAAACGTCGGAATATCCAGGTCGGTCACCTGTCGATGACCGGCCAGCCTGGTTCCGATATCGCCGGCCACGTTTTCGGTGCGAACCGGTCCCACAGCTACGGCAACTCCGGTCCCCTGCGACTGCCCACCCGTCTCCAGCAGGTTCAAACCTGGGCCGAAGTCGGCCCCGGATTCCAGTTCAAACGTTGGACCGCAAGGAACGAATTCCTCGCTGTCGGGACCAAAACCGGTGGCGATTACGGTGACCCGCACCCGGCCTTCCAGTCCAGGTTCGTGTACGGCCCCGAAGATCAGTTCCGCTTCATCGCCCACGGCTTCCTGGACGACGGAATTGATCGTCGTCACCTCGTCGATCGCCAGATCCAGACCACCAGAGATGTTGACCAGGACGCCAGTCGCACCGCTAATCGAAATGCTGTCTAGCAGCGGCGAGCAGATAGCCTGCTGGGCAGCCTCAAGAGCTCTACTTTCACCAGCGGCTTCTCCGGTACCCATCAGAGCGGCCCCGCGATTAGACATCACGGTTCTCACGTCCGCGAAGTCCACGTTTACATCGCCGGTAACGCTGATCAGATCTGAGATTCCTTGTGTGGCGTGCAGCAGCACCTCGTCCGCCTTCTTGAGTGCATCCCTGAATGTCGTCCCCTTTCCAACAACCGACAGCAAGCGTTCGTTGGGCACGACGATCATCGTATCCACTCCAGCCCGCAGCTCCC
>JAZDDE010000383.1:0-2210 GCA_036679495.1 Gemmatimonadota bacterium | reverse complement strand
AACTCCTGCCCACTCCCCTGACTCGCCCTCGGGCGGCTCTTGCTCTCAAAGGCAACACCGGCCGCCGTCCAACAAGGCCTTGCAACGGACCCACCTATGCTCGGCGCCAGATTCAGGGCTTTGCCATACTGAGGCCTCCAAGTCGTTCAGCGCCTCGCCGGTCAGGCCGGTGGGCCGCTGAACACCATGTCCGTTAGAGCCTATGCCCCATGGGCACACGCTCGAGACGCAAGAAGGCCGCTGCTGTAAACCTCCTTGAACTAACAAACCCAAGGAGGGACGCGATGTCCGGGAATACAGCAACGGCCTCGACGATCGACTGTAACCAAACGCGCGAGACTCTGATGATGGCGATGGAGCTCGGCGAGAGCGGCTGGCTGCTCGGCTTCGCAAGTGCTTTCGGGCAGAAGCCCTTGCGGCGCAAGGTGGCGACCCGGGACGGAGCCGCCGTGCTGGAGCAGATCGACTGGGCGAAGCGGCGCCTGGGGCTGCCATCGGATGCTCCGATCGCGAGCTGCTACGAGGCGGGACGGGATGGCTTCTGGCTCCATCGCTTCCTCACGGCGCAGGGTGTCGAGAATCTCGTCGTCGACTCGGCGAGTATCGAAGTCAATCGGCGCAAGCGTCGGGCCAAGAGCGACCGGATCGACCTCGTGGCCCTGCTGGACCTCCTCGCGCGCCACCGGGCTGGCAGCGCCAAGCCCGTCTGGAGCGTGGTCCATGTCCCCTCGGAGGAGGACGAAGACCGCAGGCACCTGGGCCGGGAGCTGCGGCTGTTGAAGAAGGATCGCACCCGGGTAAGCCATCGCATCAAAGGTCTGCTCGCCAATCACGGGTTCAGCCTCGACTTGCGAGGAGATCTCAGGGCACAGATCGAGACCCTGCGCACGTGGAATGGCACGGCGCTGCCCTCCGGCCTGCGGGCCCGACTCGATCGCTACGTGGAGGACTACGACTACCTCACGGGGCGCATCCGCGGGCTCGACGCCGAACGTCGGCGCATCCTGCGGGAGGAGACGGGGCCGGTGCTCGACACGGTGCGACAGCTCTACAGTCTCAAGGCCGTCGGCATCAATACCGCCTGGACTTACGGCACGGAGTTCTTTGGCTGGCGAGCGTTCCGAAACGGCAAGCAGGTGGGCGGAGCTGCGGGGCTAACGCCGACACCCTACGCCAGCGGGAAGTCGGAGCGAGAGCAAGGCATCGGCAAGTCTGGAAGCCGCTGGGTCCGCGGGGCCGCCATCGAGTTCGCGTGGGGTTGGCTGCGCTTCCAACCCGAAAGCGCTCTGTCCCAGTGGTATCAGCAGCGCTTCGGATCGGGGAGCAAGCGACTGCGCAAGATCGGGATCGTGGCGCTGGCGCGGAAGCTGCTGGTGGCCCTCTGGCGCTTCCTCGAGACCGGCGTGATCCCGGAGGGGGCGCTCCTCAAGACGGACCTCCGGCTCCACTGATCGGAAGTGATCGCGAAACGAAACCACGAGATCCTGGTGCGGGCGGCCCGCCATGGCCGCCGGAGGGGCCAGCCCCCTCGCCCGTTAGAAGGGGTCGCCCGCCCAGAGGCTTCACCGATACGCAGAGCGTACACAGGCTCAGGTCTCCGATGCGAAGCCATCGGAACGGATAGAAGGTTGTCGCGCGCATCCGCGCACGCCTCCACGAAGCCGCCAGGAACTCCCTCGCTCAGGAGGTATCCAGCGATGTAAGATCCACAACGTCGACCTACAGGGGGTTGACACAACGGCCTACATAGAAGGCGGCGGGAGGCGAAACTTGAACTGGGTCTGGGACGCGATCGGCGCAATTGCCGAGCTTGTCGGCGCCGTAGGAGTGGTTGCTTCGCTCTTCTATCTCGGGACGCAGATTCGTCAGAACACGCGCTCGGTTCGAGCGTCTAGCTATCATGACATCGTCACGAACCTGTCCAACCTAGCCTCTGACATAGGTCGCGACGCGTCCGTCTGTGATCTGTTCGTGCAAGGCCAATCCGATCTGCATACTCTCAGCCCCAACGGAGCAAAGGCAGTTCGGTTCTCTCTTGCAGAGCGTGTTCCGGCATTTCGAGAATATCTTCTATCAGTTTAGTCAGAATATGATTGATGAGGTTGTATGGGCGGGCTGGAAGCACAGGATCATCCGCTACTTCTGGCAACCAGGAGTCCAGGCTTGGTGGCCAACCTGGCGCGATGATTGCCACCCGGAATTCAGGGAGT
>JAZDDE010000382.1:0-5073 GCA_036679495.1 Gemmatimonadota bacterium | reverse complement strand
GGCCATCGAGTACCAAGAGTTCGGAGACGAACGCCATCGCCGATCGATCGACCAGGCCCACGCCGAAGTGGTCCGCCTCGTCGAGCGCCTCGTGCCGTGCCCCGCAACGAAGGCAGCGTGATGGTCCAGAAACCCGCTCGACCGCTCATCTGGGAAACGCAGGGTAAGGACTCCGAGCGATGCGGCGTCTAAACGGCTGACCAGACGCGGTAGCAGGACGCCACCCGAACACGGTGTCGACCCAACTACGGACGCGGGACGTCCGAAAGGAGAACTCGATGGCACGTATCCACTCTCTCGAGCCTATTCAGGCAGATTCGAAGGTGCAGGAGCTTCCGGCAGTGGCGAAGAAGGCGATCGAAGAAGTAGTTGGCAAGTACATAGAAGGTGGTCGAGCCGCTGATTCGTCGATCATGAAACCGGCATTCCATGAGAACGCCCAGATGTCAGGTCCCGCTGAGGACGGCGCCTTCTCGGGCCCGATCCAAGCGCTCTACGACTTCGTGGACAGCAATGGACCGGCAACCGATCTGGATGTGCGCATCGTCAGCATCACGATCTCCGATGAACGCGCGGCAAGTGTCGTGTTGCACGCCGATCACTGGCACGGGAAGAACTTCACGGATCACTTTCATCTGCTCAAGATCGCCGGCACCTGGAAGATTCTGAGCAAGATCTACAGCGAACTGTAATCAAGGTGTTAGGCCGCAGCCCTCACGCTTGAGACCCGTGCTTTGCTCGGGACTGGCGGTCCCAGGCCGCCCATAGGTCCCGCCCGTTGAACAGTCCTTCGTCTCCGAAGAGATGCCGCTTGATCTTGACCCGGAGCCGCGGATAGAGAGCGGTTCCGCGAATGGTTCCAGGGAGGCTCTCGTACTCCGCGTGACCGGAGAACATCGCAAAAGCAACCCGCCTGCGGGGTGCCCAAAGGCGAGAATGCCGAATGGCGGCGCTGACCTGCTCTGTTGAGTAGAACTCGAGGGCACCGTGAAGGCCGTACAAGACCGGCGTGAGCCGCCCGAAGTACCACTGAATCGCGAGGCCGTCGAGGAGCGAATCGAGACGCTTCATCCGGGCGGGGGCAGGGTACGCATGGGACCTCCCGGGCTTGCGTGGGGGCAGGATCGGCTGGAAGGGGCAGGGCGGTCAAGGTGCAAGCTGGGTTGACGGTGGGCCACATCCCGTGGAGGACGGTGGAAAACTTGATGTCAGACGGCAGGGCGTGGCTTGGTTTGCGTGACGAGCAACATGAATTGCAGTGAGGCGAGCACGAGTTGCCACGCGATCGCACCGATGTAGACCGAGTGTCCTGGAAGAAACGCGCCGGCTCCCAGTATCAGCGCAAGGGCGACGACCGCATTGATCGTATAGATGATCGGGGCGAACCACGGTCGGGAGTAGTTTCCGACAGCGGCCAGGGCGCCAGTTCGACGATAGACACCGACCGAGTCGACGATAAAGAAGCCGGCAAAGGACGCGCAACAAAGAGGCCACACGAGAGGAGTCGCGGAATCGAACTGACCTAATACGAGTGGAAGCAGTGAACCGAAGAATGCGGCAAGGCTGGCCGTAATCATCATGCGGACGCGGAGCACGCGTTCGGCGTTGGACAGGGCAGAACCCCCACCAAACACTCCGACGACCCCGCTGAATCCCGTGAAGGCGATGGACACCTCCGCCAACGTCTGCAGGATGTTCTCTCCGGTGATCAGATCTCGGTCTCCTTCTGCCGTCTAACGGACTGGGCGCTCAGCTGCGTGGCACAGGCCGCCGACGGTCACTGAGGCATCCAAGTTCAATATCAGACTCTACCTGAGGTCGATTCGAGCGCGCTGTGGCACGTCAGCTGCAGCGCTTTGTTGGGCGGCCGCTCAATGGGAGGGGGCCGGCTGTCTCTGGGCGCAGTGGATGCTTACCTGAGTGAAGAGGCCAACACATGGACCCTCTTCCAGATCGAGCGACTGGCACTTGGAGGTGCCGAACTCCAGGTTGGCCTCCGAGGTATAGGGAGTGGGTGCGCCCTCGCAGAACGACTCGGTCGCTTCGCTGTGGGCCAGGCACTCTAATAGAAAGGTTCCTTCACGTAACGAGAAGAGAAAGGGTGGATCCGCCTGGATCCGTTCCATGGCTTTGGCGAGACAGCCATGGTCGTTGGAACCGGCCGCTGCGGCAAGCGCCTCCGCCTTCGCTCGCTCGATGTCTGACCCTGAGTACGAAACCCATGCGAACAGCCCTACCAAGAGGCAACCGACGAGGGCCATGACTCCGAAGAACACCACTGCGAGCCCCCGCAGGACCCGGCGCGGCCGCGCACGGGGGGCCTGGTGGTCGATCGGAGGTGGCCGTGAATCCCACGCCTCAGGCATTCGCCACAAGCCGCCTAACAGGTAATCAACGCAGTCGCAGAGTCAGTCAGACTGCCGCCCGGAACTCGGGCGACTCGTCCGCAACAGCCCGCGACCGCTGATGAAACCTACCATGAAGCCCGCATATTGCGATCCAGATGTAGCGAACGCCGTTGCGCAAGACCCGGATCGCTACCGATAGGCCGCGATGGGGACGAGGAGGAGGCACCCTCCGATGAAGATAAGCTCAGTCCGTAGCGCGGACCAAGCGCGGCGTGGCGCACCAGAACTACCCTCGCCTTCGGCGTAGGCTTCCAGTCTCGGGTTGACTAGATAGGCGAGGGCGGCGACTCCGAGAGGGAGTGCGAGCAACCAATGCCCGAGCCACATGAGCGCGACGACTGTGCCGAGGGCAACCGCAACTACTACCCAAAAGAGCAACGAATCGGATCGCACTTGGTGGTCCTACGGCCTAACTAGCTTACAGGCTGCAAGCCTTCGACCGAGAAGGCTGCAGCGCTCGCAGCATAGTAGCAGCGTCGCGCCACCCACCCGGCACCGATTCTTCAAGGTGAATCAGTGCGTTGCACCGATTGGGTGCAGTCGCGAGCATGCGGAAACGCTGCGAATCCTGCAGCCTATCCGACAGTTCGCTCGCTGCGGACTCCGCCTGGGCTCCACGTCAGGAAGCGTTCTCTTGCGTCCATTCTCCGTTCGACGCGCAAGGGCCTCGGAGGATGCGTGCAGAGAAGTCTGCATCGAGCTTTGCGAACCCGTGGCCCGCTGCAGCAACACCGCCTGTGCGTGTGACGCGCTCTCGAATCCCGCGACTATTTTCGGATTCGGGGGCTTCGAGCGATCCGACGGATTGCGAGCCAACCTGCCAGACCGAGACCGAGACCCAGGCCGGGCGCGGCAAGCCAGGGGATCGTTGGAACCACCGGAACCACCTCCGCGATCCCGACGCCGTCCAGTGCCAGCTCTACTCGGAAACCGCCCACGTCCGGAACGAGGACGCCCTGGAAGGTCAAGCGTTGTGTCTCGGCGGTAGCCGTAAAGGTGAGGCTCTGCTGCTGCCAGTCGAACGCGATACCCGATGCAGGGCGAGTCATCGTCTGAGATTGCTTGGTCTCGCCGCCGAACGTCACCGAAAAGTGTCCGCCGTCTCCCTGAAGCGCGGTGGTCGTGAACGAGATCGACTGCTCGAACGAGACGACGTATGTCTCTCCGATCTCGAGTTCTGATATGTCTTGATACACGCCTTCGCTGACAAAAGGTGTCGCGCTCCCGAGTGCGTGTACGAACGTCCCGCCGTCTGAGCTCGCGTTCCAGGTAAAATCGTTGAAGTTCGTATTCTCGTCGAAGATGTCCGGCGAAGAGAACGCGATGTCGGTCCAGCCGGAGGGGACCAGCGCATTGAAGATGTTGTAGTTGCCACCGGTGTCATCCATCGAGCCATTGTTGACTGTCACCGCCTGGGCGGGCGTGACGGCAAGCCCGACGGACGCAGCAAGGGCGAGGATCAGCAGAGCGGGGCGGTGCCAGAAGCGAGTTCGCATGGGCGGATCTTCCTTGAATCCTCGTTCATCCTCGCCGATTCGCGGCTCGCCGGTCAAGAGACGATTCCTCTCAGGACTACAGTGACTTGATGTCGCGCGCAAACTTTTTCCTCTTCGTCGCCCTCGGCGACGCGCAGCGCCTCAGCGGTCTTGCCCAGGCTCTCGAGCACGTTGCGCGCTCGGGCGAGGGCGTCGGCCCGGTGCGCGGCTTCCTCGGCTGGGCCGGGCTGCGGCTCGGGGGGTGGGTCGCGTACCGGCAGCACGCTCGAGCTCGGCGGGAACGGGGCGGGGTAGGGGAGGAGTAGGCGCCAGCCTTCTACTCGGCAGGGATCGGCGGAAGTTCGAGGATCTCGGCAAGCTGCTCGACCGCCGGGGCCTCGCGCATGATATGTCGACGACGCGAGAATACCCCCGAAGTACGTCCAGCTGGCTTTCGAGTGGACCGTCCTCACCACGCGTAACGACGAGTGATACGAACTTCCGCTCGGTGTTTGTGGCCTTCTCGTATGCCCACGTCGCCGAGTGAACACCATCCCAGGACCGATCGTCGTCGTAGATCAGGTTCACCCTCTTTGCGAAGACTCTCGTCTGAAGGACCGGATACCAACGCAGGTACGCGCTGTATCGAAACTCGCTCTCGTCGGGCGATAGTGCCTGTTCGGTGTGCAGGTATGGAGTTACCCAACTGGGTCGCGGTCCCCAGTCGAGATCTGACTCCCAGGCGCGAACGGTGCGTATGGCGGAATCGAAAACCCAGCTCTCTCGAAGATTGTGCCGAGCACCCCAATCCTTCAGCTTCCGCTGGAACACCTCTGTCTTGTCGTTGAACTCTCTGGGGTGTTGGGCGAGCCAGGGTAGAAACTCGTCAGAGTCACAGAGCGTGTCCCAATCCTCAACTGTCGCGCTGATCGGAAGCTCAGAGTGCGAGTCTGCGAGGCGCCTGAACATCTCCGCGTAGGCCGGCCATACATCCTCACGACGCCGGGGCCTGGACACGTGGACACCATGGACAGCAGTTTCCGATTAACCGTCTATATGGTTTCTAGGGAGTGTTATCTGGAATCAGGTGTCCATAGTGCCCACGTGTCCTAAGTCGCTGGCCCACGACGGAAATCCGTGGACACCAGCTGGACACGTGGACACTGGATTGAGCATGGTGGTGCCGAGCC
>JAZDDE010000381.1:0-9149 GCA_036679495.1 Gemmatimonadota bacterium | reverse complement strand
GGCTGTCCAGGCGAGGTCGTCGCGGACCTGGATCACCACGAGGAACTTGGTCCCAGGGACCGGTGCAGAGCCGGCAAGCCAGCGACCCTCATACGCAGGCTCCCGATCGCCGACCGGGTCGCGGTAGTTGTCGTTGAGCGGGGCTCCCTTGAATCCGCCGGCGAGCCTGGCTGGGTAAGGCACGGCGTCCGCACCGTGCTCGTAGGCCGGATGAAAGAGGATGACGTACTCCTTCGCGCGGGAGGAATCCACCAACTGGGGGAGCACTTCACGCGGTGCCACGAGAACGGGCACGTACCTGGAGTCGACGGTCTGAGGAAGGCCCATCGTCCTATCAGTCGTCACCGATGCAAGGAGCAGGCCGGCGATCCGGCTGTCGGCGTTGGTGCTACGGATCGCAAACGTGATCGCAAACTTGAAAATACCCTGGGCCCTGGATTTGTACACGTGCGAGACATAGGCGCTGGGCTCACCAGCCGCGAGTCCCTTCTCGATTGCCCCTCGAAAGTAGTCACGGAAGTCGAACTTCGTCCCGACGACGTCAGAGTTCAATGACTGAGCAAGCATGGTACCGTCCGGCGCATAGATCGCCCAGCTTTCGAAAGGAGACTCCGTGGCAAGGCCGCGATAATGCTCCGCTATCTGCTTGATGTGCTCACGCAAGTCTGGCCCATTGCCCTCGGCAAGCAGGGCAGCGAGCTCCGGGCGGCGGCCCTCCTGCTCCACGGTCCGAGTGAGCTCATCGAGCCGGTCCCTTACGATGGATGCCACCAGTCGCGCGACGTGGCCGGTGCTCTCGAGCAACTCGTGACGGCGGGCGGTTTGCTGAGCCTGGTTCCGCGCCGATTGCATCCAGACCAGGCCCGCGAGCACGGCGACCAGGGCCACCGCCGCTAGCATGGCCGCGGCAGCGGGCTGGCGCCGGCACCATCGCGTGAGTCGTGTCATCGGGTTCCAACGCCGCGCGTGGGTCTCCCTACCTTGCCTCCATCGATCGAGATCCTCGGCCAGCTCTGCGGCGGATCCGTAGCGTCTTTCCGGATCCTTCTCGAGGCATTTCAGACAGACTGCCTCCAGATCCTGGTGCACGTTCTTATTGAGCGCCCGCGGCGGAACGGGGTGCTGGTCCCGGTCTCGCACCCACCCCACAGTATCCGCCAACGTACGCCCTTGATTCGGTGGGCGTCCGGCCAGTAACGCGTAGAGGATCGCACCGAGACCGTAGACGTCGCTCAAAACAGTCTCTTCGCGATCGGGGTCCGCGTGCTCAGGAGACATGAACCCTGCCGTGCCGACGATCCCTCGAAACGCGCCGCTCCCGCGGTCCAGCGTCTCACGAGTATCGGGCGGCTCCAGAGCCGCGGTAGCTGTCACCACATCCTGGCCGAACCGCCTCGCGAGGCCGAAGTCCGTGATGTAGGGCGCGCCAATTTCATCGAGCAGCACGTTGGCTGGCTTGAGGTCCCGGTGCAGGACACCTCGCTGGTGCGCATGGTGCACCGCTCTTGCCAGAGTGGCGACCAGCTCCGCCGCGGCATTCGGATCCTGGCCGTAGCGACCTGCCTCCTGCTCGAGCCTCGTCCCCTCGATGAGCTCCATCCTGAAGAAGGGCCGCCCCTCGTGCTCATCGATCTCATGCACACGGACGATGTTGGGGTGCCTGAGACGAGCCATGCTCTGGGCCTCGGCCCGGAACCGTGCACCATCGCCGGCCGTCGAGACGTGCCCTGGCCGACTCATCTTAAGTGCCACCGAACACTTGAGGCTCTTATGGTAGGCCTGATAGACGGTGCCCATTCCCCCGTGGCCGATGTACTCGATCTTCTCGTAATCCCCAAAGTCCGGCAGGGTGAGAGGAATGGAGTCAATCACAAAGGCCGGAACCTCGAGGAACGCGTCCCGCTCGGCGACCTCGTGTCCGTCGAGGAGTTTCTGTACTTCCGTCCGGAGCTCGTCATCCCGGCCGCTGACTTCTCTGAGGTAGTCCGTGCGATCCTCCGGCGCGCGCTCCAGCACGTCGTGAAGTATCTGACAGACCTGTTGGTATCGCTCAGACGTCATGACCACCTTCATCGAGCTGCGAACGGAGCCATGCACGGGCGGCTTGCCAGTCCTTCTCCACCGTGGGCACAGAGACGCCCAGCTGCGCGGCAATCTCCTTCCAGGGAAGACCGACCAGGTAGCGTAGCTCCACCACCGCATGCTGGCGGGCGCTGAGTTCCTTCAGCTTCTCCAAGCAAACGTGTAGATCGAGATAGGGTGCTCGCTGCTCGGCCTCCAGCTCGTCGAGCACGTAGTCCAGCGGCACCCGCACCGCCGCATCGGGCCGCTTCATCGCCTTGCGTTTCCGAGCGTGGTCGATGAGTAGCTCGCGCATGGCATTCCTCACGGCAGCGTAGAAGTACCTCGCCTGCGCTTTCGCGAGCGGCTTGCCGGTGAAGAGCTTCAGAAAGACGAGGTGGACCAGCTCGGTCGGCTGCCATGAATGGTTGGGCCGTTCCTTCCACAGTTGCCGGCGTGCCATGACCCGCAGCTCCGTATAGACGGTCTCGAAGAGTTTCTCCTGCGCATCGCGCTCGCCGGCCACGGCCGCTTGGAGGATCCGCTCGAGCCTCTCGTGGCGTCCTTCCTCCATATCTGGCACTTCTGCCGAAGCCACGCTGCCGTCCCCCCCGGCCGCCACGTCTCGTGATCGAGCACTGCGGCGAGTACGGGAGATCTTACTCGCGATCTCCCTCAACACGGAACGTCTCCGGCCAGGCCGGCGAACTTCTTGGGTCTTCGGGATCATCTGGAGGCCTCAAATGGATCTGCGCAGAGAAGGCCGGAAATCCGTAATCCAATCGGTTCCCGATTGGAACTAGGCCCCGGCTGGCCCCATAGGGCCGTCACCGTTATGGATTTCGGACTCCTTTCGCGCATGACTAGGTGAGAGGACGAACCGAAGATGAAGAACCACAAATGAAAGGAGTCCGAAATGAGAACCATCTCTTTTCCTCTGTACATCATCAGGCCTTTCGAACGAGGCATCGTGGAACATCTGGGCAGGTACGAGAAGTTGGTTGAGCCCGGGTTTCATCTGCAGTGCCCTCTTCTCACGATTACCCGAGTTCGTGATGTTCGGGAGCACACGATGAGCATCGAACCGCAGCACGTCATCACAAAAGACAACGTTGAGATCCGGGTGGATGGGCTGATCTGGGTCAGACCCGGACTGTCGGCTGAAGAGATTCAGAAGACCTTCTACCGTATAGATGATTGGAAGGCGGCGGTTCTTCAACTCGCCAGGACCAATCTTCGGCAAGAGTTCGGCGAGCTGACCCTGGACGAGAGTCTGACGGCGCGGGAGCGCATATCTTCAAATCTACAGATGGTTCTCGACAAGATGACCGAAGACTGGGGCTTAAGAGTCTGCAAAGTGGAAATCAGCTTGATCGATCCGCCTAAAGACATCAAGCAGGCTATGCATAAAGAGAAGACTGCCGAGCAGGAACGTCGTGCCATGAAGCTTCTGGCCACGGGGAGATTCGAGGCAGCGGAACAGGAAAAGCTCGCCGCAATCCAGTTGGCGGAAGGGCAAAGGGAAGCAGCGATCCGTGTCGCAGAAGGAAAGGCAAGGGCGGTCAGACTTGTAAACGAGGCAGCAGCGAAGTTCTTTGTTGGAAACGCAAAGGACTTGAAACAGTTAGAGGTGACCGAAAACGCACTCAAGGACAATGCAAAGGTCATCATCACAGAGCACGGCCTCTCACCGCAGATCATCCTGGGCGATCTTCCCATCGCAGCGAACACACGCGGGAAGGAATAGCGAAGACTCGGCAATCCTGGTAGGGACTTCTCCACCGCCTGCGCATGGATCAGTCGAGAGAAGAAGACGAACCTTGGGAGGTGATGAGTCATGGAATGGCTGGAAACATACTGGCTTCGCCTTATCTTCGTGGCGGCCTACCTGTTGATGCTCGCCAAACATTGCTGGGCCGCGAGGGGGCGGACAGGGAGCGTCAGCGAGTTCCTGATTGCCGGCCGGTCGCTGGGTGGCTGGCTCATTGCGCTCTCCTTCTACGCCACCTTCGTCAGCACGAACACCTTCGTCGGTCATGCCGGCAAGAGCTGGGAGGTAGGGCTGATCTGGTATGTGAAGGGACCCGTCATCGTCCTGTGCGCCTACGCCGCGTGGCACCTCGTGGCCCCACGCTTCTTTCATCTCGCCCGAGAGTGCGACTCGGTGACGCTCCCCGACCTCCTCGGGCATCGTTACGGATCCCCGGCCCTGCGCCGAGCTTCGGCGCTCGTCATTTTCATCGCATCGGCCCTGTACCTGATCGCTGTCTATAAGGGTTCGTCGATCGCACTGGAGCAGTTCCTCCTGATCGACTACCGGGTCGCCTCGGTCCTGATCTTCCTCGTGGTGACCGCATACACACTGGTCGGAGGGTTCCGTGCGGTTGTCCTGACCGATGCGGTTCAGGGTCTCCTGATGCTGGTTGGGTCGGTGACGATGCTCGCCGCGGTGCTCCGGCGAGCCGGCGGCCTCACCGTGGCGCTCGACACTCTGCGCGTGCAGGATCCCCAGCTCGTCTCCTGGCAGGGCAACCTGTCGCTGATGGCCATCCTCGGGTTGTCCCTAGCCGGGGAATGAAGCTCCTTGTCGACTTCCGGCAGATCTCCCGCCTCTACGGCCTCAAGGACCGGAGAGCTCTGGGCACCGCCCGGCTGGTTGCTCCGTTGCTCATCCTGATCACGTACGTCTGCATGCTTCCGATCGGAGCCTTCGCCCACGCGCTCATTCCTGCGGAGGCAATCTCCGACTCGGACCACGTGATCCCGTATCTACTAGGCAGCGCCGAGGTGCTCGGCCCCTTCCTAAGCTCCTTCTTCCTTCTCGTGCTCCTGTCCGCCGCCATGTCCTCCCTGGACTCGGTACTCCTTGTGGCAGCCTCCTCGGTGGCCCGCGACGTGCTGATCCTCCCCGACGATGACCTACGTACCGTCGCGAGGACTCGGCTGTGGGTGGTCGTACTATCCCTGGTCAGCATGCTGCTGGCCCTCAACCCGTTCGGCGACATCGTCTCGATAACCGCGTTCTCCGGATCGCTCTATGCCGCGTGTTTCCTGCCCACGCTCGTGGGCGGCCTCTATTGGAAGCGTGGGAGCGCCGCCGGCGCACTTGCTTGCGTCGTGACCGGCACCGTCACCGTCATCGCCTGGCATTTCCTTCGCCGCGCGGGCTGGGCCGAGTGGCACGAAGTCTACGTCGGCCTGCTGGTTTCCCTGGCGACCTTCGTCAGTGTCTCGCTCGCGACATCCTTGCGCGAATAAGAGGACTTGCGAGCGTCCCCCGATTATTGCCCGACGGCAACGACGCGCAGTAACCTAGACGACCCCCGGTTGATCTCGTGACACGCGAGGAGCAGAATACTCCCCTAGGGGGTAGCCATGCGCCTCCACCCCGGTGCGCGTCTCGGCTCTTATGAGATTCTCTCCGCCATTGGTGCGGGCGGAATGGACGAGGTTTACCGCGCGAAGCACGTCAAGCTCGGGCGGGACGTTGCCATCAAGGTTCTGCCGAGCGAGTTCGCCTCCGACGCCGAGCGCCTCCAGAGGTTCGAGCGGGAAGCGCGGTCGGCATCCGCTTTGAACCATCCCAACATCGTCACCATTTACGACATCGCCGAGCACGAGGACACGACCTACATCGCGATGGAGCTGGTGGAGGGGCGAACGCTACGGGAGCTCCTCCAGGATGGTCCACTTCCTGTGGCGAAGACGATCGCCGTTGCCACCCAGATCTGCGACGGGCTCGGCAAGGCCCACGCTGCGGGTATCGTCCACCGCGATTTGAAGCCCGACAACGTGATGGTGACCGACGACGGCCTGGTCAAGATCCTGGACTTCGGTCTTGCGAAGCCGATCGCAAGCGGAACGGGTGACGATTCCAAGTTGCCGACCTTGACGAAGGCCACGGCAGCGGGCGTCGCCGTCGGCACGCCGCACTACATGTCGCCGGAGCAGGCGGCGGCCCACCCGGTGGATCATCGCTCGGACCAGTTCTCCTTCGGCGTCGTTCTCTACGAGCTTCTCTGCGGCCAGCGGCCGTTCGAAGGCTCTTCGGTCGCCACCGTCATCAGTGCCATTCTGCGCGATACACCGTCTCCCCCGAGGAGCCTGCGACCCGACTTACCCAAAGAGCTCGAGAGGATCGTCGAGCGGTGCCTCGAGAAAAACCCGGGGAAGCGCTACGCGTCGGCCAGCGAACTTGGCGACGAGCTCCGACTTGCCGAGCAGCGTGTTGCGGAACCCAGGGGAATTTCAGCGCGAAAGGCGGTCGTCATGGCCGTGCTCGTCGTCACCCTCGCGGGCGCGGCGTCATGGATCTGGCAGCGCGGTTCGCGCGCGCGATGGGCGAGAGACGATGCGCTCCCAGAGATCAACGGGCTGATCGAAGAGGGCGAGCTCTACGAAGCCTACCGCCTGGCCCGCGAAGCGAAGAACTACGTTCCCGAAGACGCTGAAATCCAAGAGACGATAGAACGCATCACGTTGCCGGTGATCATCAACACCAAGCCCGAAGGCGCAGACGTCTACGTCAAAGGCTACGCGACGCCGGACGCACCGTGGGAGCATCTGGGCCAGACCCCACTCCAAGGCGTCCGCGTCCCTTACGCCCTCATGCGCTGGAGAATCAGCAAGGAGGGATTCGAGACGTTCGAAGGCGCCCCGTTCGGGGACCCGTTTGCCGCATTCGCGGCGGGGTTCCCCCTCGATGCTGTCGGCGCGCGACCGGATGGCATGGTCCGGGTGCCCGGCGGGCCGCTGACTCGGCAGGACCTGCCCAACTTCGACCCTGGCGACTACTACCTCGACCGGTTCGAAGTCACGAATCGGCAATACAGGGAATTCGTGGACGGGGGTGGGTACCAGAACCGCGGGTACTGGACCGAGCCGTTCGTCGAAGACGGGAGGGACGGGAGGGAGCTGTCGTGGGAGGAGGCTATGGTCTCGTTCCGCGACGCCACGGGGCGGCCGGGTCCGGCCACCTGGGAGCTTGGCACGTACGCCGAAGGGCGGGAAAACATTCCCGTCGGCGGCGTGAGCTGGTACGAGGCGGCCGCTTACTGCACGTTCGTCGGCAAGAGCCTCCCTACGATCTACCACTGGTACAAGGCCGCTGCCCAGGACCAGTTCTCCGACATCGTTCGGTTCAGCAACTTCGGGACGGAGGGCCCGTCGCCGGTGGGGAGCCACCCCGGCCTGGGCGACTACGGGACGTATGACATGGCCGGCAACGTCAAGGAATGGTGCTGGAACGCCACGGCCGGCAAGCGCTACATCCTCGGCGGCGCCTGGGGCGAGCCCCCCTACCTGTTCAAGCAGTCCCCTGACGCACAGTTGCCGTTCGAGCGGTCGGCGACCTACGGCTTCCGCTGCGCCAAGTTCAACGCCCCTCTCGAGAAGGCCTTGCTGAGCCCGGCGAATGCCTTCGACTACGGCAAGGAGGAGCCGGTCGCCCAGGAGGTCTTCGAGGCCTATAGCCGCATGTATGCCTACGACCGGACCGACCTCGAAGCGGAAGTCGAGGCCGTGGACGACGGTTCGCCCTACTGGCGAAAGGAGACGGTCTCATTCAATGCGGCGTACGGAAACGAGCGGGTTACCGCCTACCTGTTTCTGCCGCGCAACGCGGCGCCGCCCTACCAGACGGTGATCTGGTTCCCCGGCGACGACGCTTTCTTTCGTCAGTCCAGCGAGAGCCTGGCTTCGGAGTTCCTCTTCGATTTCGTCCCACGAAGCGGCCGGGCCCTCGTCTACCCCGTTTACAACGGCATGTACGAGCGCTTCGTGTCGTTACCGCCCTTTGAGCCCAACGCATGGCGGGATCTGGCGATCCAGTGGTTCAAGGACCTCGGCCGGACACTCGATTACCTGGAGGCGCGGGATGACATAGACAGCGAGAGGCTCGCCTACTACGGCTTCAGCACTGGATCCGTCTACGGACCCATTTTCACCGCCATCGACCCGCGGTTCGAGGCGAGCGTGCTCCTTGCGGGCGGCCTATGGAGGAAGGTGCCACCCGAGATGGAGTTGGTCAATTTCGCCCCCCGGTCCCGCGTCCCCACGCTCATGATCAACGGCCGCGACGACCACCTCTTTGCCTTCGAGGCTTCCCAGCTTCCACTCTTTCGCCTGCTGGGTGCCCCCGAGGCGGACAAGCGCCACGCCCGTCTCGAGGGAGGACATATCCCTTCCGACAGGAACGAGATTATCCGGGAGACCTTGGATTGGCTGGACCGGTATCTTGGGCCGGTGACGGCGAAATAGATAGCTTCGTGAGAGGTTCGAGGGCTCGAGGGACCTGGACTCATCAACCGAAACGCGGATCAGCTGAACAAGAAAGCCCAAGACGCTCTTGAGTTTCAAGTGGAACGTCGAGGAGCCGACCCGCTGGATGGGTACGTCGTCAAGGCGATCTGGTTTCGTCCTCTTCCGGCTTCGGCGGGCGTCTTCGCTTCAGTTGACTAGCTTGAAATCGCCAAGCTGCCGGGTCTTCGTCAAGTTCTCGCATGAGTTTCTTGACCCTACGGGCATCCCCCCTAACTCCGGTCCAGACCGTTGCTCACCAAATTGAGGCAGCCGACAGCTAGATGTCGCGAAGTTCGTTGGGTTTTTTCCGCGGCTACGGAAGCGAAGTCTTGCTAGATGAGCTCGACGGCTGAACGAACGATGTCATCAAGAGCGAGCTCGAACTTCCACGAACCCGGCAGCCTGGAAGTCGTCGTCGAAAGCTAGCGCCTCGGTGAGCCTGCGGCGGCGCATAACGGCGAAGCTTGTGGCGTCGACGAAAGAGTACTCCCGCTCGTCGTGGCGTCGAAGCCAGCGAAGCGCCTCGGCTTCTGAGGCCTCATCAACGTAGCTCAGGACGACCCGCCGCGACGCTTGGATGGCATCGAGGAAGGCAACTGCCTTTCCGTGTCCCGCCCGGCGACGCAGAAAGGTCCAGGTCTCCCCGACTACGTGATTCGTACAGAGAAGAGGCCCGAGGTCTTCCTCCCAGAGAAGGCGAGCCTCTTCGTGATGGTTGTCTCTCGAGAATAGAAGAGCGACCCAGAAGCCGGTATCGACGAATCTCAACCGTAAACCACCCCGTCGAC
>JAZDDE010000380.1:0-2497 GCA_036679495.1 Gemmatimonadota bacterium | reverse complement strand
ACCGGCCTTTGGGATGCGAACGTGGACCGTTCGCCAGTCCTCGCGATGACCGGGCAGGTGGACACGCAGGTGCTGGGAGCCGGAGCGTTCCAAGAGGTCGATCTGGCCGCGGCCTTCGGTAGGGTCGCGCAATGGTCTCAGCCGGTGTTGCACACCAGCCGCCACTCTGAGCTCGTGAACCTGGCCTGCAAGAGCGCGATCCTGAACCGGGGAGTATCCCATCTTATTTTCCCGGACGAAGTTCAAGTGCTTCCGGCGGCGGAGGACGCTGCAGTCGGCGGACCGGACGGACGCCTGACACCGCGCGAGATTACGCCGCCTGAGGAGTCGCTTGCGCGGGCTGCCGAGCTGCTCCGGGGAGCCAAGCGGCCGGTAATCATCGTGGGTCATGGCGCCCGCTTCTGCATGGAGTCGATCACGGAGCTTGCCGAAGCGCTCGGCAGTCCGGTGGTCACAACATTCAAGGGTAAGGGTCTGATCTCAGATCTTCACCCGCTGGGCTGCGGGGTTCTTGGCCGTAGCGGGACGCCGATCGCCAGTTACTTCATGAACGAAGCGGACTGTCTCCTCGTTCTCGGCGCCAGCTTCAGCAATCACACCGGTATTACGCCCAAGAAACCGACCATCCAGGTGGACTTCGATCCCATGATCCTGGGCAAGTTTCATTCGGTTGACGTGCCCGTTTGGGGCGAGATCGGGGTCACAGTGGCCCTCCTCAAGAGTCGTCTGGAGGGCGGCGCCGACAAAGTCGACCAGCGGCCCGAGGTTGCGGAGCGCTGGGTCATCTGGAGGGCTGAGAAGCAGCGACGCACCCAGGAAACGCGAGGGAAGGGGATAAGCTCGGCAGTCATCTTCGAGGCACTTACCACCGTGTGTCCGGAGGACGCGATCATCGCCGTTGATGTCGGGAACAACACGTATTCCTTCGGCCGATATTTTGAGTGCACCCGGCAGGCTGTCCTCATGTCAGGCTACTTGGGGTCGATCGGATTTTCCTACCCCGCGGCCATAGGCGCCTGGGCGGCGACGCAGGAGGACGATCCGCGGTTTGCCGGCCGGCCGGTGATCGCGGTCTCCGGTGACGGTGGTTTCGGCCAGTACATGGGTGAGCTGACCACGGCTGTGAAGTACGGGATGAATATCACGCACCTCCTGATCAACAACGAAGAGCTTGGGAAGATCAGCAAGGAGCAGCGCTCCGGGAACTTCGATGTGTGGCAGACTTCACTGCACAATCCAGACTTTTCTGAGTATGCACGAATCTGCGGAGCGGAAGGCTTCCGGGTAACGGAGGCTTCGGATCTGCTGCCAGCTCTGGAAGCCGCTCTGAAAGTGGACGGACCGAGCCTGGTGGAGGTCATCGCTGACTCGGCGCTGATCTAGGCGGTGATTCGCTCGCCGGCCCGCTGTTTTGCTCGCCCGGCTGATAGTTCGCCCGACATGAAACTCGATACGGAGACCGACGCATGATCGGATGGCCCCTACTCGTCGCCGCTTCTGCGATGGTTCAGGCTCCAGTCCAGGCGCAGCCAGCCGCAGCGCCCGTCCAAGAGACAGCAACGGAGGCGTACCGCGTCGTGCTGATGCGAGCCGCCCCAGGGCGCCTTCTGGATCTCATCGCGCGGCTGGACAGGAGAGATGCAATTCTGGAATCGTCCGAGCAACCGACGCCGCTGGTCATGAGGCACAGCCAGGGCGACCACTGGGATCTGATGGCCCTAACCCCGATCGGAAGTATGGAGGACTACTTCTCGGCGGAGCGGCAAGACCGCCTGCGTGAGGCCGAGCTGCGAGACATGATCGCGTGGCGCGAGGAGTTGTTCGCCTTCGGCCCTGACCGCTCTGCGCTGGCGATCGTCGCCGAGGACGCGGGTCTGTTCCACATCGAGATGTTCATTGCGCTTCCCGGCAAATACGACGCCCTGGTAGAGCAGCGACACATGGAAAACGCCTACCTGGAGGCGACCCAGCGGCGTGGCAACTTCGTGTTCACCCGCCTCGGCGGTGCCGCTTGGGACGTGTTCACGATCGGCTTCTACGAGGACTGGGCGGCTTTCGTGGCCGAGCCAGATCTTCCGGAGGAGACATTTGAACAAGCGGCAGTCGACGCAGGTTTCGAGGCGCGGAACCGAATCGGAACCTATTTACGAGAGTTGATCTCCCGCCATAACGACACGCTGGCAGGGCGCGCCTACTAGCGTCCGGGCCCCTTCTGGAGTTTGGTCGGCACCTCCCGCGTACGAGCGCGAGCGATGAGTCGGATCGGACGGTCGCGTAAGAGGTAATTCCATCCCCAGCCCGCGAGCACAACGATTCGGTTGCGGACTCCGAGGATGAAGTAGAGATGCACGGCCAGCCAGGCGACCCAGCCAACAAATCCTTTGAGCCGGAGCCGTCCCACCTGGGCAACCGCGTTGTTACGACCTATCGTGGCCATGATGCCCTTGTCCCGGTATACGAACGGGACCGGCGCTTCGCCCTCCAGCTGCCGCCGAAT
>JAZDDE010000038.1:0-6415 GCA_036679495.1 Gemmatimonadota bacterium | reverse complement strand
GATGAACCGATCCGTTGGGGACC
The DNA here is from genome assembly GCA_036679495.1 of Gemmatimonadota bacterium. Taxonomy (GTDB): domain Bacteria; phylum Gemmatimonadota; class Gemmatimonadetes; order Palauibacterales; family Palauibacteraceae; genus JAZDDE01. The sequence goes on along the minus strand of JAZDDE010000038.1, from coordinate 6,392 downwards.
CTATCTGGCCCGGGTCGCCTCGAACCATTGGATCGATCAAAAAAGAAAGGTCGAACCGCTGGCGCTAGACGGGATCGCGGAACCTGCAACACCCCCGAGCGCGGAAAGAGCTGTCGCTCTCCGTGATGGAGGTCGCACTCTCATGACTCGACTATCTCCGCAGGAACGCTGCGCCTTCGTCATGAAAGAAGTATTCGAATTCACTCTCGCCGAGATCGCGGCCCTTCTCGAGACCACGGAAGGCGCGATCAAAGCGGCGCTCCACCGCGGGCGCGAAAAGCTCGTCGACCCTGCCCCGTGCAACCGCCCCGTCCCCTCAGAGGCGTTGGTTCAACGATTTGTAGACGCCTTCAATGCCGCCGATCTCGACGCGATCAAGGCCACCATGCTCGAAAACGTTACGGCCGAGGTGTTGGCGCTCGGCACGGGGCATGGCCTCGACGAAATCTCGAAGCCGAACCGTTGGATTCAGGTATGCCTGAACGGCCATGAGCCCGATCCAACCCGGCACCAGCGTGCGGAGTGCGTCAAGTACGACGGTGAACCCATCGTCATCCTGTGGCGCCACTTCGGGGACGACAACGAGCGCCTGGAGGAGGTCTGGCGTTTTAGGCAGGCGGAAGGGCGGATCGCCCATATCTGGGACTACTGCGCCTGTCCGGAAACGCTGACGGAAGTCGCCGGTCATCTGGGACATCCCGTAAGCACCCGACCCTACAGCACCTACTACCACGGCTGGATGGAAGAGGAGGCGGGTCGGGAAGCCGACTAACGATGAACTGAGTCAATCGACGACTGCGACGGAAACGATGACGCGGCGTGTCCGGATGAGTGCGAGTTCGACTGCACCTGCCCATCGGAACCTGTTTTTGTCCCCACGCTTCCGAGGTGGGGTCTGATACTCCTCGTCGCGCTGCTGCTGGGAACCAGCGTCTGGATGATCCAGCGGAGGCTGCGCTTCCGAACCTAGACGGCTTCTCCAGTAGATGAAATTGGCTGTTTTCGGCACCTGGAGCGCGGCCACGCCCCAGCACGTGCCTGGCGTTAGAGTCGATGTAATTGATGCTTTACAGCAGTCGAGCCACACTCCGCGGAGGCCCTGCATGGCAGCTTCGGCGATCGCTTGGTTCCCCTCGAAGACGAGGACGCTGAGATCTACGCGGCCAACTCTGAAGGCATCTCCAAGGTTCTGGAAGAGGACGTGCGCGCACAGGACACGCGTGTCCTCAAGGTGGACGTCTCCGAGTTGCACAAGAAGGGCGGCGGCTCCGTCGAGTGCATGATCGGGGATCTGGGGGAATAGCCTTCCGCCAGGTTCGGTGTATCATTCGAGCCATGAGATGGCCTGTCGCGGCGGTGCTGGGGGTCTTCACGTGGGCGCTGCTCTCGGGGAACGCCCAAGCCGCCTCGCTCGAGGAGATCGAGTCGTGCCTCGCGGCTAACGTCCCGAAGAAATCGAGCGTGCTGACGGTGAAGCTGCGCTCGCGGCACGTGGACGGGCTCGACACCAAGCATCAGGCGCGGATCTATGGCCGGACTCGGGAGGGACGGGCGGAGACGCTGCTCTGCATGGCGGAGCCGCTCGACGTGCGTGGGCTGGCCTACCTGCTGCGCGAGACCGATGCCGGGGTTGCGGTGTGGGGCTACCTGCCGGAAAAGCACCAAGTGATCCGGATCCACGCAAGCGCCGCGGCCCGGCGATCTCGCATCGCCCGGACGGCCATCAGCTACGACGACCTGCGCTACCTCCCCATCAACGTGAGTAGCGCGGAGCCCGGAAAGGTCACCGAGTCCGTGATCGCGGATCGCAAGGTCTCCGTGGTGCAGCTATCCCCACCGCCTGGGGAAGATGCGCTCTACGCGCGCATCGTCGCCTTCATCGATCAGGAGACCTGCGTTCCGCTGCGGATCGAGTTCTACGAGACCGCCGATAAGATGCTCAAGATTCTGAAGGCGGATCCGGCCAAGATCCAGCGAACGGGCAACATTCGCATGGCCCACGCAATGAGCATCCAGGACCTCAAGCAGAACGTGGTCACCGCGCTACGGGTCGAGAACGCCAAGATTGGTGAGGACCTCGACGACTCGATCTTTTCCCCGAACCAGCTCCAGCGGAACCACTGCCGCAGGCTCCAATCTTCCGCTCGCACCGCGGAGTCGCTAGAAAGGTAGGGGCTCCAGACCGAGTCTTGGCTTCACCATCTCGACGTAGTTGCCTTCGTCGAACACCAGGTGCGAGGTGCCCACGTAGAGGTCGCGGAAGCAGCGTTGGAGCCGGCTCGGGTTGCGCAGCCCGTGGCTGCCGGAGGCTTCGTAAGCAAACGTGACCGCCTCAGTGCTCGCGCCGTGGATCTCCTGGGAATTCCAGTATTTGTGTAATTCCAGTGGGGCGGGCTGGTCCTCCTCCCCCAAATAGAGGGCCACTTAGCAGTAGATGTAATTGGCTGTTTAGTGCGCCGGGAGACCGGCATAGAGGAGTGGATGAAAGAACCATACGTTGAAGGGGTAGCGACCCATGACGGCCCCGAGTCATGCGTCGTCGTCCGTAAGGGCGGGGGCGAAGCGTTGACAGGGGTACGCGCAGGCGAGGTATTGAGCCGCGAAATCATAGGCTTCGGGGTGCCGACGCTGTTAAACAAAGCGGAAGGCCACACCGCAGGGGGCGCTAGCGCGAGCCCCCTGGGGACCCTGCGCGGTCGGAGACCCTCTGCATGCGCGGAACCTCCATGCACGGGAACCGGGAGGTCCCACGGCTGCCCGCGGGGAAATGGGGCCGCGGGCCGCATCGGGAAGGCCAAGGCTGCACGCCCGACCTCGGTCTTGTGCGGCTATACTGTTGGTCCCCCCCTGACGCCGACCAAGGGCGTCGGCGCCTCGGCGATGGGGCCGAATCCGTGCAGAAGGGAAGAACTTTGGCTCCCCGATGTTTCACAGCCGCGCTTGCGTTCGCAACGGTTCTCTGCTTGCCCGGGCCGGTGTTCGCCGTGGAGTACAGGCTGGAGTTCGAGGGTCTCTGGGACCGCGCGCATATCGAAGCGGTAACACTCCCGGGTACGGCCCACTTCACCACCCTGATCGGGGCCACCCACGATGCCGGCGATCCGCTCTGGGAATTGGGTGGGATGGCGACTCAGGGGATCGAGAACGTCGCCGAGCTGGGGAGCACTGCGGCTTTGGCCGGGGAGATCCAGGCTCGCATCACGGCTGGAACCGCCGGCGAGCAGATCACGGCGTCCGGCATGAGCTCGTTTCCGACGACCACGCAGTCCACCTTCGAGATCGAAATCGACGACTCCTACGTAACGTTGATCTCGATGGTGGCGCCGTCGCCGGACTGGTTTGTGGGCGTCTCGGACGTATCGCTTCGGAACGGTGACTCCTGGGTGGAGGCGCTGACCGTGGATCTGCACCCCTACGACGCGGGAACGGAGGAGGGCTCCGGCTTCTCGCTCGACAACCCGGCGACCGATCCTCAGGAACCCATCACTCTGATCAACGGCTCTCCCTTCATCGGCAGCCCGGTGATCGGACGAATTCACTTCACGCTGCTGACACCACAGGGGACGCCGGTGCCGCTGCTTTCGGGCTGGGCGGTACTGTTCCTAGGCGGTCTGATGGTTGGATCGACGCTGTACCTGCTCGCGGGCTCCCGACGCGCTTGAATCTCGGCCCGGGCCAATCAGTAACACTAAGGTCCGTAGCCGTGTAGATGAGAATCGCTGATTACGGCAGGTCGGTTGGTACGGCCGTGACTGCGGATTATCTGCGCTCAGCTCTTCGGCGATCCAGCTTATGACTCCCACCGGGGGAGTTGGGCTGGTGCCGGGGGCCCGGTTCGGCCGACAGGGTGCACCCGGATCGAGCTGCCGCTGGTGGCCTGAGGCAGCGCCCCGAGCATCCGAGGATCTGTCACACTGCCGTGGCGTGTGGTTCCCCCGAATCTACGGGCCTGAAATTGTTAGTCTAGGGGAGGAGGGGATGTGAGTTCAACGCGGTCACAAGCAGCAAACCACGGGCACGCTGGTGAAGAGCTTGATGCACTTGTTGTAGGGGCCGGTTTTAGCGGCCTATATCAACTCTTTCACCTGCGCCAGCAGGGATTTTCGGTGCGACTGTTCGATGCGGGCGCAGATCTCGGCGGCATCTGGTATTGGAACTGTTATCCCGGCGCGCGTGTCGATTCCAATGTACCCAATTACGAATACTCGCTCGAGGAGCTGTGGCGGGATTGGAATTGGACTGAGCGCTTTCCCTCCTGGGACGAATTGCGGCGCTACTTCCAATACGTCGACAAGAAACTGGAGCTCAGCCGTGATATTCGTTTCAACACACGCGTCACCGCAGCGGACTTCGACACTAACCGCAACCAATGGCTTATCCAGACGGAAGACGGCACTGGCGTCCGCGCACGATTCTTGATCCTTTGCACAGGCTTCGCCTCAAAACCCTATTTTCCTGATTACAAGGGGATCGATCAATTCGCGGGTGAGTGTCATCACACCGCGCTGTGGCCGCAGAATGGGCTCGACTTGGCTGGCAAGCGCGTGGGGGTGATTGGCACTGGCGCGAGCGGCGTTCAGGTGATTCAGGAGGCTGGCAAAGACGCGGCGCATCTCACGGTCTTCCAGCGCACGCCGAACCTCGCTCTACCGATGCGACAGTGTAAGCTCGACGAGCAGACGCAGCGCAAGATGAAGAAGGATTACCCGGAGGTTTTCCGCAAGCGGCGTGGGACTTTGGGCGGTTTCTTCGACCTCATCCCTAACGAGAAATGTGCATTAGAGGTGTCGCCCGAGGAACGCCAGGCAGTCTATGAGGATGCCTGGGAAAAAGGCGGATTTCACTTCTGGGTCGGCACGTTCCATGACGTGCTGACTGACGAAGAGGCCAATCGCACTGCCTATGACTTCTGGCGCGACAAGACTCGGGCACGCATCAAAGTGCCCGCCATAGCGGACAAGCTTGCGCCGATGGAGTCGCCGCATCCGTTCGGTACCAAGCGTCCATCGCTGGAACAGCGGTACTTCGAGGTATTCAACCAAGACAATGTGACACTCGTGGACATCCGCGAGTCTTTGATCAAGGAGATCACGGCGACTGGCGTCCTTACCACCGAGGGCGAGCACGAATTGGACATCCTCGTTCTCGCCACCGGCTTCGACGCCAATACAGGCGGATTGACCCAGATTGACATTCGCGGCACGAAGGGCGCGACCCTCAAGGAGACATGGGCGGACGGCGTGAGAACCCATCTGGGCTTTGCATCTTCGGGCTTCCCCAACATGCTGCTGCTGTACGGCCCGCAGAGCCCATCCGCCTTTTGCAATGGACCGACCTGCGCCGAATTACAGGGCGAGTGGGTGATCACCTGTCTGCAATACTTGCGGGACAATCACTTCACCCGCATCGAGGCGACTGCGGCGGCGGAAGACGCCTGGGCGCAGCATGTCAGCGATGTTGCGGCAGCCACGCTCTTCCCGCGCGCGGATTCCTGGTACATGGGTGCCAATATTCCGGGCAAGCCGCGACAGATCCTGAGCTATTTCGGCCTACCCCAGTATCTGGAGCGATGCAACGAGAGCGAGTCAAAGGGGTATGAGGGCTTCGAGCTGAGCTAACGGACGATCTCGCACCGGCACGAGGGACGTTGGTTGAGAAGTCTAGTCACCAACTTCCCCCCCGGGGGAGTTGAATTGGTGCCGGGGACCCGGTTCGGCCGACAAAGTCCACTCGGATCGAGCTGCCCCTGGCGGCGTGAGGGATGGCCTGAGCGCCGCCGCTCATCCTCTGCGCACAGTAGATGTAATTGCGGCATTTCATCTACTCGTCACGGTAGATGTAATTGCGGCATTACGGCAGCTCATCACCCGCTGGAATCCCGCTGCCCTGTAAATCTGCCGTATTTGTATAGCTGACCGCTGACACTGGAGTTTCTCAGTCTGAGCTGAATCACGCCGGGAGCCAAAGAAAAGCTTGCAACGGGGGTTCTGTGGAGGCGTATGATGGGCTGCGGAGTCCCAGGGGAGGGGATCATGGCCCACGTCTGGCAGACCGCCGCTGTAGCGGCTCTCGCTGCCATCTTCTTGCTCGCCTCTGACCAAGCGAGCGCGCAGATCCCGGAGGATGAGCAGAAGTGCATTGTCGAGCTGAACAAGGGCTTTGCGAAGGTGGCCAAGGCCCAGAGCAGGGAGAACGTCAGGTGCGTCAAGTTTGCCGGGAGGGGCAGGGTCGCCTCGGCTGAGGACTGCCTGACCGCGGACTCGAGGGGCAAGGTCGCGAAGGCCAAGAGCAGGAATGAGAAGCGCCAGACCAGGAGGTGCACTGGCGTGACGCCGCCCTTCGGTGCCACTGATGCGGCCACCGGCAACCAGGTCGCGGTGTTGATGGAGCTT
>JAZDDE010000379.1:0-4446 GCA_036679495.1 Gemmatimonadota bacterium | reverse complement strand
CTCTTCTCCACCTTCGCATAGATATGGTCGGTCGCCGCAGCAACTTCGGGTGTATATTCCAGCGTGGCCGGCATGGGCTTCTCCCTCTATCCTCTCACAGGGCAACTCGCGCCCAGGGTGTATCCGGATAGTAGTTTAAAATACAAGAATGTTCCGTTTCGCGCGCTTATCTGCCCGCCGCTTGCCGCGACGCGAGCAGGGTCAGAAGGGTCAACTACAGGAGTTCATGAACCACAACGGTCCAGCAGCCCGTCATGCGGAGCTTTGCGGCGAGATCAGGCGACACGACTACCGGTACTACGGGCTCGATGAGCCCGAGATCTCGGACGCCGCGTATGACGAGCTATTCCGGGAGCTGCAGGCGCTCGAGGGCTCGCATCCCGACTTGATCACGCCGGATTCGCCCACGCAGCGGGTGGGCGGAGCTCCTCTGGATTCCTTTCCCACTGTAGAACACTCCGCCCCAATGATGAGCCTCGAATCGGCTGCTGAGGAGGATGACCTGCGCCGCTTCGACCGAAGAGTCCGGGATGAGCTTGGTGACGAGCGGACGGGATACGTCGTCGAACCGAAGCTGGACGGACTCTCGATCGAACTCGTGTACGAGCGTGGTGCGCTTACTCGGGCTTCGACGCGCGGTGATGGTGTGCGGGGCGAGGGCATCACCGAAAACGCCCGGACGATCGCGGCCGTGCCGCTTCGGCTGCTTGAGGGCGGGACTCCCGCGCCGGAGTTCTTGGCCGTTCGAGGCGAGGTCATCATCCGCTGGGACGCGTTCGAGAAGCTCAACGCGTCGCTTGTGGCAGACGAGAAGCCGCCATTCGCCAATCCGCGAAACGCGGCGGCGGGTTCGCTCCGGCAGCTCGATTCACGCATCACGGCCACGCGTCCGCTGGATCTCTACGTGTATGATGTGCTGGCGGCGAACGGGTTCGACCCCAGGTCGCAGTGGGGCGTGGCCGAGACTCTGCGTGGCTGGGGGTTCCCGGTGAGCGATCTGATAGCCCAATGCTCCACGGCCGAGGACATCCTGGCGTATCACGCAGACATCTCGGCTCGCCGCGACTCTCTCGGCTTCGAGATCGACGGAATCGTGGTGAAGCTGGATGACATCCCTGGCAGGGCAGAGCTCGGTGAGACCTCCCGGCATCCGAAGTGGGCGTTCGCCTACAAATTTCCGCCGCGCGTGGTCCAGACACGGGTCGAGGAGATTTTCGTCAGCGTCGGGCGGACGGGTGTCGTCACCCCGGTCGCGGCGCTGGAGCCGGTCGAGATCGGTGGTGTGATGGTAAGCCGCGCCTCACTTCACAACCGCGAGGAGGCGAAGCGAAAGGATGTCCGGGACGGGGACCTGGTCCGCGTGCAGCGCGCCGGGGACGTCATTCCGCAGGTGCTCGGGTGGGTTGAAGAGCCCGGCCGCAAGCGTGAGCCCGAGTTCCCATGGCCCAACGAGTGCCCCTCGTGCGACACCCTGCTCGTCGAGCGCGGACCCTTCAGCGTGTGCCCCAACCAGTTTGGCTGCCCGGCTCAGCTTGTCGGACGCCTGCAGCTCTTCGGGTCGCGTTCCGCTCTCGATATCGAAGGCTTGGGCGAAGAAACCGCGCGACTTCTTGTCAATCGTGAGCTGGTGGGCCGAGTGCCGGATCTGTTCGATGTTTCTGCCGAGACTCTTATGGCTCTCGACGGTTTCGCTGAGATTTCAGCCGGAAATCTGATCTCGGCGATCGAACGGGCCAGGAATGCCCCTCTCGACCGATTTCTGGTCGCGCTGGGGATTCCAGAGGTGGGAGTCGCCGCCGCCCGCGATCTAGCCGTGCATTTCGGGTCGATCGAGGCCCTGCGTGCTGCGACCGATGAGGAGCTGGTGGCCGTCCACGGCGTCGGTCCACGCATGGCTGAGCTGATCACGGCCTTTTTCGCCGAGCCTGACAATCGTGACAACCTGGACCGCCTCCTCGGTCACATGGAGATTCAGCGGACCGAGGGGGTTCCCTCGTCTGGAGCTTTGAGCGGAATGACCTTCGTGCTGACCGGCGGTCTGTCAGGGTTCTCGCGGCCAGAAGCCAAACAATCCATAGAGGCATTGGGAGGCCGAGTGTCCTCTTCGGTAACTGGCAAGACGGACCGGGTTGTGGCGGGTTCCGATCCCGGCTCCAAGCTGGCCAAGGCGGAAAGCCTCGGCATTGAGATACTGGATGAGGCGGCGTTCGTCGAGCTGCTATCTGAACACGGCTCCGAAACCGCCGAAGGGATCTCGTAATGGAAAACATCGCCATCGCACGAATCCTCACGGATGTCGCGGATCTGCTCGAAATCCAGGGCGAGATCAATCCGTTTCGCATCCGGGCCTACCGAAACGCCGTCCATACGGTCCAGGAGCAGGGCCTGTCGCTCCGAAAAATGGTTGAGGACGGAGACGATCTCACCGAGCTTCCGTTCATCGGCAAGGACATGTCACGTCACATCACGGAGCTGGTCCAGACGGGGAAGCTCTCCGTGCTCGAGGAAATCGAGGCTCAGGTCCCCCGTTCGCTGATCGAGCTGAAGCGGCTGCCTGGAGTAGGACCAAAGAAGGTTCGCCGGCTTTGGGAAGAACTCGACGTCACCACCGTGGACGAGCTGGAGGCCGCGGCATCCGAAGGCCTGGTGGAAGGTCTGGCGGGGTTCGGGAAGAAGACGCAGGACCGAATCCTCGAAGGCATCGAGCGCTCGCGGAAGCGGCTGGGCCGATTCCGGCTGGCCGACGCGGATCAATACGTGGAGCCGCTGCTCGAATACATGCTCGGAGAGCCAGCCGTGCAGAGGATCGAGGTGGCCGGGAGCTATAGACGCCGCAAGGAGACGGTCGGCGATATCGACCTGCTCGTGATCTCTGGCGATCCGGATCCGGTCATGGAGCGGTTTGCTTCGTATCCACAGGTTGCCGCCGTGGACAAGGCGGGCGGGACCCGCGGCACAGTGCACCTCGCCTCCGGTCTCCAGGTCGATCTCCGAATCCTGACGCAGGACGACTACGGCGCGGCGATGGTCTACTTCACGGGCTCCAAGGAGCACAACATCACGCTGCGGCAAAGGGCCCTGGAGCGAGGTTTGAGCATCTCTGAGTACGGTGTTTTTCAGCTTGCCGAGGACGACGATGCCGACTCCGAGACGAGCACTACAGGCCGCGAGCTGGGCGCGCGCGTGGCGGGACGAACGGAAGAGGAGGTGTATTCGGCGGTCGATCTACCGTGGATACCGCCGGAGCTTCGTGAGGAACGAGGGGAGTTCGCGCTTGCCGACGGGGGAGGGCTTCCCGCCGTACTCGAGCTATCGGAGATCCGCGGAGATCTGCATATGCATTCGACCTGGTCGGACGGGAAGAATTCCATCGAAGAGATGCTGAGCGCCTGCGCGGAGCGCGGCTACGAGTACTTCGCGCTGGCGGATCACAGTAAGGCTCTCGCGATGACCGGCGGGATGGATGCGGCTAAGCTGCGCAAACAGCTGGAAGAGATCGAGGAGATCGTGGGGCGCCGCTCGGAGATCAAATTCCTTCGAAGCATGGAGGTAGACATTCTGGCCGACGGTTCGCTCGATCTCGAAGACGAAGCACTCGAGCTACTGGACCTCGTAGTGATCAGCGTTCACTCACGCTTCGCACTCCCTCAAGCGAAACAGACGGAGAGGCTGATTCGCGCGGTCCAGCATCCGCTATCGAATATTCTCGGACATCCTACAGGCCGGATCATCAACCGCCGTGACGCTTTCGAGGTCGATCTTGGCGCCGTGCTGGAGTGCGCCGCTGAAAACAGCGTGGCTGTCGAATTGAACGCGAACCCGGCCCGACTCGATCTGAAAGACACGGACCTCATGCAGGCCAAACGCTTGGGCGCGAAGGTCGTGGTCAACACCGACGCGCACCGGATCTCAGACCTGGATCTGATGCACTACGGAGTGGAGCAGGCCCGCAGGGCGTGGTTGAGCGCGGATGATGTAGTGAACACGTGGCCTATGGAGGACATGCTGGCGTATTTCTAGCTAACTGCCGAGTGATCTGGGGCGGGATCAACCTCGCAGTTGACCTCGCTGTCGTCCTCGCAGGAGCTCGACAATTTCATACGGTTGGCCGCTACCCACGCGTACATCCGCCGCGTAACGCCGTGTACTACAGGCGCGTGATATAGCCAGGCCCAGCGGCGGAAGTAAGGCAATCCAGACGCAATTCGATGGATCCCGTCTGCTCCGACATGTACGGTTCCGTCCTGCCCGACAACGCGAATGCCGCTATCGAAATCCTCGTGAGCGAGCTGGGGATAGCGCTCTTCGAGTCCAGGCGTCTTCCGCGGGAGGTAAACGAACTGATTGTCACGGTCGCGGGACTGGATCGCCGCGATGCTACGCCGGCAAAAAGCGCAATCGCCGTCGTACACAACCACGGTTCTCTCTTCGAGATCCTCTATCATG
>JAZDDE010000378.1:0-14361 GCA_036679495.1 Gemmatimonadota bacterium | reverse complement strand
GATGATGAGCAGACGGACGATGTGCTCCTCGAATTCGCTGGTGCTGGGGACGCGGAGGAGCCCGCCGACGCCGAGTCCGGCGATTTCGTGCTGGAGCTTCCTGACGCTCAGGCTCCGGAGGGCGACCAGGACTTCCTTCTCTCGCTGGACTCCCTGATGTCTGAGCCGAGTGCCGAGGGGGATAAATTCGCCCCCGTCGAGGCGTCTGACCCAGAGGATCAGGAAGACTGGCGATCGAGCCTTTCTCTTATCGAAGACGAGTTGGACGGACTCGTGTTGCCGGAGCTGGAGGAGCTCGCCGAAACTCCGAGCGACTTGACGGCGAACCCGCTGGAGGGCTGGCTGGTTGACGATCCTGCGGCCGAAGAACCCGACGAGGCGGAGGATGTACCGGGCGACGGGGATCTGCTTACTCGGACCATGGCTGACCTGTACGCTTCGCAAGGGCAGCCTGAGCGTGCCGCGGAGATCTATGCCGAATTGCTTAGCGATCTTCCCGAAGACGAAGAGCTGCAGGCGGCGCTGGTCGAGGTACAATCAAGAATGCGCCGCGTTCCGGCCGAACCGGTCGAAGTATCAGAGCCGGGAGCGCCTGCTTTGGCAGAGCCGGAGCCGGCCGTCGAGCTACCGGAACTGGAGCCATTGCAAACTCCTAGCGCTTCCGCCGAAGGCGAGCGTTCAGGCACGTCTGAGTTCTTCCAGGAGTGGCTCCGTTCCCTGGAGGACTGACAGGTGCTCATCGGCATTCTGAACGGACCGAATCTGAACCTGCTTGGCGCAAGAGAGCAGGACCAGTACGGGACAGCGACCCTCCAAGACATCAATCACACACTCGATGATCTCGCCGGTCAGCTTGGCGCAGACCTCATCAAGATCCAGTCCAACCACGAGGGCGAGCTGGTCGAATGGGTTCAGTCTAATACGACCTCGGTGGACGGGTGGCTCGTCAACGGTGGCGGGTATTCGCACACGAGCGTCGCCCTGCGCGATGCGTTGGTTGCCAGCCAGCGGCCACTGGTTGAAGTGCACATGTCCAACATTTTCGCGCGCGAAGAATTTCGCCGCATGTCCGTGCTGTCAGACATCTCGGTGGGTGTGGTCACGGGGTTCCGGGAGACGAGTTACGAGTTCGGGCTCCGTGGTCTCGTCGCCCACCTCAGAGGTAGTTGATGCCCCGACTTGAAGAACTGAGGGCCAGTCTGGAGACGGCCGGCCTGGACGGCCTACTTGTCAGCCATCTTCCCAACATACGGTACATCAGCGGATTCACAGGCTCGTCGGCATTGCTTCTGGTTCATGGAAACGGCGCGTGTCTGCTCACTGACTTCCGATATGAGACGCAGCTGGAGTCGGAGCTCTCAGCCGACGTGACGCCACGAGTAACCCGAGACGGGCTGGTTCCCGCCCTGGCGGGCCTGATATCGGACCTTTCGGCTGTCGGGCGAATCGGCTTCGAATCGGAGCGAGTGACGGTTCGGGACCGGCGAGAGATGGGAGAACGCTGCGAAAGCGTGGCATGGGAACCGACAACGGATCGGGTCGAACAGCTCCGCGCCACGAAGGACGACGAGGAAATCGACTGCATACGCCGCGCAGCTAAGATCGGAGATGAGGCTCTGCGCCAAGTACTCGAGGGGGCCTTGGAAGGCGTGACAGAACGCGAGGTCGCAGCGAATCTTGATTATCGCATGAGACTGCTGGGGTCTGAGGGCGCAGCGTTCGACACGATCGTAGCCTCCGGGCCGAGAACCGCGCTTCCGCATGCGACGCCCTCCGACCGCCTGGTTCAAGCCGGCGACTTCCTGCTTGTGGACTTCGGCGCGACCGTTGAAGGCTATCGATCCGACATGACCCGCACGGTAGTGATCGGTTCGGCGTCCGATTGGCAGCGTACGATTTACTCAACGGTGACGGAAGCGCTGGAGAATGCCCTGGCTCTTGTAGAAGCCGGCCGCCCAGCGCGCGAGGTGGACGCAGGCGCCCGGCAAACGCTGGATGACGCCGGGATGGGTGAGCTGTTTGGTCACAGCACGGGACACGGAATCGGACTGGAGGTTCATGAGGCTCCGCGTCTGCATCACAGGTCCGATGAACTCCTAATGCAGGGTAACGTGGTCACCGTCGAGCCCGGCGTGTATTTTCCGGGTCGCGCTGGTGTCAGAATTGAAGAAAATGTTCTAGCGGAAGACGGCGGATGTGCTGTTCTCACAGCTTTCCCCCGGGACTTGATCGAGATCTAAACAACATTCGGAAGGGTGCATGGCAGATACGTCGGATTTTCGTAATGGGATGGTGCTGGAGATCGGCGACGCCCTGATGTCCATCACCTATTTTCAGCATGTCAAGCCTGGAAAGGGGGGCGCGTTCGTTCGTACCAAGCTCAAGAATGTGCTCACGGGCGCGGTCATCGACAGAACGTTCAGGGCGGGCGAGAAGATCCGAGAAGTGCGACTGATTCGTAAGCCGATCCAGTACTCGTACACGGACGGGCAGCTCTACTACTTCATGGACATGGAGACTTTTGAGCTCGTCGCTCTGTCCGCTGCAACAGTTGGCGAGTCGCAGCTGTCGTATCTGGAAGAGAATATGGAGTGCGAGGGGCTGACCCGGGACGGGGCGGTGTTAACGATCGAGCTTCCCCAGTTTGTGGAACTGAAGGTTGCTCAGACCGACCCGGGGCTGAAGGGTGACACCGCGCAGGGAGGCACCAAGCCGGCAGAACTCATCACCGGAGCCGTGGTGCAGGTCCCACTTTTCATCGAGCCGGGAGACATCGTGCGAGTAGACCGCACGGCAGACAAATACCTTGAACGGGTCACCAGATGATTGACTTAGCCTGGATACAGAGGGTGATCGACATGGTCGAGGGCGCCGAAATCGACTCCCTCGAAGTCTCGCGCTGGGGAACTCGAGTCCGAGTCGCGAAATCGCCTACCATACAAGTCGGTAGTGGGCCGGCGCCGGCCGTTTCGCCCGGCCATCAGGCGGCTTCCTCCGCCCCCGCGGGCTCGTCCGCCGTGGCCGAGACTACCGTGGCCGGGACAACCGGAGAGGCGGCGCTTGCCAGCAATCTCGCGGACGTTGTCTCTCCGATGGTGGGTACGTTCTTTCGCGCCCCGGCTCCCGATGCTCCGGCGTACGTGGATATGGGAGACAAGATCACCAAGGGGCAGACTCTGTGCATTCTGGAGGCGATGAAGCTCATGAACGAGCTGGAGGCTGAGGTCGCCGGCACGATTCGAGAGATATGCGTCGAGAACGGTGATCCGGTCGAGTATGGTCAGGTACTCTTCCGTGTCGATCCCGCCTGACGGCTTACTGAATGTTCAAGAAGATTCTAATTGCCAATCGGGGCGAGATCGCCCTGCGCGTGATCCGAGCCTGTCGTGAGCTTGGAATCAGCACGGTTTCAGCGTTCTCGGAGGCGGATCGTGACTCGCTCCACGTCAGATTCTCCGATGAGGATGTGTGCATCGGCCCGCCCCCCGGGAGGGACAGCTATCTCAACGTGCCCCGGATCCTGGCTGCCGCGGAAATCACGGGTGCCGATGCGATCCACCCGGGATACGGTTTTCTGGCTGAGAACGCCGAATTCGCAGAGATTTGCGAAGAATCGAATATCACGTTCATCGGACCAACCGCCGACCAGATTCGCCGCATGGGCGACAAAGCTGAGGCGCGCCGGACGATGATCGCGGCGGGTGTCCCTGTCGTGCCCGGCTCCGAGAACGAGGTGGACACAGCGGAAGAGGCGCTCGCGGAGGCTCACCGAATCGGGTTCCCAGTGATTATCAAAGCGGCCGCCGGCGGTGGAGGGAAGGGAATGCGTGTCGCGGAGACGGAGGACGATCTGGTGTCCTCATTCGAGGTGGCGCGGAACGAGGCCGAGTCCAACTTTGGCGACGGCCGCGTCTACCTGGAAAAATTCGTCGTTCAGCCGCGGCACGTAGAGATCCAGATCCTGGGAGACCATCACGGCAATCTCGTGCACCTCGGGGAACGCGATTGCTCGATTCAGCGCCGCCACCAGAAGCTCATCGAGGAATCGCCGAGCCCGGCGCTCACGCCGGAGCTTCGGAACGCCATGGGCGCGGCGGCCATCAAGGCCGGAGAAGTTATCAACTACAGGAATGCGGGCACAGTCGAGTTCCTGCTCGACAAAGGCGGGGATTTTTATTTTATGGAGATGAACACGCGAATACAGGTCGAGCACCCTGTCACCGAGGTGACAACACAGGTGGACCTGGTCAAAGAACAGATTCGTGTGGCCGCTGGTGAGCGCCTGAACCTGTCGGGTCCGCCGGAACTGCGCGGCAATGCGATAGAGTGCCGCATCAATGCGGAAGATCCTGCTCACGATTTTCGTCCATCACCGGGAACCATCACGGCGTTCCACGCTCCTGGCGGACCCGGTGTGCGCATGGACACTCACGTGTATGCTGGGTACACCGTTCCGCCGTACTACGATAGCTTGCTGGCTAAGCTGATCGTACACGGTAACACGCGCGAAGAGGCCTTGGGCAGGGCATATCACGCGCTCGACGAATTCATAATTGAGGGTGTCCACACTACGATCCCGTTCCTGAAAGAGGTCATCCGGCACCCTGATTTCGCGGCCGGCAAGGTGGACACGGGATTCATCGATCGGATGAAGAGCGCAGAATGAGACGGATCGCGTGTTAGACGACCGGCAGCGATCGGAGGCTATGGGCGTAGGCCTGCTGGCGCTGGGCCTGCTGCTGGTTCTCGCGTTCCTGTCTCCTGGCTTCACCTCGGACGGGTCCAATCTGATCGGCCCGGCGGGCGCTGGCCTACACGGGATCGCGACCTGGCTCGTTGGGCTCGCTGCAGTAGTGACGGCGATCCCGGCGTTTATCTGGGGGTTTCACTTCTTTGGCCTGATGAGCGCCAAATCGTCTGTGCGTGGATCTATTCTGAGCGCGGCCCTCCTCCTCGTTGCCCCGGCGGGCGCCTGGCTGCTCTCGGCGCGTGACCCCGAGATTGGCGCGCGCGTCGGCTGGCTCGGTGCCGAGTTCGGCCGACTTCTTCTGGCCGGGTTCGGAGAAGTAGGCGCGATTCTGATCGTCGCGTCACTGTCGGTGGCTGTGGTCGTACTCACGCTCGGGTGGTCTCCCGTGAAGGCCGTCAAGCAGGCCGGCGGTGTGGCGAATCTCGCGGGCAGAGCCGCCGCCACCGAACTGGGCCGCGTGGGTACGCGTCTCCGAGAACTGCTCGCTTCGGCTGCGGCCCGGCGCGGGCGCCCCGTGCCCTCACCGTGGGAAGAGGCTCCCGAGAGGACTGCCCCAGAGTTGGCCTTCGATTCCGAGGCCGAAGCAGCCCAGCCCCAAGCTTCGGAGGAACGGATTGAATCGGAGCCGCCGCTGGTGCTCCAGGACACGGGTGATCTGAGTCAGATCGAGCTTCCCTCGACGGAGCTTCTGTCCGCGCCAAATGGTGGCAAGTCAGGAATGGATTCCGGCCAGCTCGAGTCTCTGGGGCAGATCCTGATCGAGAAACTGGCGACCTTCAGGGTTGAGGGCCGGATTGGAGGCTGGACGGCGGGCCCAACCGTGACTCAGTTCGAGGTCATTCCGGCGGCCGGAGTCAAGGTTGGACAGATCGCGGCCCTGTCGGATGACCTGGCTTTAGCTCTGAAGGCGCCAGCGGTTCGCATTGTCGCGCCGATTCCAGGGAAGGGAGCCGTGGGGGTCGAGGTTCCGAACCCCAAGCCCGAGATCGTGGCTCTGCGGGACATACTTGAGTCCGGCGCGTACGCAGATTCGAAGGCCCCGCTACCTCTCGCCCTCGGCCGCGACCTGGCCGGGCAGCCGTACGCTGCCGATCTGGCCCGAATGCCGCACCTTCTGATTGCGGGAGCCACAGGATCCGGAAAGTCCATCTGCATAAACACCATTATCACCAGCCTCGTGTTCCGCTACTCTCCGGCCGACCTGCGGCTGCTCATGGTGGACCCGAAAATGGTCGAACTGAGTGTTTACAACGATCTTCCCCACCTGCGGCACCCCGTTGTAACGGACAACAACGAAGCGGCCGTGATTCTGAAGTGGGCTGTGTACGAAATGGAGCGCCGCTACGGGTTACTTTCCGCCAACAATTGCCGCAACGTGATCGAATTCAACCGGCGAGTACGGCGTGGGGATGAGATCAGCCAGGCTCTTGGCCGAATGGGCGACTACACCCAGGGCTCTCTCCCCTATGTCGTGCTGCTCATCGACGAGCTGGCCGACTTGATGATGACCGTCCAGTCCGAAGTTGAGACCCCGCTCGCGATTCTCGCTCAAAAGGCACGAGCCGTGGGCATGCATCTGGTCGTTGCGACGCAGCGCCCGTCAGTGGACGTCCTGACGGGCCTGATCAAGGCGAATTTTCCGTGCCGCATCGCGTTTCGGGTGGCCTCCAAGACGGACAGCCGGACGATTCTCGACCAGAACGGCGCCGAGAGCCTGCTCGGCAACGGAGACATGCTCTTTCTGCCGCCGGGCGAATCAGATCCCCACCGGATCCAGGGTGCGTTCCTCACGACCCGAGATACGGAGCGACTGCTGGGGTGGTTTCGTGAGCAGACTGCGACGCGCGAAGAGGCGGAGAGGGCTCATGCAGGCGAGCCGGACATCGTCGAAGAGGTCCACGAACGCGAGCAGGCCCAGACAGGCGACGCTGGCGGGTCGGGGTTGGACCCCGAATGGGATCCGTATTTTCGGCGGGCGGCAGAAGCGGTCATCAACAACAAAGGTGGCTCCACCAGCCTTCTGCAGCGACGCCTGAAGATCGGTTACGGAAGAGCCGCTCGAATCGTCGATCAGTTACATGACGCCGGGGTTTTGGGCCCGTCAGACGGGTCGCGGGCTCGCGAGGTTCTCGTTGGCCACGACCAACTCGAAGCGCTCCTCAGCGGTGAGGCAGCGGGAGTGCGAGACGGAATATGAAGACACGTAGTCTGGTGCGGCGGCATTCGCCGACCGCGATTCTGCTGGTGTGTGCGCTTGCGGCCACTCCCCCGGTCTACGCACAGGCGGCCGATCCCGATGTCCGCGACCTTCTTACTCGGGCTGAGGCCAGGTACGGCGAGCTAGCGTCTATGCAGGCCGACTTCGAACAGACCATCGAAATACCGATCCTGGAGCGCAGGAGGACCGGGCACGGCGTCTGGTATCAGAAGGGGCCGGGCCGGTTCAAGATGGACTTTGTGGATCCGCTCGGTGACCAGATCGTGGCTGACGGTGAGCATCTGTGGCTGTACTACCCGAGCACGCATCCCGATCAGGTCATTCGCTCATCGATCGAGGCCAACGCAACCGGCGCCGGCATGGCTGACCTTCAGGGCCGCATCTTCCTCGAGGCCAGAGATGGGTACGAGGCGGTCTATGGCGGAACGGAGATCATCGGAGAGGCTTCCACCCACCTGATTTCTCTCCGTCCGCTTGGCGAGTCGCACTACCGCTCAGTCCGCGTGTGGATCGATGTGGAGACATTCCTGGTTCGCCGGTTCGAGATCACAGAGCACAACGAGACCATACGAACCGTCACCCTGACGAATCTGAAGCCGAACCAAGAGATTTCGGATTCGGCGTTTCGATTCAAGATGCCTCCGGGCGCCGACCTGTTCGCGGGATGAAGCTCGGACTCATAAGTCTCGGGTGCGACAAGAATACGGTGGATTCGGAGCGAATCCTCTCGGCCCTGGCGCAGCACGGCGCAGAGCACACGAGGGACCTCGGCGCGGCCGATCTCGTCCTGGTGAACACCTGCGGATTCATTGACGCGGCTAAAGAAGAATCTATCGAGACACTGCTCGACATGAGCCGCCTTAAGAAGGACGGGCGATGCCAGGCTCTCGTAGCGGTCGGCTGCCTTGTGGAGCAATACCGTGAGGAACTCGAGTCGGCCCTCCCCGAGGTAGATCTTTTTGTTGGCCTTCGAGACATGGACCGGCTGATTCCCGAGCTGCAGAGCCGCGGTTTGCTAGGCGAGCCGGACCCGGTTCATCCGGGAGACCGGACTCCGCTAGGCGACCTCCAGCACGTCCGCTATCTAAAGGTCAGCGAGGGTTGTAGTCACGGGTGCGCGTTCTGCGCCATACCTCTGTGGCGGGGCAAGCACCGGTCGTTTGAGGTGGACCAACTGGTAGCCGAAGCGCAGCGCCTCGAGGCCCAGGGCGCTGTCGAGCTGAATCTTGTGGCGCAGGATCTGGCGCACTTTGGGAGAGACTTGTCGCCCAGAACGGACATAACGGGATTGCTCGAGCGGCTGCTGGCTGAGACCACGATACCGTGGTTTCGGCTGCTCTACATCTATTCCGCTGGAGTGCGCGCAGAACTGATACAGCTCGTAGCGGCGGCGGAGCGGATTCTGCCCTATCTGGACATGCCGATCCAACATGCCAGCGATCCGGTGCTGGAGCGGATGCGGCGCCCGGAGCGCCGGGAATCCCTGCTGAACAGGTTCCACATGCTCCGACGGTCCATTCCGGACCTGACCCTCCGGACGACTGTGATGGTCGGCTTTCCGGGCGAAACAGACGAGGATTTCAGGGCCCTCCTCGACTTCATGGAGGACGTGGAGTTCGACCGGCTGGGCGCTTTCGCGTTTTCTCCTCAGGAAGGCACGAGGGCCGCGGATATGGAGGACATCTACGTACCCGGCGACGTAGCCCAGGGGCGGCTGGCCGAACTTCTCGAAGTGCAGCGCGCGATCAGCGCCGATCGTCTGGACCGAGAGGTAGGCAGGGTTCGCCGGGTCCTGGTGAAGACGACCGGCCCGGAGGCGACCGGTCGCACTGCGGGCCAGGCGGACGACGTGGACGGGATTACGCGTCTTCACGGTGACACCGATCTGACGCCCGGATCGATCGTGGAAGCCAGGATCACGGCAGCG
Source organism: Gemmatimonadota bacterium (assembly GCA_036679495.1). Classification (GTDB taxonomy): domain Bacteria; phylum Gemmatimonadota; class Gemmatimonadetes; order Palauibacterales; family Palauibacteraceae; genus JAZDDE01. The sequence goes on along the minus strand of JAZDDE010000378.1, from coordinate 5,466 downwards.
GACGACTTCGACCTCGACGCTGACGTCTTGAAAGAGATGCGCTCCGCACCCGTGAGAGCACAGGCGCCCGGCGCGCCGCGGACCGAGCGGCCTAGGCGCGCGTTACCTGTCGTGCCCATTGGGCTGGAAGGAGCTTGGGGCAAATGAGACGAGCTACGATCCTTCTCGCGGCTATTTCGACCGCCGCGCCATCGGAACCATTCGGCGTCTGGCCCACCGGCTCCGAGCCGACAGTCCGCGTCGGTATCGAAGTGTCCGTGCCATCTGCGACACTTTCATCCCCAGCTGGACTGGTGGTTACAGATCCGCTGACTGGCGTCGTGATCGGCCGCGTCGCGGCCGGTGGAACCCTGGTTCTGGTAGCTCGGGCCGACCGCTTGGCGGCCACTTCTCCCGCAGGACTACGGATCGCTCAGACGCTTCGACGAGTTCGGATCGAGCCCGCCAGTAGCGGCGGCCCGCTGCAGATCGGCGAGACGTCGTATCGAGGAACCGCAGAAGTGCTGGTGCACAGCGCCTGGACCGTCACGGCCATCAACACTCTACCACTAGAAGACTACCTGCGCGGGGTGGTGCCCATTGAGATCGGTACCCGTACGCCCGCGGAATTCGCGGCTGTTCAGGCCCAGACCATAGCGGCCCGGACGTACGCTCTCGCACACCTCGGAGCCCGGGAGGAATTGGGCTTCGACCTGTTCGGAAGCGTGCAGGATCAGGCCTACGGCGGCTGGTCAGCGGAGCGTGAAGACGGGGATCGGGCAGTCGAAACCACCCGGGGTGAAGTCCTGGTGTATGAACGCCGGCCGATTCGCGCCTTCTATCATTCCACGTGCGGAGGCCGGACCGCTCCGGTCGAAGAAGTCATGGACCGTCCCGCCGCACCGTATCTGCAGTCTGTCTCCGATGCTGCTCCCGACGGATCGGACTACTGTGCCATTTCACCTCGGTATCGCTGGGAGGCGGAGTTTAGCCGCGCGGAGCTGAACCAACGCATCCGGCCTCAACTTGCCGCTTATTTTGGTGTACAGGAGAGTGAGCTGCCTGAGATCGACCGTCTCGAGGTTCGCTCCCGAACACGGAGTGGCCGGGTCGAGGCGCTCGCGTTCGTAGGGCCCGGTTTGGATGCCGAACTCACCCGGCTGGACATACGATTGACGCTGAGGGATGCTGCGGACAGAATCCTCAACTCGACGGATTTCGAAGTGGCGGATGGTGATGATCCCGAGCGAATCCGATTGCACGGACGGGGGTACGGGCACGGAGCCGGAATGTGCCAGTTCGGAGCGCTCGGACGGGCGCGAGCGGGGCAGGGGTACTCGGAGATCTTGGGCACGTACTACGTGGGTGCCGAGCTGGTCAGCGCATACTAAGGAGGGGTTGGGATGAGGGACGGTGGACGAAGGGTGCGAAGCGGGATCCGAAGTGTGTTAAAGGGGGCAGTGTTGACCCTTGGACTAGCGGCGGCCGTAGGAGTTCGGCCGGCGCCGGCGCAGAACCTGGCTGACTACGATTACGACAACCTCGGATTTCGGTCCCTCGGGGTGAGCATCACATACGTCGGCGCCGCCGAGACGGATGACGGGTTCGGCTTTGAGGTGCGATCAGATCTGGGATTTCTGGGGCCGGGCATTCGGGTGGTCCCCCGTCTGGGGTTCTGGAAAGAGAGCGTGAACGTGACCGAGATCCGGGCGCTCGAAGCCCGAATCGCGGAACTGGCTTTGCTGCCGCCATCTGCCATTAATCTGGGCGTGATCGAACGGTCGGTGGCCGTCATCGGCGCCGACTTTCAGTGGACCACCAGAGCGTCCCGTCTGGCGCCGTATGTCGGAATCGGGCTCGACGCGTACCTGCTGAACGATTCGGGCGCCTCGATTGAGGGAACCTTCCTGGATGACAGGGTGATTACGGCAGGCCTATCCGCGGTGGCCGGGCTCGAGCTCGCGCTTCAGGGAGGCTGGATCGTGTACGGAGACGTTCGCGGATCGCTCGTCACGGATGCCAACAACTTCGCGGTCGCTGGCGGGTTCGCATACTACTTCGGTGGACGCTGACTCGTGGATCGAAACGTTCGCCTTGGAATCATCGGGGCCGGGTCTGCGGCGCAGGCCGTGCATCTCCCCATTCTCATGCGCCTTCCTGACGTAGAAGTAGCCGGGATAGTCGATCTGGCCCGAAGCAAGATGACGACGATCGCCGAACGGTACGAAATCCCCTCCGTCGCCCTGACTCTCCATGACTTGTTGTCGGAAACAGACCTGGACGCTGTCCTGGTTTGTTCGCCGACCGGTACACACGAGGCGATTGTCATGGAGGCTCTCGGAGCGGGTCTCCATGTGCTCTGCGAGCGGCCGCTTTGTCCGACCGTGGAAGCGGCTGACCGTCTTATCGAGACGGCCGCAGCGGCCGATCGTCAGCTGATGGTCGCCATGAACCACAGATATAGCTTCGACCTCCGGTCTATTCAGCAGTTCGTGGCCAGTGGCGAGCTCGGAGAGCCCTTCTTCGTCCACACCGCATGGCACAACCACCGCCAGCGGCGTCCGCGTCGAGGGTGGCGGCGTGACGCGTCTCTCCCTGGTGCCGGCGTCATGATGGATGTGGGAATTCCTGCCCTGGACGCGGCTCTGTGGATCCTCGGCTACCCGGACGTGGAGCGGGTTTCGGCACGATTTCACCCGGTACCGGGTGAGGCTGAAGTCGAAGCCTCGGCCTTCGGTCTTCTGCAGCTCGAGGGTAACCTCACGATCAGCTTCGATGTTACCTGGGAGCTGCAAGCCGAAAGCGACTATCACGCGGTACAAGTCCTGGCGGCCGAAGGCACAGCCAGCTCACTGCCGTTCAAGATCAGCCGCAAGATGGAAACCGGACTGGCCGATGTGACGCCTCCGTTGGAGAGGTCGCGCTCGGCGATCTATACAGATTCTTACCGCCAGGAGTGGGCTGATTTTCTGCGCTACGTGCGCGGGGAGAAGCCTGTTGAGCCACCCAGCGAGCAGTCCGCCCTGATGAGAATCGCTGCCGCCTGCTACAAGTCCGCCAAGGAGGGCCGCGAGGTCGAGCTTTGAAACTTCGATCCAGCCTGAGGCTGCCGGGCCGGGTGCGGTGGCTGTTGCTCAGCGCGGCCCTCCTGGGCCTCGCACACCCACCCTTTCACCTTCTCGTCCCGTCTTTTGTCGCCCTGATCCCGTTCGGTGTCTGGATAGGGGGCCTATCTGACGATTCTCAGAGCCGAAGTGAGGCTCTACGAGGCGGTTATTTTCTGGGTCTTCTCTATTTTATTCTGGTGTTCTACTGGCTCTTCACGGCCCTCGTGTTCTACACATGGCTAGCCCTCCTGGCCTTCGTGGCCCCTGTATTGATTATGTCCGGATTCCTCTCGGTCGCGGTGCTCGGCACGCACACTGTGCGAACGCGCCTCGGCTGGCCCCTGTGGGTCGGGCTTCCGCTGTTCTGGACTGCCACGGAATGGGTACGGGCCCACCTGGGTGACGTGGAGTTCCCGTGGATGGGCCTGGGCGACACGCTCACCGGATTTCCATGGCTTATCGGGGCCGCCGACCTGGTGGGGTCACGCGGCCTCACCCTGTGGCTCGTCCTGATCAACGCGCTGCTGGCCGAAGCGGTCCTGGCATTGCGTGAGCCGAATGATTCCGGCGCCGTTGCCGATGCCGGGCCTGGCGTGGGCGCCGGCGCACGCGCCCGGGCCTGGCGTCTCGGCCTGGCGGCCCTGGTTGTGACGGCCATTCCCGCCGCCTATAGCCTGCAGCGCTGGCGATCGCTGGAGACCCGGGTGGTGGCACAGGTCGTGGTCCTGCAACCCAACATTCCGGAAGATCTCAAACTGCATCAGACGCTGGCATCGGACAGCGCACGCGCCGCCATCGAATGGCTGGTGGAGAACCGTCTGTCGCACGATACGGCGACGGATCTGGTTCTGCTCCCGGAGACCGTGTTTCCCGAGCATGTGGATTCGATCCCATCTCGCGGGTATCCGGGAAAACCAAGGATAATGGCCTGGACGGCGGCACTCTCCGCGCGGATGGACGCGCCGGTCTTGTTTGGAGCGCTGGGCGCCAATGATCTCGGCGGTGGTGAATACGACTACTACAACTCAGCCTTTCTCGTGGACCGCATGGGAACTGTTCACCGGCGCTACGACAAGCGAATGCTGGTACCGATTGTCGAAAGGGTACCGTTCGTGAACCCGGAGTGGTTCAGGAATGTGCCGTTCTTCGGTGGCTTTGCGGTGGGACGGCCTCCGGAGCCAATCAGACTTGCCGATTCGTCGTTCGGCGTGCTCATCTGCTACGAATCGATCTTCACGCAGCACTCGAGAAGCCTGCGCCGCGGGGGCGCCGACTACCTCGTCAACATCACGAACGATGCATGGTTCGGGCGTGAGGACCCGTGGTGGAGCCGGAGCAGCGCGCTGTCCCAGCATCCCGCGCACCTGGTCATGCGGGCGATCGAGAACCGGGTGGGGATCGCTCGAGCGGCCAATACCGGCGTGTCCGGAGCGGTAGATCCACTCGGCCGCTGGCATGAACGAACGGACCTTTTCGTAGCGGACGCACGCACCGTCCAGATCGAGACCACAGATGGTCTCACTGTGTATGCGCGTTTCGGCGATGTGGCCGGGTGGGCGGCAGTTCTTATGGCCGTACTCGGAAGCGTGCTGGCAGGAGCAAGACGGCGTAGTGACTGAATCCTGGCGCTCCGAGTTTCAGCTCCCGGCCGACATCGTGTACCTGAACTGTGCCTATATGTCTCCGCTTCCTCGGCGGACCGAGCAGGCCGGCATCGCTGGTATGCGCCGCAAGCGAATCCCGTCCACCCTGTCCGCCGCCGATTTCTTTGAGGACGCGGATGCAGTGCGCCGGGCCTTCGGCAGTCTGGTAACCGCGGATCCGTCTCGCGTGGCCATCATCCCTTCCGCGTCGTACGGAATATCAGCCGCGGCAAGAAACTGCCCGGCGCGAGCCGGCCAAAACATCGTTTTGACCGGGGAGCAGTTCCCCAGCCATGTGTACCCCTGGAAACGACTCGCTACGTCGAGGGGCCTGGAGGTGCGCGCCGTCGCGCCCCCGACCGGGCCGGTGGAGCGCGGAAGGCGCTGGAACGAGCGGCTTTGGGAGGCCATCGATACCGCCACCGCTGTTGTCGCCGTTCCATGTTTTCACTGGACCGACGGGACCCGTTTCGATCTAGTCCGGCTTGGGGCACGGGCCCGCGAGGTTGGCGCCGCTCTCATCGTTGATGGTACTCAGTCGGTCGGCGCAGCGCCGTTCAGCGTCGAAGAAGCCAGGCCTGACGCGCTGATCGCGGCAAGCTACAAGTGGTTGCTCGGGCCATATTCCCTGGGGGCAGCATACTACGGAGCCCTGTTCGACGAAGGCGAACCGCTCGAAGAAACCTGGCTCAGCCGGCCGGGAAGCGACGATTTTCAGAGGTTGGTGGAGTTGAAAG
>JAZDDE010000377.1:0-2541 GCA_036679495.1 Gemmatimonadota bacterium | reverse complement strand
GAGAGGAACCGTTGCGACGATAATCGACCAGGCGAGCTTGCCGTCACGACTATCGGGCTGGAATAACGCTCGACCCAAATCGACGAGCTCGCGGCGAAAGTAGATGCCTACCGCAGCGAGCGTGCCGACGTGCACCGCGATGTCGAAGCCTAGACCTTGATCGGGCCAACCCAGTAATGCGGGTACGAGTATCAGATGACCGGAGCTTGAGACCGGCAGAAATTCAACCAGGCCCTGCAGCACCGCCAACACGAACACTTGAACTGGATCCACTGACTCCCTGACTGCAGAGCGACTACCCGGCAAATGGTAGCAGCTACAAAGAGAATAGATTGTAAATCAGAGCCGGTCGCGAAAGTCCCTGCCGGGCAGGGTCCGAGTGATTCCGCGCGTCAATAACAGTACCTTGAAACGCTCACCCATTTCGTCCGGCAGGACGAGTGTCTTAAACGCCTGAGCCTGCTTGGCGTTCACACGCCCATTCGAGCTCTGTAACCAATCTGTCGCGCCGCCCTCGAGCAGAAACTGAGCCTGAGTCGTAAAGCCCGCTACGGCAAGACCGGCATCTCTCGCCGCTTGTGCACAGGCGCTGAAGTCCACCCATGCGCTGATATCCTGCAGTCCCGGGAATAGAAACGGGTCTGTGTGCGCCCGATGACGGTAGTGGCAAACCAGCGTTCCGTCAAAACGTGACGGATGATAATACTCGTGCCTGACGAGCCCGTAGTCGACGATTAGCAGCGCACCTCGAACCAGACGTTCTGCAACGCTCGTCATCCACGCCCGCAGACCGGGCGAGAACTCCGAACGGAATCCGGTCGGCAGCACGTAACCGAGCTCCGCCTCAAGCGCCTCCACGGCAGCGCTTAGCTTCAGGTCAGCCGGACCTTCCGCCCAGACGAAGGTACCGCGCTGATAACTGACGCCCAAAGCTCTCGCCTGACCGGCGCGTTTGACGAAGCGGATCACGGGAAACGCATCAAGCACCTCGTTCGCTAGAATCACCCCCTCGAACGGCTCGACCGGTAACCGCGCCAACCATTTGACCCTATCCCCAAAAGTGGCCAGCCGCGAGCGCTGGCGTTCCTTGAGGTCGGCGCTGAGTTCGAGGATCTGATACTCGAGATCAGGTGCGCCATCGTCGTCGAGTGTGACCAGGAGGCTCTCAGCCAGACGCCCGCTGCCTGCGCCGAACTCCAGGATGAGCGGAGCGTTCGTTGCTTCAAGAACCGGGCGGATCTCGCGCGCCAGGGCCTGTCCGACGACGGTAGACAGCTCGGGCGCGGTGACGAAATCGCCCGCCGCACCGAGCTTGATACTGCCGCCGCTGTAGTAGCCCAGACCCGGCTCGTAGAGGGCCCGCTGCATGTAGCGTTCGAAGCTTATCCAGCCGTCAGCCTCGTCCAGTTCCTGGCGAATCCGCGCAGTGAGTTGGTGACTAACAGCGAGTGCCTGTTCATCGGGCTCGGGATAGCGTGCGGACATCGAAACTCAGGCCCGAGGGCAAGTGGGAAACACGGATAGTGTAACCTTACGACCTGCTGTCACGGGGCAGAGTAGCAGTGACCAATTCCGATCAAAGCAATTCTCTCGCGGGGCGCTGGGCGCTAGTCACCGGCGCCGGCCGGCGCATTGGTGCGGCCATCGTCGAGAGCCTGCACACGGCGGGAGCCAATGTCGTGGTTCACTATCTCGACTCCAGCGAGGCCGCGCAGACACTCGTGGCGACGCTCAATAGCTCGCGCCCTGACTCCGCGCTCACGATGCAAGCGGACTTGCGCGTTAGCGGCGCCCCGAAGCAGCTGCTTGCTGACGTAATAGCCCAAACGGGGCAGCTGGACGTTCTCGTCAATAACGCCGCGAGTTTTTATCCGACGCCACTGGGATCGATCACAGAAGACCAGTGGGACGATCTCCTCGGCAGCAATCTCAAAGCCCCGCTCTTTTTATGCCAGGCCGCGCTGCCGCACTTGCAGGAATCTCGAGGCGTTATCATCAATATTGTTGACATCCATTCTGAGCGCCCACTGAAGAATCACGCGGTGTACGGCGCGACAAAAGCCGGGCTTGCGATGTTGACTCGCTCGCTCGCGAAGGACCTTGGGCCCGATGTTCGTGTCAACGGCGTCTCGCCGGGAGCGATCCTGTGGCCGGAGTCCGGAATATCCGAACGGGTTCAAGCCAATATTATCGGCCAGACGGCGCTCAAGCGTGCCGGCGACCCAGAGGACATTGCCGGGGCGGTGCTGTTTTTGGTCAGGGACGCACCCTACATCACCGGACAGATTCTTGCCGTCGATGGCGGCCGTGGCATGGGCTGGTGAACGCTAGTCAGTAGGCCCCGAGAAGCCGCTGCGCGGCCGGGGCGCCAGGCTCTCTGGGTATGTCCTGATGTCGCGCCGCCGGTGCGGAGGGCTTGGACTGCGACGCGATCGGCGCGCACATTCCGGTCTCGATAAATCCCAATGCCGCGGCCAGCGATGCTTCGGCCGGATTGCCCAACGCATACTGCAACTCGTCCGTCGCCGCACAGGTCACTCC
>JAZDDE010000376.1:0-25346 GCA_036679495.1 Gemmatimonadota bacterium | reverse complement strand
CAACTCTCGCTGCCTGATCTCGCTGATGCTGATGACCGGAAACGTGGGCCGAGTGGGAACCGGACTCCACCCGCTCCGGGGCCAGAACAACGTTCAGGGCGCTTCGGACTCGGGACTCATCCCGATCGTTTATCCGGACTATCAGGACGTCACCGACCCGGCGATTCGGAAAAAGTTCGAGGCGGCGTGGAATACTCCGCTCGACCCGGACAAGGGCCTGACGGTGGTCGAAATCATGCACGCCGCGCTGGACGGTGGGATCAAGGGCATGTACATGATGGGTGAGAACCCGTTTATGTCCGACCCCAACCAGAACAAGGTCCGGAAGGCGCTCTCCAACCTAGAGTTCCTGGTCGTCCAGGACATCTTTCTCACAGAAACGGCAGAGTTTGCGGACGTCATTCTGCCGGCCAGCAGCTTCTTCGAGAAAACCGGGACGTACACGAATACGGACCGGCGCGTTCAGGTGGGCCGGAAGGCGCTCGGGGCACCTGGAGAAGCCCGTGAGGACTGGCAGATCGTATGCGACCTGGCGACAGCGTTCGGCTATCCGATGTCCTACGGCTCAAGCGCAGAGGTATTCGACGAATTCACGTCGCTGGCACCGTCATACGCCGGTCTGACGCATGAGAATCTGGGTCTGACAGGAAAGCTGTGGCCCTGCCCCGACATCGATTCCGATGGCACGCAGGTGCTATTCGGAGACCGGTTCCCGACCGCAAACGGGCTCGGCAAGTTCGTTCCGCGGCCGTTCGAGCCGGCCAAAGAGTTGCCGGACGAAGAATATCCGTTCGTGCTCAACACGGGCCGGCTGCTCGAGCACTGGCACACCGGCACCATGACGCGGAGGTCCCGAGTGCTGAGCGCGATCGCTCCTGAGGCACGTGTCGAAATGCACGAGGACGACCTGCGTGAGCTCGGTATCGCCGATGGAGACTGGGTCGAGGTTGCGTCACGGCGAGGCGAGATCCGGCTGAGGGCACTAAAGTCGGCCCAGATGGCGGCTGGGAGCGTGTTTATCCCGTTTCACTTCCGGGAGGCGTCGGCCAATATCCTCACTATCGACGAGCTGGACCCGCACGGGAAGATCCCTGGATTCAAGTTCTGTGCGGTTAGGGTGACGGCGACCACCTGATTCAGGCAGTATCTGGGAAAAGCTGATGATTCTGGAGACGACCGGGGGCTAAGCCTCGTCGAACTCGATTCCTGAAGAGACCCACCAGGCACTGATCACGGAGTCGAGCCAGTAGGCGAGGCCTTTCCAGTCTCCGAACGCGTCGTACAGAGCAACGATCTCCGCGTCCTTAGGCTTTCGGCCATCAAAATATTTCTTGGATGTGAAGTTGTAGACGGCGCTGTCGATTGAGATCTCGCTGCAGTAGCCGTTCAGGTTCAGCAGATAAGCGGTTGTTGCCTTGCCGATGCCCTTGACACTCAGGAAGAACTTCCTGGCTTCATCCTCGGTAAGCTCACCTCGCTGGACGGGGCCTGGGTCCAGACGGCCGGTCGCGATCGAGTCGGCCAGCTCGACCAGAGAGTCAGCCCGGTATCCAACCCGGCAGTGCTCGCGAAGCCGCAGGGATCCGGCCCCAACCACCTGCTCGGGCGTGGGCCAGGCGTGCAATCCGCCGATCGGATCGCCCAGCTCACACATCCGGGAGATCATGCTGACAGCTTGCTTCCACTGCACGTTCGTGCCGCAGATGGCCTTGCTCATCTCCTCCCAGAGGTTCGGACAGCGCATGAGCCGGCCTGCCCCCATGCGTTTGGCTCGCTCGAGCGTCTCGTGCCCCTGGCAGAGGGCGTAGAACGGGGAAAGGTCGATGTCAAAGGATAGAATCCGGCCGATGGCCCGATCGATTTCGTGCCGCTGGGCCTCGGATATGTCGGCAGAAGAGCTGATGGCGAGCGTCCCGGGAGCCGTCTCCGCCAGCGTGAAGAGGACGAGATCGCCCCCGGAAAGGCGCAATACGCGTGTGAGGGTGTCGGTGTCAGCATCCCAATGATAGGGGCGACACTGGAACCAGCCATGCGAATAGATGACCGGGAGGAGGCGAAATCGTTCGGGAGCTTCCACAGTCCAGTTCTTCATGGTCGGGGAAGCTAAGCGTCAGGCTGGTCTCTGACTAACACACGGCAAGGGACGAGCCGAAGCCCGCCCCTTCCGCCCAAATCTGCGCGACCCGGCGCCCTACTTCTCGGACTTCGTGGACACCTCGATGCGGCGAGCCATAGCCTCAGCCGCTTTCGGCATGGTCACCCTCAGGACACCATTCTCGTACTCGGCGGCCACGGCTGTGGAGTCGATAGTCTGAGGAACTGAGAAACTCCGGGTAAAACGGCCGAACGACCGCTCGCGCAGCCTGTAATCGGCTGTCTCCTCCTCGCGAGTCGACTCACGGTTTCCCGTGATGCTCAGGATTCCCTGCTCGACGGTTACGTCGATGTTCTTCTCGTCGTATCCCGGGAGATCCAGCTCGAGTTCGAAGTTTTCCTCGGTCTCGATTAGATCCGCACGCGGATTGTCCGCGCCTACACCCACCGGGGCGCGTCCGAAAAAGTCGTCGAACAATGACTCCACTCCCAGGCGTAACTCTGGTCGAGAGAGTGTCCGCGCGGGCACGAAAGTTCTGATCGGTAGCATCGTATCCTCCTACGTCTTTCTCCGGCAGTACAATGCCGGCAATACAGAAATCGAGGCGCTTATGTGCGCTCGGGGATTGTCTGCTTTCTACTGTCGCAATCCGCATGCCGCGATATTCTTGTAAGAACATGCCATTATTGCATATACCGAACTTCTGAATCCGCCAATGTGGACCACACTATGCCAGATTGGCGGACCTGGCGAGACTTTGACCGGTGGAACCAGCGCCTATCCGACGGAATGGCGGCGTGGTTCCGGCCCGCGTTATCTTCGCGGCCTGGCCCCGTAGCTCAGTAGGATAGAGCGCGGGATTCCTAATCCCGAGGTCGCCGGTTCGAATCCGGCCGGGGTCATATCCACAGAGCCCAATCCTTTGCCTTGACGGCCGCCCGCCACGGGCGGCTGTCGATTCTTAGTTGCTTCGTTCGTTCCTAGAACAACCACCTCAACAATGGACAAATAGCGGGAGAGAATGATGGCGGATTTCATGTTGCTACTGCACGAAGAGCCAAGCGCACTCGAGGAGCTTGCGCCGGACGAGATCGAAAGCGTGATCGGTGAGTACGTTGCCTGGCGGGAGGAGCTGGGTGCGGCAGGCCGGCTCACGGGCGGCAAGAAGCTACGCGATGAGGGGGGACGGTGGCTTACGAGCGAGGACGGCAAGCTCCGAGTAGTTGACGGTCCGTTCAGCGAGGCTAAGGAAGTCATCGGTGGGTTCTTTATGATCGCGGCCGGTGACTATGCGGAGGCGGTCGAAATCAGCCGCGATTGCCCACATCTCAAGTTCGGCGGCCGTATCGAGCTTCGCGAGGTCGAACCGACTCACTAGTGAAATCGACGCGATTGAAGCGAGTCGCTCGCACAGAATCGCAGGAGGTCCGTGCAGTCGCGGACCTCCTGTTTCGGCGGCGTGCCGGGCAGCTCACGGCAACGCTTGTTCGCGTGCTGGGTGTCCAGCACCTCGATCTCGTGGAGGACGTGGTGCAGGACGCGTTCGTGCAGGCCTTGCGGAAGTGGCCGATATCGGGCCTCCCGGAGAATCCCGCTGGCTGGATCCTCGCGGTAGCCAAGAACCGGGCGATGGATCTTCTCAGGCGGCAGGGTCGGTGGGCCGAGAAACGCGATGAACTCGAGCGCTCGATCTTGCCCGAGCCAGCGTCCGCACAGGCGCCAAGCGTCTACTTTTCGGAGGAGATCGAGGACGACGAGCTGCGCTTGATCTTCGCCATGTGCCATCCCGCGCTCTCTGTCGATGCGCAGGTCGCGCTGACTTTGAAGACAGTTGGCGGATTTGGAACGACAGAAATCGCTCGGGCCTTCCTGACCGGTAAATCAACTGTGGCTCAGCGGCTAGTCCGGGCCAAGCGAGCTCTACGCGATGGGCTCATTACATTGGAGATTCCAGGCGCGAACGAAATGCCGGAGCGCCTGGACGCCGTGTTCGAGGTCCTCTACCTGATGTTCAATGAAGGGTACAGCGCCACTACCGGAGCCGACCTGGTTCGGGCGGACCTGTGCAACGAGGCGATCCGGCTGGCAGAGCTATTGGCCGCGAGCTCACAGGTTGGCGGTCCGAAGTCCCACGCCCTGGCGGCGCTCTTCCTGTTCCAAGCCGCCCGGCTCCCGGCCCGTATTGCCAGGGGCGGCGACCTCCTTCCACTCGATGCTCAAGACCGCTCACGATGGAATCGGCACCTGATTCGGCGGGCGCTCGAGCACCATCGGCGCTCTGCTGCCGGCAACGAAGTGAGCGCGTACCACCTGCAAGCGGAGATCGCGAGCTGTCATACGCTTGCATCTCGGTTCGAAGACACCGAGTGGGGCCGGATTCTCCACTGTTACGACCAGTTGAGCGAGCTGGACGCTTCGCCGGTCGTGGCCCTCAATCGAGTCGTGGCGGTAGCCCACGTCCGTGGCGCCGAGGCGGGGCTGCGCGCGCTTTACCCGCTCAAGGAGGAAGAGTCGCTTCAGTCTTATCACGCACTGTTTGCTGTCGAGGCGGAGCTGCTTTGGCGAGTTGGCAGGACATCCGAGGCACGGTGCGCTGTTACGGCGGCGGTAGCTCTCGCGCAGTCTGTCCCCGTACGCACGTACCTGGAGAGACGAAGTCATGACTATCTGGAGGCATACAAATGAAGCATTTGATCCTTGCGACCGCGCTGGCACTCATGGCAGGAGCGGAGATCGACGTGGCACCAGGAACCTCGTCGGCGATCTTCGAGCACCTCGAAGGAACCTGGGAGGGCGAAGGTGAGCTCATGGGCCGTCCGGCGAGCTTCGCCATGAAATGGGAGCGGGAACTCGGCGGACGTTTCATGGGCCTGAGCTACGAGATTCGCGGCGAAACGCAAATGGAAGCGCGAGCCCACTACAGGGTAGCGGAGCAGGATACTGTGCATGGCGTCTGGGTTGATTCCCGGGGAGAGATTCTGGAACTGCGAGCCACCGTCTCGGACTCGGCGCTCACCACGATCTGGCAGTCACCTACCGAGCGCGGGCGAACGATCTACAGGCAGACCGGCGTTGCTTCTGTAGAGGTCCAGGATTTCTTCTACACCGGAACCGACTGGCAGCTCTTCGGAGCGGCGACCTACGCGCGCAAGTGATCGCTCGGCGGCCGACCGGCAGGTGATTACCAACGCATGAGTGAACGCTGGTCAAAGGGCAGCTTCGCAGTCCCTCTCTGCGGATGTTGCTGCCCAATACAGGCTAATTTCCTCGACCTGGACCGTTATCTGGCGGATGATCGCGTGATCGGAGCGAACTGATCGGTCACCGAAGATTTCATTCGTGCGGGGGTCAGTCTGGTCTAGCTGTTGGAGCGTCTCGTTGGAAACGGGATCGATGTCGAGCCGAAGGTGGAGAGTACCTGTGTGCTCCTCCCATGAGGTACCACCACCATAGTCCCAGCCGAAGCCGCTGAAGGTGATGGGCTCCCCGCGAAGCTGTTCGAGCTCCTTGAGCGTGGTCCCCACACCCACACCGAGGGGTGTGCGCCAGGCTCCGGAAGCGGTACGCGAGCGGACGAACGCAGGGCGGGCACGAGCCGAGTCAGCCCAGGCCAGCTCCAACTCGAACGGCCAGCCCGGGAACAAGCGGACGCCGGGCGCGCAGAAGCCCTCCGCCAGGTAGATCTCCCCAGCGACCACGGAAGACGCACCCAGCATTTCTCTCAGGTCTGCTTCACCTGTGTTTGGCGTAATCGGACCGAAGCGTTCACCGGGAAGTACCAGCCAGGCATCGAGGGTTAGAGCTGGCTCAATAGCGATCGAGTCGGCTACGAGCGCATCTCCCTCGACGACTACTGTGGCGGTAGCCATCAGAGAACTGCAGCAGTTGCCATCGCCAGGCAGGTACACGGGAGCCTCCACAATCCGTCGAACCGGATCGATGTAGCTTCCCTTCCACATGCCCCACTCGTCGGAAAGCGGGTCTTGCAGCTGTCTGCGGTAGTGCGGCCGTAGGGCCGTAAAGCGGCCGTCCTCTGATATGCGATACGGGTGATCCAGACAGCCGCCGGTCCCGTTGAGGCAGCGCCGGTGGACCAAGAGAGCTTCCGGCGATTCCGAAGCTTGGCCTAGAAGCTCGGCTCTGGGTGGACGGAGTAGCTCGATTTGTTGCTCGACGCGGTCGTGCCAGATCGGGCGAATTTGCCCTTCTCCGCCAACACCTGTGAAAACGACAAGCTCTATTTCCGGAATCGTATCGGGGAACAGGTACCTGCTGCCCTCCGGCGTGTCGTCGTCCGGCCCCCACACGGACGTGTGGTGGTAGAGCGCCCAGGACCAGACTGTCTCGCCGATGGCCGGCAATTGGCCGGTACTCGCGACCTCGCAGCCCTCGGTCAGCAGGTTGTCAGACATCGCACCGCGCTCACCCGACCACTCGAGGTTCAGGCACTCTGAGGTGGCTTGGTCGAGCGTTATCAGCGTGGCGCCGACGATCGACTCGCCGGGCGGCTCCGGTGGCGTCTGCGGCATAGCTGGTGTGGCGACCAGCAGGAAGAGCGCGGCCGTGGCGGCGGGACGGATGATCCCGCGGGCTCGGAGTTGCACCCTCACTCGGCCTCCCTGCACCACAAGTCCATCAGCTCGTCAACGGTTTCCGGCGGCGGGTATTCGGCGCTGAGACCCAGTGTCTTACGGCGATCGTTTAGCTCGTCTTCCAACTCTTTGAGCGTTTCACGGGCAAAGAAATCATGGAAGTGATCTCGCCACCAGTTCCTGGCCGGCGGGGGAACGGAGAACAGGGTGATCGGATCCTCAGGACGCAGAAGTCCTGCCGGGATACCGAAAATCCTCTCAAAAGTGGACAGAAACTCGAACACACCGGCCCTGGAATCATCGGAGCCGAAGCGTTGCACCCATTCCTCATTCGAAGGGGCGATCCGACCGTCGAAACGTTTGCTCAGTCCCTTTCGGTACGATGCCAGGCTCACTGTTCTGCGTTCCGGACGCTCACGAACTCTCACCCGCCGGCTCCCAGAGCTCGACTTTGTTGCCCTCGGGATCCATGAACCAGCCGAAGCGTCCGTACTCGTACTCCTCGATTTCGCCTGCCAGTTCCGCCCCACCTTCCTGGACCTGAGCGAGCGCCCCGTCGAGATCGTCGACTACTAGGTTGAACATGAACTCCTTCGGGGATGGATCAAAATAGTCGGTATCGTGCTTGAACGGCGCCCACACCGTGAGGCCCGCCGGAGGCATGTCGGCGGGTTTCAGACTGGCGCCGTACGGATGCTCGACGGGCACTCCGAGCCACTGCTGATACCAGCGGCCCAGAGCCTCCGGATCCTTCGAACGAAAGAAAATGCCTCCGACTCCAAGAACACGTGCCATGCTAGCCTCTCTCGTCGTGAGCCACCCGGCCTGCGAGACGCTCAGGATCCATTCGGCCCGAAGCTACGGCGCCACCGCGCTGGCAGCGAACCAGACCGACATGTCCAGCAATTCGGCAACCGAGAGCAGCGCGAGCGCGCGACCGGCCCGGCTCACTACTCCTCTTTCCCCTCGGCCTCGTATTGGAGCTGGAGTTGCTCGATTACGCCGGGATCGGCCAGAGTGGTCGTGTCTCCGAGCGTATGGCCCTCCGCGATGTCTCTCAGAAGTCTGCGCATGATCTTGCCGCTTCGGGTCTTCGGAAGATCCGCGGAGAAGATCACGTCGGCCGGTTTTGCGATGGCGCCGATCTCATCGGCTACGTGCTGCCGGATCTCCTTTTCGAGCTCTGCGCTCGGCTCGATTCCCTGCCGCAGGGATACGAACGCAGCGATGGCCTGGCCCTTGATTTCGTCGGTGCGGCCAACTACCGCCGCCTCGGCAACGGCCGGGTGATCCACCAGGGCCGACTCTACCTCCATCGTCCCGATCCGGTGTCCGGCCACGTTGAGGACATCGTCCACCCGTCCCATGATCCAGAAGAATCCGTCCTCGTCCACGCGGGCCCCGTCGCCCGGGAAGTACACGCCGTCCCACTGCGACCAGTAGGTCTCCCTGAACCGCTCCTCGTCTCCGTAGATGCCACGCAGCATTGACGGCCACGGCGAGGTGATGGCGAGTAGCCCGCTCTCAGCCTCCCGCCCCGAATCGTCAAGAATCGCCACGTCGATACCGGGAAAGGCGACGGTGCAGGAACCTGGCTTGGTGACAGTATGACCGGGAAGCGGAGTGATCATGATCGCCCCGGTCTCGGTTTGCCACCATGTGTCCACGATCGGGCACCTCTCGCCGCCGATGTGCTCGTGATACCAGATCCACGCTTCCGGATTGATGGGTTCGCCGACCGTCCCCAGGAGCCTGAGCGAGTCCAGATCGTACCTCGCCGGCCACTCGTCACCCCACTTCATGAACGCGCGGACCGCTGTCGGGGCCGTATAGAACACGGTGACGCCATAATCCTGACACAGCTGCCAGAACCGGCCCTTGTCTGGATAGTCGGGGGCTCCTTCGTACATGAGAACCGTGGCCCCGACGGCCAGGGGCCCATACACGATGTACGAGTGGCCGGTCACCCAGCCGACATCAGCGGTGCACCAGTAGACATCGTCATCCTTGAGGTCGAACACCCAGCTCGTCGTCGCCACGACCTGGGTCAGGTAGCCTCCAGTCGTGTGGACGACACCTTTGGGCTTACCGGTGGTGCCCGATGTGTACAGGATGTATAGAAGATCCTCCGAGTCCATCTCTTCTGCCGGCGACTCGGTCAGCGTCTGTTTCATCAGCTCGTGGTACCAGTGGTCTCGTCCGGCCCGCATCTCGCCGCGAACCTCGCCATCCTCCGACCCGGCGTGCCGGCCAACGACCACCACGGCGTCGACGAAATCCAGTCCATCGATGGCTTCGTCTGCATTGCTCTTGAGCGGAACGAGCTTGCCGCGGCGATAGCCTGCGTCGGCGGTGATCAGGACCCGGGCGTGCGTATCCTCGATCCGATCGCGCAGAGACTTGGGCGAAAAACCGGCGAACACGACCGAGTGGGGAGCACCGATCCGTGCGCAGGCCAGCATCGCGACTGCCGCCTCCGGGATCATGGGCAGGTAGATAGCCACGCGATCCCCCTTCTCGACTCCAAGGCCCTTCAGGGCGGAGGAAAACCGGGCCACCTCGCGGTAAAGCTCGCGATAGGAGAAGACGCGCTTGTCCCCGGGCTCTCCCTCCCAGATCAGGGCGGTCTTGTCCGCCCGCCCGTTTTCTAGGTGCCGATCCAGGCAGTTATAGGACACGTTGAGTTTGCCGCCAACGAACCAACGGGCGAACGGAGGATCCCATTCGAGGACTGTTTCCCATTTCTTGAACCAGTGGAGCTTGTCGGCCCACTCTGCCCAGTAGGCCTCTCGATCCTGCGCGGCCAGAGTATAGGGGCTGTCGTCACTAACTTCAGCCTTGTCTCGGAAATCCTTAGGAGGTTCGAACCGCCGATCCTCGGTTAGAAGAACATCGATCTCGCGCCGATGGTCGTCGGACATGGCGAGCCTCCTCGGTTGTGGTCGGTCATCCGGCTCAGAGGTCCTGCGATGCCTCTTGAAGCACGAAGCCATTCCCGTCCGGATCCTTGAACGTCGCGAAACGACCCCAGGGCGCCGACTCGATCGCGCCAATATCCAGACCTCGCTCCGTAAGCTGGCGATGCGAGTCCTCGATGTCTGCGGTGTCCAAGACCAGCCCAGTGACAGATCCTGGTGGCATGGTCTCGAACCACGTCACAAGCGTGAGACTGGTGTTGGCACCGGGTGGAGCGACCTCAACCCAGCGCTGGTTCGGTCCCATGGGATTATCCCGGCGTACTTCGAAACCCAGAACGTCGCAAAAGAACGCCCGCGATCGCTCGGGATCTGTCACCGGCAGTGAGACAATGGCAATCCGGTTAATCGACATTGGGCCCTTCGTTCGGGTTCCAGGTTTCGGCCCAGGCTGGCGCCGGGCCGGGATCGGGCTTGAGGAGCGAAAGATCGACACTTTGCGCCCTACTCGAAGCTGACCGAGTCCGAGATATGCACCCCGTTCGCGAGTGTCTTGTGGACCGGACAGCGCTGCGCCACCTGCGTGAGCCGTTTGCGCTGCGCGTCGTCAAAATCACCACTCAGGACGACCTCAGACTGGATGCGGTCGATCCAGCCGTCCGCTCGCTCGTCGCAGTCCACGCAATCATCCGCGTGCACCCGGTCGAACGTCAGAGAGACCTTGGCGCCGGTGAGTTGTATGCCCTTGTGATTGGCATACAGCCGCAAGGTCACGGCCGTGCAGGCAGCGAGACTGGCCAGGAGAAGTTCGTACGGCGTGGGGGCCGTGTCGGTCCCACCAGCAGCGGGGGGTTCGTCGCTCGCCATAATGAATTGTCGCGCCCGGATCGTGACGTCGGTCCCTGATCCAATCTCAGCGGTTACGGTAGCCATAGGGATGTCCTCTAATGAATGGTGTCGGCGACTCTGTGGTCTGTAGAACGGAGAGCGGCTCGTGCCTCCCTAGTTGAAGATCCCTATCCCTGCAAATACTGCCAGCAAGACACCGGCGATAACCACGACCGGCAACATCGCATTAACGAGGGCCTTCCAGGCTGAAAATCCTTGAACTTGGCCCAGGCTCTTCAGCAGGAGTATGATCTGCCAAATGCCGATGGTCATCCAGAACAAGCCAAAAGACCAGGGAGAGGATTGTCAGCGCAGGGCTCGCCAGAGTTCTTGGTGCTTCTGTTGTGAAGAGCTCCTGGCCAAAGAGGGCCAATTCGGGAATCCAGACCGGCAGAGTCCAGACAACCGGTACGCTCGACCAGGCAATCGCGGCCCGGATATTCCTTGAGGATCCTCTACCGCCAATCCACTCACCGGTCCACCTGAACAGGAAGCCGCCCAGGTACAGCGCGAGAATACCGCCGACCGGGCCCGCTACAAGAGCCATGAGAAAAATTATGGGCCAACCCAGTACGTCCCCGCCGCCGCGCGATGCCGCCCGATCCAGCGTCTGGGAGAAACCGGCGATGGCGGCCAGAACCAGCACCATGTGCTCAGGGTTTGTATCGATGATCTGCTGAATCGTAGCTCTCGGCCTTGTCCACATCGAGAACCACGGATTCAGAGGCCGGATTTGCTGCTCCTAGCTGTTTTCCATGCTCTGCCTTTCGTTCTCTCCGATCCAGGTATTCGATACGGACTCTCACTCGAAATCGCCACCCCCCTAGCCCGCCGCCCGCTCAACTACCTCGACCGCCCGCGCGATCCCGTCCTCGGCGCGCAGCTTCTCGCCGACCGCCTCGGCACTCGCCCGCATAGCCGGATCCGTCACTGCCTCGCGAATGGCGGCCGACAAATTCTCGACGGTCAGCTTCTTCTGCGATATCGGCTTCGGACCCGCACCGAGTGCATGCACCCGGGCGCCCCAGAGCGGCTGGTCGCCGAAGAAGGGACATACCACGGTCGGACAGCCCGCTCGCAGGCCGGCGGCGGTCGTACCGGCCCCACCATGATGCACGACGGCCGCCATTCTCGGAAACAGCCAGTCGTGCGGAGCGTGGTCGAGGGTCAGGATCGAATCGGGCAGATCATCCGGGTTCAGGCCGCCCCAACCTCTGGCGATGATTCCGCGAACGCCGGCGGCCGCCAGCGCCTGGATCACGATCTCCGTCACGCGCTGCGGATTCCGGCCCGCCATGCTGCCGAACCCGATGTAGACGGGCGGCTCGCCGGCACGCAAGAAGTCCAGGAGATCGGGCGGAGGCTGCCATTCGTCGTCACGATCCAGGAACCAGAACTCGGTCGCCGTGGCGTGGCTCGGCCAGTCCACGGGTACGAGGCCTACGTGCCGGCTGTACGCGTGCATGACGGGAATCGGCTGGCCAGAGGCCGTGCGAAACAGGCCGGTCTTCGATCTTGGTGATAGACCGTTGGCCACCCGCCAGCGCCGGATGTGCTTGCCTCCGATAAGGCCATGGGCCCGCATCACGATCGTGTAGGTCAGCCTGTTGTACCAGCGACCAATTTTCAGAGCGGGAAAGCCCAGACTGGGAAACTCTTCCGTGGACACGAACTGCGCGAACAGCGGAGCCGCCACGACAGGAATGCCCAGTTTCTCGGCGAAGTGCGGCGTCGCACCCGCCTTCGTGTAGAAGACGATGAGATCGGGCCTGACCGCTTCCGCCGCTGTCCACGTGTCGCTCAGCGTCTCCCACATGAGCGGACCGAGCTTCCGCGGCATCGTGGCGACCGTCTTCAGCCCACCCCAGAAGCTCGACATGGTCTCGATCGTCTCGCGGCCTAACTGAGACTCCAGGATCTGAGTGATCCCGTCGTTCAGGTGGGCATAGTCCAGCCGGTGGCCCGTGATGAGCGGCTCGAAGCGGCTGTTCGCACACACCGTGACCTCGTGACCCCGAGTCTTCAGGCCCTTCCCCAGGGCGACGAAGGGCCGGACATCGCCGGTACCGCCGAATGTGAGGATTAGGATGCGCATGGGTGACTGGAAGTTAGCTGGGTAACACCGTTCAGGACGAGACAACCGAGATCTCACACAGTGTAAACATGGCACCCGCGGTACCCGTTGCCCGGCATCAAGCCTCTGAATCCGCGTTTCGGACACGTCTAATGGCCGCTGCAAGTCGCAAGTACCGCGTGCAGAGTCCGCTGTACCGCGGCGAGGGGCAGAATTGGGAATCGGCCCGTCAGGCACCAAACGCAGGCACATCCCACATTCTTACAACAAGTTACGAGGCAAAAGCCTTTCTCGGGCGTTTTGAGGGCTGATCTTTGGCGTAGGCCCACCTCTTGCCCACGTAAGCTCCGGAAATATGGCACCTTTCGAATGGTAAAGCGGGTGAGAATACTTTGAGCGAACGTAAGATCGAAGACACGGATGGAAGTGTCCCGCTGGCTGAGGAGCTAACGGACTTCCTGATGGATCTGGCGTCCGCTTACCAGAAGCACTCCATGTATCCTGCCGGTCACCCGGCCCTCTCCCCGGCTGTGACCAGTGTCGCCGACCGTCTCACTGAGCTCCTGACGACGCGCGACAGCCTGGTTATCGCTGTGGCCAAGGACCAGTTGATCATCGAGGGCGCGCCGACCGACCGTGAGCACCTGCTCATGCAAACCCTGGCTGAGCGTCTCTCCCGGCACCAACTGGGCGTCCTGATCTTCACCGGAGAGGTGGCTGAGAGCGAAATCGCAGACCTCCTTTCACAGATAGCCGTCGAGCCCCAGCGGGCAGAGACGCCCTTGGGGCTGCGACCGGACTTGAACGCGGGTCGTCCCAATATTCGGCTGCATTCGATGGGGTACGATAAGCTGCAAATTAGAGAGGTCGGAGTGACCGCCGACTCCGCGAACGTGCCGTGCTCCAGGCTGTGGATCCTGCTCGCAGAGGCCGCACTCGAGAACAGCGGCGAGGAGGAACGCTCGCTGGCAGACCCGGCGGCCGTGGCGAAGGCCTTTGCCCAGAGAAAGGGAGACGCGGCCTACGACAAAGTGATCGGAGGGTATCTGCAGACGATCACGCGCGAGATGAAGAGCGAAACGCCGCAACTATCGGCGGACCTTCAGAGTCGAGTGTCGGGCCTCGTAACCCGGCTGGATTCGGACGCTCTACAGCGCTTGCTGGACAGCATGGCCGGAAACGCCGCTCTGGAGCTGGAGTTCTTGGCCAGCGCTGCGAACCAACTGTCCGCCGAAGCGGTCTTGGATCTTCTGGAGGCCGCTAAGGAAGGGGAGGGGCGTGACATTTCGGAAGGCATGATGCGCGTGATCACGAAACTCGCTCGGCATGCGTCTGCGACAGGTGAATCCCAGCCCCAGGCCCAGGCCGCCCTGCGGGACCAGGTGACCCGGTTGATTAAAGATTGGAATCTGGAGAACCCCAACGCGGAAGATTATGACGCCGCGCTGGCAGGCATGAGCGCGGGGTCGCCCTCGGTGCCCGGCGAAAAGGCCGCCATCTTCTCGTCCGACCCGGAACGGGTCGTCATGATGGGCCTCGAGTTGGATATGGGCACCGATATGGTACAGGACGCCACCGATCACTTGATCACCGGGGACGGATTGGGCACCCTGTTCGATCTCCTGGACGAGGCGCCGCCAGAATCGGGAGTCGCACCCCAGATGTGGGAGAGAGTCAGCACATGTGAGACCCTTCGACAGCTGACCTCGGTTGAGACCCCGAACTTCGAATGGATCGACCGTTTGGTTCCCCTGCTCGGAGAGGAGGCAGCCGATCCGCTGCTCGACGCGCTGGCTCTGTCTTCCTCTCGCTCGACGCGCTGGAAGATTCTCGAGAGGCTGGCAAAGTTCGGACCGAATCTCGGACCGAATCTGGTCGAGCGGAGCCGAGACAAGCGCTGGTTCGTGGTTCGCAACATGCTTTCACTCTTGGGAACCCTGCCCAGCCTCCCGGAAGGCTTCTCCCCCGAACCGTTCACCCGGCACGAACACGAGATGGTTCGGCTGGAGGCGCTCAAGCTCAGCATGAAGCTTCCGGACCTACGCAGCGCGGCGGTAGTCTCCGCGCTTTCCGAAGAACACGAGCGGTTCGCCACACTGGCAATAGCCGAAGTCGAGACGTCGTGGGCGCCTGCGGCCCTGCCTCAGCTTCGGCGAATCTCACTGGATCCGGGGGCGGAGTCACGGATTCGGGTGCCGGCGATTCGCTGCCTCGCTCGCTCCGGGTCACCCGAAGCCCTCGACACCCTCCTTCAGGTTACTCGTGTTCGGCGTCGATTCCTGTTCTGGAGCAAGTTGCCGCCTCGCTCGCCGGAGCTCGTGGCGGCTCTCAAAGGACTCAGGACTGGCTGGCCCGACGACCGCAGGGTAGCTGAGGTGCTTAAGGTGGGCCTTCGCTCGTCCGATCCGAAGATCAGCCTTGCGGCCGGCCAGAGAGAACCGGCATGACGACTCCCATGGAGTTGGCCGCCGCGTTTCTGAAGGCGCTGGCCAAGCAGCTCTCGGCCGTCAGCCTGTATCAGGCAGGCCATCCGGAACGCGAGCGGTCGCTGGATGCGGCGTACGCGAAGCTCCGCGAGCTGCTGCAAGCGGAGACCAGCGCAAAGTTCTCTTTCCTGGAGGGTGATGTGGTATTCGGGGATCGCCCGATCCCTGACCTGCGCCAATGGGAGTGGGCGCTACGGCTCGGGGAAGTGGGAGCCGAACGTCTGGAGGTGGACGCTGGCGTGACCCGATCAGAACTGGAGAACTTGCTGGAAGAGGTCAATGCTCGGCTGTCGCTGGGCGACGGGAAACCCAGGAAACAGGCCTACGGGACGGGAGAAAGAATTCGGTTTGGTCCCATCGCCGTAGTGGGCGAGGAGACTGACCGGAAGGATTGGACCAGCGTAGTGCCGTTGAATCTGCGGGAAGAGCTCGGGGTGGCCGACTGGCTTCATACTGAGATCGCCGAACAGGGGCAGGTGCCGGCGGCGGAGTCTACGGCTCTGGTTCAGTTGCTCACGGCGGTGATGCATAGCGGAGAGGATATCTTGCTACCGCTGGTCAAGCTCAAAGAAGCGGACCAGTACAGCGCCACCCATTCCATCAACGTCTCTGTGCTCTCGATGGGCCTGGCCGAATCCCTGTCTCTGGCCTCGACTGATATTCAAGCCATCGGCGAGGCGGCCGTTTTGCACGATGTCGGCAAGACGCTCATTTCTCTTGAGGTCCTGAACAAGCCCGGCAAGCTCACGGACGATGAGCGGCTGCTCATCAATCTGCACCCGGTGGAGGGCGCCAGGATCCTGCTCGCCGAGGGCGGTAGATACGAACTTTCCGCGATCGTGGCGCTCGAGCACCACATTGGATGGCAGGGGACCGGTGGGTATCCGGCGTTTCACTATCCCCGGCAGCCGCATCCGCTGAGCCGGCTGGTGCAGGTGTGTGATATCTACGACGCGTTACGCACGAAACGGCCCTACCGCGATGCCTGGCCGGTGGCCCGCACGCTCGAACATCTGCGATCACTGGCTGGCGACTTCCTGGATCCGGAGTACGTCGACGCGTTCCTACAGATGATCCAGATGTGGGAGCCAAGTCTACTGGATGGCGAAGGGGAACCGATCCCGGCTCCTGCCGTAGCGTAGAGCTAGGGCGTGGTTTGGATCGTGAGAATCCAGCGGGTACCCTGGAACCGCGTGGGCAGTTGAAGCCCGTTCCCGTTGAGAATGAACAGCTTGCCCCACGCCAGCGACAGCGGAAGGAACCCTAGCTGGGTGGTCCACCGCACGCCCGCGTCCCCCCACACCGGTCCACGTGATTGCCCGCCGAGCCACGCCTGTCCCGCGTCCACGAAGAACGCAGCCCGGATCGGAGGTAGTCCGATCCCGGCGACCGGAAGGCCGATATGCAGGCGATCGATGAGAGGGAAGGCCAGGTACGCGTTCGCGACCCAGCCCGTGGAGCCGAACAGGCTGAACTGCGGATACAACGTCATGTGGTTTCGCCAATCGAGCGTGAATCGTAACGGGGTGAACCCGCCGCTCCGAAACGCGAACAGGCGCGCTCCCCAATTACTGCGAGGGCCCAGTCGAAAGTACTTTCTGACGTCTCCCCGGCAGGAGTACGTATCGGCGCGAAAGTGGCTCACGTCCAGGTCGAAACCACAGTCCAGCCGGCCGCGCCAACCATCCACGGGGTAACCGCCAACCGACAGCGAATTGTCCTTGACGTAGGACGCGCCTAGCCGGGTGAGCAGGGCGCTGCGCTCGAACACGATGTCGTTGGGCTGATCCCGGAGCCGCTGGAACTGGACGAGCAGCAAGTCTGGGAAGTCGGCCCTCTCCGACCACTCGACCCCGGCGGTAAACTCGATTCTGCGGAAGATGGAAAGGGGGTACTGGCCGACGAAGGCGCACCCGATCCGGTCCTCACCGTAGATGTTCTGAAACACTTCGTCCGCGTACAGATCCGAGTGCCGGTAGCAGCGGCCTCCCCAGAACAGGCGCTTGGACAGGTTCAGGTAGCCCACTTCCGCGTGCAGGTTCTCGAAGTCCGCCGCGTCAAACAGTCCCGTGCGATTGTTCCCTGCCAGAAAACCCGAAAAGAACGACGTGTAGAGCAGCTGGGTGTTGTCGCGGTTGGTGAAGAAGATGCTCGCGCCGGTTTGGCCGAACCCCGAGTTGAAGCTGCCGCCTATATTGCCGAGGGTTACGTGGTACCGATCCGGAACACGGGCGGGCGTCGCCATTTGAACGAGCTCGTGATTCAGATGCTCGTCCCACGTCCAGTCAGCCTCCCAGACGCGTTCGAATCCTCCCCGGAACAAGTCATCCAGTGCGATCAGATCCGCTTCTGGAAGAGTGTCCGGTGCCGAGGTCGCGGGTGCGTCCATGCGGTAGATCTGCTGTCCGCCGTCGAACGCCGTAAACACGATCGACTTCCCGTCGGGCCACCACTGGGCAGACAAGATCCCCGTCGAGATGTCCGTCAGCTTCCGCCCGGCTCCGCTGCGGTCCACCACATAGAGATCGAAAGCCCCACCTCTGTCCGATGAGAAAAGAACCTTCGTACCGTCGGGGGACCAGGTTGGCACCCCGTCGATCCAGTCGCCGTAGGTGAGGAACAGGACTTCACCGGAGGCCACATCGAGCAGATACAGATTCGCGTGCGTCTTGCCGCGCCCGTGCGCTCCGTACGGGCCACGGTCCGATGCGAACACGATGGATCCCCCATCCGGCGACCAGTCCAGCTCGCCGTCGGCGTATATATCGTTGGTCAGCTTCTCGACGCTCCCGTCCTGTCTGTCGATTCGGTACAGATCAGAGGTTCCCGAACTCGCGATGCCGGAGAAAGCGATCGCCTGGCCGTCGGGCGACCAGGTCGGAGACCGGATCGTTCCCAGGCCCGGTACCGGATAGCGTTCGATCTCACGGTCCAGGTCGAGATCGAACACGCCCACGACCTTGGTCTGCAATCGGCTGTCGGTGCAGGTGTAGGCCAGGAGCCGGCTGGACTCATCCTGATAGACGTCGATCCGGTTGGACCGAATGTCGAGAGTCTGACAGTCTTCGGTGCCGCCCCGGATCACCCGCCGCGCGTCCCAGTCTGCGGTCACTCGGCCGCGATATCGATCACGGTCCTCCCCGGTCAGATTGGGCGGCTGAAACAGCGGGCCCGCGGCCAGGTGGGCGCCCGCATCCCCGTCGGGCGGGGCCTCGGGCTCGGCCTCACCGTACTCGATGCAGTCTCCGGGCTGGCGCAGGAGGCAGGCGTCGAATAGTGCCGGATCGGGAGGCGGCGCATCGGACGGATGATACTCCATGCTGCGCACGAAAATACCCTCGTACCCGTCGTGGGCGGCGGTGTAGAACAGGTCAACTACGGAGTCCGCCGGCAGCTCCTTCTCAGATGCTGAAACGGCGCGGGGCGGGGCCAGATACGGCCGGTCATACCACTCGCCCGGATTCTCCGAGATCCGGTCCGCGAACATCTCCGCGTCCCGGGTGTGCGTATAGTCGCGGCCGAAGCGAAGATTCAGGTAGAGCCGAAACGCGCTATCCAGCTCCTCAATCGAAACGCCGTAAATGTCGCTGAGGGCCTCCCCCGGATTGCCATACAGTGCCTGATCCTTGAGGAACCGGACCCGAAGCGAGTCCCCCATCTGAATTCTCGCAAAGACACCGCGCTCGCGATCCTTCAGCTCCGCCAGCGTTTCGCTGTCAAAGTCGTTTCCGACGAAGCGCCAGAACTCGGAGCCGAGGAAATAGCTGATCAGGCTTCGGGGAGCGGCGAGCATGTTCTTGAGGCCGTAGTCCACGCGCCCGCTGTTGACGACGTAGCGCACGTACATCTCGCCCAGCGAGAACCGACCGTTACTCGCGTAGGTGGCATCTCCCTCCGAAATCCAGGGCGGGAAGAAGTACTCGTTCCTTTTGGGCACCAGGGCCTGCATGGGGTGTTTGCGGTACGACTGGTCGTGAATGCTGTTCTGGTACTTGTGGGCCACTTCATGACAAACCACCTCGTGCAGGCGCCCTGCATCGGCGTCGAAAGACACACCGACGTTGCCCTTGAGGCTCTCCGTGTAGCCGCTTGAGCGCGGTGTCATGAAGCCGGGAAACACCCACCCCTGGCGATAATCCTCCCACTCGCTGTAGAGCAGAATCGTTACTCGCTCATGCGGAGCCAGCGTGTGCTGATACACGTTGGCCATCTCCGTGATGCAGCTGTCAGCTATGGGCAGGGCCAGGCGGGCCAACGTGTCGATCGGAGAGTAGTAGATGATGTCTACACGCCCCGCCGAGAGGCGACTCTGACGCGCCAGTTCAGGATTCGTCCGCATCGGGTTCTTGCCGAACGACTGGGCTGCCGCGGTTCCGGCGAAACCGAATGTCAGGCCGATAGTGAGCGCGGCCGCTACAGTCGGGCCAGCGGCTCGGTGGCCGACGGTGGCTGGGCGGCCTCTCATGAACTCCCCTCCCCGGAGGCTTCCGCACGGCTGGTCGTCGCGTTCCAGTCCTGTCGCACCAGGCTCTCAGGGCCTCTCATCTCCCGAGCGGCTTTGAAGAAGTGCTCGTGGAACGCCTCCACCGCATTCCGCTGCGCGTCATCAGAGGCCAGCATCATCAGGGCACCACTCTCCGGCTCATAGGGGGCGATGTCGATTCGCACGGATCGCGCATTGCCCGGCGTCGCGATGAGAACCGCGCGCCGTCCCCGCCGAAACGAAATCACGTACACCAGCGAGTCACCCGTGGCCTTGGAAAGCGTCCGGTCTATCTCGAACACGGGAACTGGCGTGACTTGTTTCCTTGGCGCCGGACTCGACGTGCGCCGTGTCTCCGCAGGCCCCGCCGAGAAGGCGGCACGGTTGGCGGAGCGGATCACGTGCTGGACCAGCCAAACCACCTCCTCCATTTCGGCATCGTAGGCATAGCGGTAGTGGCTGGTACTGGAGACCCCGGCCTCGTTTACTTCACCGATTGCGGCCAGGGCGCCCCCTCCCAGTGCGAGCCCGCTCAGGCTCTCGGTCGTCAGTGGCACCGCACAACCGGCCGCCGCCAGAAGCAGCAGGCTCAGAGACGCCTGAATTCTCACAGGCCGATCTCGCCCAGGCTCAGGGCTCGCTGGAATCCGGCGGTCCACCCGGTCACTTCAATTCGGAACGGATCGAGACCGTTCACGAAGTCAAAGCTCTCTAGCGGGAACAAACGGCCTCCGTCGAAACGCCAGCGGCTGTCGCCGAAACTGATGCCAATTCCCAGGTACAGCACTTTCGTTTCGATACTAGATCGTCCGAAGTCGTGTTCGACACTCCCGTACCCGCCCACGAGAGCCAGGTTATTGAGCAGTCCGCCGCGCGGGATGTCGCCCCAGTTGGCGAACTGCGGATACGTGTTGTTGAACTGGCTGAAGTATGCCCGGCCAGTCCGGGTTCGGACGGAATAGGCTGCATACTCCGGGCCGCAGTACGACACCATGGTCAGGGTGACCGGAAATTCGTCCTCCTGCTTCTCTCCCACCCGGAACTCGTCTACCCCTCGAATCCCCAGACTTGCGGCGTTGCACACATCAGACACGGGTTCGAAGTACTCCGTCTCGCCTCCCGGATTGCCCTGCGGCAGACCGAGACGCGGTTTCCGGGTCGGGCTCTGGCGGAACGGCATGACTCCAACCTTCGTGAGCCAGGTGTTACGGCTCGGGAACGCCGCTCGGGAATAGGTCAGGCGGATTCGGCTGAAGCGTATGCCGATGTACGGAGCCAGCGACGCGTCGGGATTCCGGTCCGCTGAGAAACCGAAGTCCACGTTCGCGGTGGTGAAGACTCCCTCCATGCCGACAAGAAGCTCGAGTCCGAAGCGGTCGCCGCGCAGGTTCCGGCTGTCGGCGGGGTCGTTTGCCCAGCGGATCCGGGGCGGATTGGCATCAAAGCCAGCGATCGCCCCTGGGCGCGTCGGCTCCTGGTAGACGAACGGCCGAAGCGTGCACAGGTCAATGCCGTACATGTACGTGGCCTCGCCCACTGTGCGTCCCCGGCTCACGAAGTTTACGAAGTTGGGGCCGGCGGGCCGCGTGCAGGGATCGAGTGTCCCCAGGGGCTCGGCGATGATTCCGAGCGCGCGCTTCTTCTTGGCGGCTTTTCCGCTGCTGAGCTGATAGGCGGGCGCATAGTCGGCGGGGTTTCGGGCCGGCTGCTGCTGCGCAGACGCTTCGGCTGGAAGGCACACGATGGCCGCGAGAGCTACGACCGCGATCCCGACCTCCCTGCCACCCCTCACCGCGGGTAAGAGCCTGGCTGACGAGAACGCCGATCCATGCAGAGCTCCTCACACTGCGGGCATAAGCACATCGTCGGCCGCCCAGCCGGAGTCACGGGCCGCCGTTTCACCGCTGGATATACTCGGCCGGGCGCCAAGGGTTTCTCAGTGACCTGGCTCGTCGGCGTGAAATCTCGGTCCTAGTCCGCTACGAAGCCCGCGGCAGCGTGCGAGCCATCGCAGTATGGCTTGTTGGACGAGTGGCCGCAGCGGCAAAGGGCAACGCTGGTCACTTTGAGCGGTTCAGCGTCCGAGGACAGTCCGAGCGTGATTTCGCCGGCTATGAGTAGGGGTCCGTTAGAGGAAACGTCGATAGTGGCGCAGTCGGCGGGGCTCGCGTCATTGGGGGCGCCGACTTCCGCGGCCGCAGCACCGGCAGCCGCGGTCTCGACGGCAGGCTCATCCGCGCCACTTCCGTGGTCACGAAGGTATTGGAGCGCACCGGTGGGGCACCGTCCGACAGCCTCGACGACTTCATCGGCGGAAGCCGCGTCAGGATCGATCCACGGACGATTATCGGGATTGAAGACAGCCGGGAGACCACGCACACACTCGGCCGCATGTATGCAGCGCTCCACGTCGTACGTGACCGTAATGTCCTTGCCTTCGTACTCGTGAATTTTGGCCATGATATCCTCGTGAGCTTGAGCCCTTGTTCTCGCGGCTACTACCTCAGGCCCCTTCTTGCCGCGTCATGCGGGTAAGCGCCCGGTCGAGCGCAGAGGCGAACTGCCGCTTCGCTCGGGCGTCGAAAGGAGGCGGTCCGCTCGTTGCGACCCCGGAAGATCGTAGGCCCTCCATGAAGTCTCGGACAGAGAGCCGCTCTCCGATGGTCGCCTCCGTGTGCTCAGTCCCGCGGACATCGAGGACGACCACTCCTTCGGGCACGAGTCGCGCAGCAGGCGGGATGTCCTGAGTGACGACGAGATCGCCCGGCCTGGCGTGCTCGGCGATATGGTCATCCGCGACGTCTGGCCCTCCGTCCACTCGCACCGCCGAGACCATCGGATACGCCGGCGGCACGGTGATGGATTGATTGGCGACGAGGACGGTGTCCAAGCCAAGTCGTTTCGCTGCGCGGAAGACAACCTCCTTCACCTCCCGCGGCGCGGCGTCGGCATCGATCCAGATTCTCATTTTGAAAAGTAACGGGGTACGAGAAAGGACGCGCCGCGCTGGCCGCGTCCTCCCTCCCCGGTTTCAACTCGGCAGCTTTGTAGGGCCGCCGATTCGTTTTAGTAAGCGCGGGTCAGCCGCCAACCTCGGCCTCCGGCTCGACCTCATCAGGCGCCTCGCCGCTTACTACGCTGCCCTCGATCTCGAGCACGAAAGCCCCGGCGAGAGCTGGCAGATCGACGTAGTCGGTATCCGTCTTCGTGACGCCCTCAACACGCGCCAGGCTTATCTGGGCCTTGGTGTAAGAGCTGTCGGCATCCAATGCAGCAGCGAACGCGTCGGCCGCCGCGGACGGAAACCCGCTTCGCTCGAGGGCCACTCCGAGGTTGTTGAGGAAGACGGGGACCTCAGGCTTCAGTTCGTTTGCCAGCGCCAGAGGCGGGAGCGCCTCTTCCTCGCGGCCCTGCTGAATCAGCATCAGGCCGAGGTTGTTGAGCGCCCACGCGTCGCCCGGATCAAGCCGTATCGCGGTCCGGTACGATCCGATCGCGTCTTCCAGCTGGTCAAGCTCCGACTGTACATTCCCGAGCACACGGTGGACCTGGCCCGAGGCCGGGTCCAGCTCGACGGCCTTCTCAATTGTGCCAAGCGCCTTCTCCGGCTGACCTGACTCGACCAGCACGCGGGTCAGGTTGACCAGGCTCTTAACGTGACCCGGGTCCCGAATCAGGGCTCCGTCGAAGCCGTCCTCTGCGCGGCTCAGATCTCCAGCTTTCCATGCCGACAGGCCCAGCATGTAGTGACCCCACGGATTGTCGGGCCGCTGCTCCGTATACGCGTCGAATAGGCGAGTGGCCTGTCCATATTCCTTGTCCCGGTACGCGGCCTCGGCCTCCTCATAGGAAACCTCGCGTGTGATTGGAGTGTCCACGCTGCTTGGCGGTGTCGCCACGACTGACGTGAGGTTCGTGCGGGACGTGGCCGTTCCCGACTGACCAACGCTCGGGCGCGCTGAGGTTTGCGTCGCGGTTGCCTGTCGCGACTGCGACGTGGCTACGCGGTTGGACCGGGTAGCACTATCGGCGTCTCCGCAGGCCGCCAGAGCAGCAGCGGAAAGCAGGATGGCGCCACCCAAGAACCGAAGTGGGTGAATCTGGATCATTTCGTCCTCCTTGCTGAGCGCCCTTCGGCGCCGTGTTATGTGACCGTCGGAGAGAAGGAGGGCAAGGAGATGACCAGGCGTGCCTGAAGCCAGAATAACGTGGGGCTAAAAGTATGTACTGTCGCACTTATGGAGACTGTTGGAGGCTTCCGAGAAGGATGTGTTCGCCGTCGTTTGTGTACGACGGGACACGTCACTTCGATCCCGAACCGTGTCCGAGCGGACACGGACTCGGCGGGTTCGGTCTCGCACGGGCGCTACCGACCGGCTACTTGGCCTTCTTGAGCCCGTGCCGGCGCATGATCTTGATCAGACTGGAATGGTCAGCGAGCCCGAGCTCCTGGGCCGCCCGCGTTATGTGCCAGGCGTTCCGTTCCAGGGCCTCGACAAGAATTCGCCGCTCCGCGTGGGCCCGTAGGGCGCGCAGATCGGTCACTTGGGGCGACGAGCTATCTGTTTCGTTGGAGCCGGAGGCTTGGGTGCCGGAAGCGGAGGTTCCACCCAAGATCTCGGGCGGAACAAGGTCGAGACCAATCTCCGGACCATCGGCGGCAATGACGAGCCGCTCCACGATGTTCCTGAGCTCACGCACGTTGTTCCGATGCCAATCGTAAGCAACTAAAGCGGCTACCGCATCCGCAGAAAGTGATTTCGAGGGCATTCCGAACCGGCGGCAAATGGTATCGAGGAAGTACCGTGCCAGCATGGGAATGTCTTCGCGGCGCTCCCGAAGAGGTGGGACGCGAAGGGTATGCACGTTGATGCGGTAAAACAGATCTTGACGGAACCGCCCATCCTGGATGTCAGCCTCCAGGTTCCGGTGTGTCGCTGCCACGACCCGCGCTGACACTGTTATCGTCTTCGTGCCTCCGACGCGCATGACTTCCTTCTGTTCCAGGACGCGCAGAAGCTTGGCCTGCGCCGCAACCGGTAGCTCCCCTATCTCGTCCAGAAAAAGGGTTCCGCCTTCGGCCGCTTCAAACGCACCCCGGCGCAGCTGGTTGGCGCCGGTGAAGGCTCCGCGCTCATGACCGAACAACTCGGTCTCGATGAGGTGCTCCGGAAGGGCCGCACTGTTGATCGCGACGAAGGGGGCGCCTGCTCCAGCGCTCAACTCATGAATCTCACGGGCCACCAGCTCCTTACCCGTTCCGGACTCGCCCACGATGAGCACCGTACTCGGTACCGGAGCGATACGCCGAATCGCGTCTCGAAGGTGCTCCATGGCGCGGCTGTCCCCGATCAGCGGACTGCCCGTGTCCACCAGAGCGCGCAGTTCTCGCACCTCCGACGTGAGGCGTCCCCGCTCCAGAGCCTTTCGGATCTCGTGCACGACCCGGTGCATCGACTCGGACTTGTCGATAAAGCTGCTCGCACCCAAACGAACCGCTTGCATACAGCGATCGAAGTCACCGGTCCCGGTATACACGACCACAGGAATGTCCTGACCGCGCTCATGGATCGTTCGGAGCACCTCGAACCCGTCCATCCCCGGCATCTCGAGATCCAGCAGCACGCAGTCGATCGCCTCATCGAGCAGCGCGTCTAGCGCCGCGCGTCCGTCTCCCACCACGCGGGTTTCGAAATCGCCCAGCCGGCGCAGGTCGTAAGCGTACTGCTCGGCCATCGGGGCCACGTCGTCCACGACCAGAATGCGGGTCATGCGGCGGGCTCCGGCGATGGGTCAACCGAATGCTCGGCCGA
>JAZDDE010000375.1:0-2716 GCA_036679495.1 Gemmatimonadota bacterium | reverse complement strand
CCCCGTTCACCCCAAGGATGCGGGTGTGGTTGCGCGCTTCCCGTTACCCACAAGTCACGGCGGAGACCGGAGCCCATCAGCGAGAGCAGAGCGACTCGAGGGAAGATCGTCAGTGAGCGCTGCCGTTGGGCTGGTGGGCTTACGAGATGGCCCGAAATCGTCTGGATTGAGTCGCCATGCTGCCTCCCTTCTTGCGGGCGGGACAACTACGGCGGGATGGCTCCGCGGATGCACGGCGACCTGGGTGCGCAGCGAGCAATGGATGCGCCGTAACGGGGCCGCGGCCCTTTACCGACAGACGGATCAGTCGCGAGAGGCGAGCCGGCCTTCGAAGACCAGCCACATTTCCGAGATGTCCGGCAAGCGCTGCAAGCCCCGCCACATCGTCAACACACCTGGTTCCCCGTCCCCCTTGCGGCCGAGATGACCGCCCAGGCGACCCAGCGTCCGGGTGACCTCGCGAAGCGTCGGCACGTCTTTTGGCACCGCGTCCGGCGACTTGTTCACGAAGACGTACAGGGCCTTCCATTCGCACTCTTCGAACACCACCGTGCATGGCAATTCCGGCGTGTCGCGGCCCAACATCGTCAGATATAGAATCCGCCATGCCACGATGATGTCGAGCGCAAGACATCGTTTCAGGCGCTCCGCCGTCTCGAGCTGACGCTCCTCCGCCTCGCATCCCGTTTTCAGCACCTTGAAGAGGATCTCAATCTGCCACCGGCAGCTGTACGCGTTGACGATCTTCCAGGCGTCTTCGGCTGACTCCACGTCCACCGTCGTCAGCAACATCCACTCGATCCTGCTCTTCCCTTTCGGTGGAAGCTCCTCTCGCGCAAGGACGGCAGTCACCTCCACCGGTTCCTTGCCTTCCGACTTCGACCGATGGTCGGGCGCAAGGACCTTCACTCGCGCGTAGCGTATCGACAGCTCCGTCTTCCGCGGCTTTTCGTGCAGCTTCTTTGGGACCTGCATCCCCATGCGCCCCGCTTCTGGTTGCGCCTCTACCCGAGCCCACACATTGCCCTCTGCCTCTGCCACGCGGCGGTCCGTCCGCGCTCGCACAAGGACATGACTCTTGCGTTCATCGAGCCGCGCCGTGGTCAGTACGTCGAACGTGTCTCCCTCCCGGTCGAACACCGCGATGACTTGCGTGTCCTCGTCCACCTCCTGCGCTAGGCGTTCCGCTGCCTCGAGTGACTGAAGCCACTTTCGAACCCGCTCCGGCGTCACCACCAGCGTAGGATGGAGCAGCATCCCGTGATGGACCAGGTCGCTGAGCGGACCCAGACCGTCGGTCTCCGGGTGCCGGGTGTAGTCCAGTTCGGTTGTGTCGCTGATCGCCAGCAACACCTTTTCCCCGGCGCAACGGCGTAGCACCGTCTTGCGGTGTCGTTCGTAGAGGATGTTCTCGTCCACCTTGGGGTTGTCCAAAAAACGATACGCAGCTTTGGCTCCGGCCCATCCCCCACACGCGCGGGGAATCGACGCCTGGGGGCTAGCGATGAACGATGCCAACATTTCGGTGGCCCGAACATCGAGCCGGCCATCGCCAAGGCCAGCTCCGCCCAGCTCATCCTCGGCCCAAGTGTGCCACGGACTCACCCTCGCCGACCTGGAGTCAGGGTGGAGATCCGCCACTGCTTGGCTCGCAGTCGTCATGCGGAAAGCACCTCGCGAGCCTTCGGATCGAGAGGATAGAGCAACACCCGTTTGACCGGGAGTTGCTTGTCGTGATGTTGATCGAGCTTGCCGCGCCCTTTTGTGTCGCCGACATGGATCCAGTTGGCCGCGCGATAGCAGGTTCCCTGAAATCGGTCCTTCTCGACAAACGTCTCCAGCAGGACCGGCCGGTAGCCGTAGCGATTCTGGAAGTCGTCTCCAATCCGCCTGGCGCACCGTGATAGCACCCAGGAGGCAAGGTTTCGGACCCGGACCCAGGGCAGCAGCAAGAAGCGGGCGTTGTTCAGTATCAGATGGAGGCGAGTCTTCCGGAGCGGTGGTGTCCAACCGATCCAGTGATCACGCGAGGCGACCTTCCAAGCCGAGGCACCAAAGCCGATCGCGCCCAGAAGACCGCCATCGTGCTCGATCAGGTAGCGTTGCTGGGCGCCAGGCAGCGGGTGGTAGCCCAGATAATGAAAGCGGGCGATCGCTTCGTTCCATCGCCGAGAATCGCTTCGCGACTCCACCGTGCGAACCGTCAGTCCGGACAGCTCCGAGATACGAACTTCCACGCTTTGTGCGGGGATCTCGATGTCCTGGGTCGGACGATATCGCTTGCCGTTACCGTTGCTCTGCAACGCCGGAGGTAGCGAAACGAGCTGCCGGTCCGAAAGCCGAAGCAGCGCAACGCGACAGCTCATCGCCTTCAGGCGACCGCCGGGCGTCCTCCAGCCGAGGGCATCGCAAGTCTGACGGGCGATCGCAGCCCGGGTCGGCGCCAGGCCACTGGCGATGATGTCACGGATGACCTTGATGTCATCCGTCGAAAACAGGCGACCGCAAACGGTCACCGCCACAGTGTCTTGCGTTGGCATGTTCGTGTCCGAGCCTGAATACACCGTCTTGATGCGAGGAGGCTAGGCGGGGAGGGCTCCTGTGTCCAGCTTCAGGGTCGGGTCCTCGCGATTTTTCTTCTGGTGAAGCGCCGCGGGGAGTCGGGCGTGTCGGGGGAGGGAGATGTGGGTAACGGGAAGCCGGGGATGTTATGACA
>JAZDDE010000374.1:0-3633 GCA_036679495.1 Gemmatimonadota bacterium | reverse complement strand
CAGCCTTCTCAGGCTCAGCCTTCTCAGGCTCAGCCTTCTCAGGCTCAGCCTTCTCAGGCTCAGCCTTCTCAGGCTCAGCCTTCTCAGGCTCGGCCTTCGCTGGCTCACCCTTCGCTGGCCGGTCAGGAATCGACCGCGCCTCATCAAACGAGTTCGGAACACCCGCCAGCTTGGGGCGCCAGGGTATCTCTTCGCCTTTGGGAAGAATCGGATTCGCCGGATCCACCTCGATCACCACCTTGCGCCGCAGATTCACCACGCCGTGGCGCCTCTCTCGCTTCTGAAAGGCGATCTGCTCGGGCTCGCTCGCGTGATGACGAGCTGCTTCGAGCACGGCCTGTTCCAATGTCGCACCGCTAAAAAACCGTCGTGCCATATCCTCGTACTCTCCTCTCGCTTGACGCTGTGCGCGCTACTGCTTGCCTCGCGCGGTTGACTTCTTGCCAGAACCACCTCGGCTGGCGCCGCCTTCCTGCTTGCGGGATCGGTGGTAGAACCACTGCTGCACCATGGTCAAGAGGTTGTTCGTCGTCCAGTACAAGACCAGGCCGGCCGGAAAGGTCACGGCCAGCACACTGAACATGATCGGCATGAATTGGATGATGCGCCGCTGCATGGGGTCCGGCGGCGCGGGGGTCATTCGCTGCAGTAACATCGAAGTTGCCAGCATGAGAACGGGCAAGATGTACCAAGGGTCTGGCGCAGCCAGATCCTTGACCCAGCCGATCCACGGTGCGTGCCGAAGCTCGACAGCACTCTGGAGCAAGCGGAAGAAGGCAAAAAACACCGGGATCTGAATGATCAGCGGGAAACAGCCCGCGGCTGGATTGACGCCTTCTTTCTTGTAGAGCCCCAGCAGCTCCTCGTTCATTTGCTGCTGGGCTTCGCGATTCGGCCTACCGCGCTTGTCCTTCAGCTTGGGACGAAAACGGTTTCGAATCGCTTGAATCTTCGGCGACAGCTCTTGCATCCGCGCCATCGACTTCTGCCCTTTGTGGGTCAGGGGAAAGAAGACGAGCTTGATGATGAGCGTCATCAACACGATGGCCCAGCCGTAGTTTGGGATTCGCTGATGGATCCACTCCAAGCCGTAGTAGAGCGGCCGCGCAAGAAAACCGAACATGCCCCAACGCACGGTGTTCTGCAATCCGTACGGCAGGCTGCTCAGCTCCGAATACCGCTTGGAGCCGAAGAATGCGGTGAACCGCATCTGCGAGCCCGCGCTGTGGAGAAGCAGTTGTTGCACCTCGCTGAGGTCCTCTTGTCCCTCCCGGAGCGCTTCATCGATCGAGATAAACCGCTGCTCGCTATCGAGCCCGAGACGCTGCCGGAGCGGCCGAATCGTCACACCGACCAGACCCGCCTCTGGCACGATGGCCGAGAGGAAGTAGTTGTCCTCGAGGCTCGCCCACCGTAGGCCCCCAACCGGTAGAAACAAGTCCTCCCGCTGCTTCGACGGATTGAGCCTCTCCACCTCGCCACTCTGCATATAACCAGCTGAGGGGAGAAGAAAGCGATTGCCTAGCTGGCTCGCATCGAGGTCCCGCAACCCAGGGCCCACGATCACTCGCCAATCAACGACGCCCTCGACCTCGACATCCACCTCGAGCACACCGTTCGGGCGGACAAGAAAACGCTTGACGGCTGCCAAGCCTGCCTGGCGAAATGTGAATGTCAAGCTCGTAGGCCCCGGCCCATCGCCCTCCCGCTCGACATGAAAGAGGGCTTCGTCGAATAGAACGTCGTCCGCTGCGTCCACCAGCGCGAACGGATAAGCATCTACGCTACCCCGTGCCCGAATCAGCTCCAGCGGCTCGTCATCGGCATCGAGGTCGTCCTTGAGCACGAACGACGTCAACACCCCGCCCCGGTTGCTGAATGTGGCGCTGAACCTATCCGTCTCAACCGAAACATCCCGCTCGCCGAGCGCGACGATGTCCGGGAGAGCGGGCTCGGCATTGATCGAGCTCGCCCCCGTTTGCTGGATCGGTTGCTCAGCCACCGAGCCGCCGGCGGCTTCGGCCTCCGCTTGGGCCTCGCGCGGTGCGCCTGCGGGCGCCTCCGCAGGAATCGGCACCCTCCCACTCGGCTCGCTCTCCACCGGAGCGACCGCGGGCGGCTGCACGAACCATCCCCAGACGATGACCAGGGCCAATGAAATGAAGGCGGCCAAGAATAGCCGACGATTGTCCACGGTTTCGGTGACCTTTCGCTTTCGTCTAACGTTAAGGGAGGTCGACGCCACCGGGATGAAGCGGTTGGCAGCGAATCAGGCGAGCCAGCGTTATCGCCGAGCCTCGGACAATGCCGTGCTTGTCGACGGCAAGAATGGCGAACTCAGAACAACTCGGGGTAAAACGACACGCCTTCGGAAGCAGCGGTGATAGATACCGCTTGTATGAGCGCAGAAGCGAAGAAACGACGGCTCTCACCGCCGATTCCCCGCGAAACGCTCGAGCTGCCCGAAGAGATCGGCCCGAAATGCTTCGAAAGACGCTTCACGTGCCCGCGGCGTGAGATGCACGACCACGTCAACCGACGCCATCGCCGTTCGTTCGGGAAATCGCCGGACAATCTCGCGAACCCACCTTTTCAGTCGATTCCTGATGACCGCTTTTCCAACCTTGCGGCTGGCCGTAATCCCGACCCGAAGACCAGCATCATCGTTAGCGTGGGAATAGAAAATAGCAAACGTACCATGCCGCCGCCTGCCCTTACGGTAGCAGCGGAGATAGTCCCGGCGCTGGTTCACGCGGATTTCCGGACGCCAACGCTCGTCGGAGCGCACAGCCTTCAAGCGGCCAGGCGCTTCCGGCCTTTGCGACGACGCCGGGCGAGCACCGCACGACCTTGCGCGGTCTTCATCCGATGGCGGAAACCGTGCTTCTTCTTGCGGCGGCGATTGTTCGGTTGAAACGTACGTTTCACGTTGTCTGACCTTTCATCCCGCCTCCCTTGCGACCATCCGCCGCATCCGAGGCCTCGTTGACTTGAGCTTCTGTTGCCGCCGGCGGCGCGGAACGACGGTTTGCTTCCACGTCATCACGGCAGCACCCGCTCGGCGCGCGGACACACGGCGAACGGACCGCTGATCGTACGCGACCGCCACCGCCACCGTCAAGATCGCACCCACATCCGTCAAGCGGCGAGCCACCG
Source organism: Gemmatimonadota bacterium (assembly GCA_036679495.1). Classification (GTDB taxonomy): domain Bacteria; phylum Gemmatimonadota; class Gemmatimonadetes; order Palauibacterales; family Palauibacteraceae; genus JAZDDE01. Next base: position 477 of record JAZDDE010000374.1, on the reverse strand, counting down.
GCGGCTGCGGAACCTTGGCCCATCCAAAGCGCGATCTCGGAGCCTGTTGCCATTTCGTGCCACTGCCTCGCGCCGTGCGCCTGTGAATTGGACGCGTTGTAGACTGACGACATGACAAAAGCTGATGTGGAGAAGCTTCTCGCGCTTCCTGCCGCTGAGCGCGCCGACTTGACATCCGTCCTTTGGCAGAGCCTCGAGCACGAGACCCTCGTGACCGACGAAGAACGCGCGTTGATCGACGAGCGCCTCGAAGAGGTCGAGCGCGAGGGCACGATTCCGTGGGAAGTGGTTCGCGAGAGGCTTCGCGCTCGGCGGTGATGCGTCTTGAGCTAGCCCAGAGCTAGCCGCAATACTGTTCACTTCGAATCGACGATGCGAACAGTGTAGGCCACCTTCTTGGCTGTCCCGCGAGCTCGGTGTTTGGTCGGGAAGCTACTCATTTTTCGTTTGACAGCCCGCGGGTTAGAGCGTCCACGG
>JAZDDE010000373.1:0-3236 GCA_036679495.1 Gemmatimonadota bacterium | reverse complement strand
CGCCGTCTTTCAGTAGCTTGGCGTACTCGGAGCGGCGACGATGAAGGATCTGGCCACCCACGTAGACGAGGCTCTCGATGCTGGGGTTGTTGACCCCCTTGTCTTCGGTCTGAACGTGAAACACCAAACCTCGGTGACGAACGTCCGTGTTGTAGCCTGTGATCATCGCTTCCGGTCCCAGCCGGCTATTGTAGTTCGCGCACGGTCTTGGGGACAGCGAACCCTGTCACTGCCACCACCCCGGCTATCAGGGAATAAGCAACTCAAAACGGTGGTTCTGAACAACCTAGACGATTCTCGGTGGAGGTCATATGAGTAAGACGGTCAGCCAGCCCACGAAGCCGTTCCTTTTTTTCCTGCCGTGCCTGCTCGCACTCACCAGCGGCTGCGCGCCGGCGGCCTCCACCAGCGCGGCCGAGAGCCAAGGAGAACCCAAGGTGTACACAAAGCCAAGCCCCGAAGAACTGCGCGAACAACTGACCGACCTGCAATGGAAGGTCACCCAGGAAGACGGCACCGAAAGACCTTTCAGCAACGAGTACTGGGACAACAAGGAGGCCGGGATCTACGTCGACGTCACCAGTGGCGAACCGCTTTTCAGTTCCCTCGAGAAGTACAAGTCGGGCACCGGCTGGCCTTCATTCTGGTCGCCACTCGACAAGGACAACATCGTCGAGGAGGTTGACCGCAAGTTCTTCACGACCCGAACCGAGGTTCGCTCGAAGCACGGCGACTCTCACCTGGGACATGTTTTCAGTGACGGACCCAAGCCCACGGGTTTACGCTATTGCATGAACTCGGCCTCGATGCGATTCATCCCGGTCGCGGAGCTCGCGGCCGAAGGGTACGGCGAGTATCTGAAGCTCTTCGAAAAGGGGTAGCGGACGTCGGGCAGAGACGCCCGACGCTACCCCGCTCGGAGCCCGCTTCGGGAGCCCGACGCTAGCCGCCAGAATCCTGGCGAAGGTCCCGACAGAACCCTGGCGAAGGTCCGCGGGTAGCGTCGTAACCCCGTGTGCGACGCATCAAGAAGAAGGCCGGCGAAGCCGGCCTGCGGTCGCGGAGCTCGGCGGCGAAGGGTACGGCGACTATCTCTGAAGCTCTTTGAGAAGGAGCAGGAGGGGAAAGACGGATCGGGCCGGAGGCCCGCTGTCATTCCGAGCGAAGGCGAGGAATCTCGGCACCCGGAACCGCAGGCCGATTTCGGTACGCTGAGTCGAGATTCCTCGGTCGCTTCGCTCTGTCGGAATGACAGTCAAGAGGCGACAGGCCCCCAATCCCTACGATGACCCCACGCCGCCGTAGGCCACGCCGGTGAGGTCTGCGACGTCTCGTTTCCATGCGGTCAAGTCGCTCTGCCGAAACTGGTTCAAGTGAGTGTGCCCGCAGGCGCGGGCCAGTACTTGCATCAGCTCCACCGAGGCCGAGAAGAACCGGGCCAAGCGCTCGGCGGCCTCGTCGACCGGCAACCGGGCACGGAGATCCTCTCTCTGAGTCGCGATCCCGACCGGGCAGTTGTTCGTGTGGCAGGCGCGCATCCCCAGGCAACCGATGGCCTGGATCGCCGAATTGGACACGGCAATGCCGTCCGCGCCCAGGGCTAGCGCCTTGGCGAAGTCCGCCGGCGTGCGCAGGCCCCCGGTAATGAAGAGGGTCACCTGTCCCGATTTGCCCCGCTTGTCGAGGTGCCGCCGAGCCCGAGCCAAAGCGGGCAGGGTCGGCACGCTTATGTTGTCCCGGAAAAGCAGTGGCGCGGCGCCCGTACCGCCGCCGCGGCCGTCCAGAATGATGTAGTCGACACCGATCCGTAGCGCCGCGTCGATGTCATCCTCGATGTGCTGCGCCGAGAGTTTGAAGCCGATCGGGATGCCACCCGAGACCTCGCGGACCTCATCGGCAAAATGCCGAAAGGGATCCTCGTCGTCCCAATCGGGGAACCGTGACGGCGAGATCGCGCCCTCGCCTTCCGGCAGGCCGCGCACCTCGGCGATCTTGCCCACGACCTTGTTGCCGGGAAGATGACCGCCGGTGCCGGTCTTGGCGCCCTGCCCGCCCTTGAAATGGAAGGCCTGAACGCGTTCGAGCTTGTCCATCGAAAAACCGAAACGCGCCGACGCGAGCTCGTAGAAGTAGCGGCTGTTGGCTTCCTGTTCTTCCGGCAACATTCCGCCCTCGCCCGAGCAGATGCCGGTGCCGGCGAGGTCCGCTCCTTTCGACAGGGCGACTTTGGCCTCGAATGAAAGCGCTCCGAAGGACATGTCCGAGACGATGAGCGGTATTGCCAACTCGAGCGGCTTCTTGGCTCCCGGTCCCACCACCAGCTCTGTCCCAACAGGTACGTCATCGAGCTGAGGCACGCGCGCGAGCTGCGCGGTGACAAACTGGAGGTCGTCCCAAACCGGCAACTCCGTGCGCGGCACGCCCATGGCCGCGACCGGCCCGTGGTGCCCGTACTTCTCGAGCCCATGATCCGCCAGTGAACGAATCAGCTTGACGTGCGGCTCGGCGGGGCTGCCCTTCGAGTGATCCTGAAAAACCCCCTGATAGGCATCCCGGTTGTAGGGCTGCGGGTTGTCGCGCTGCCATGCCGCCACCTCGTCCTCATCGACCCAGACGCCGCCTTCGTCTATCCAGGAACCGAACTTGTACAGACGTTCATCAGCACTGTAGGAGCTGACCCCGCTGTCGAGCTGGTAGTCCCAGTTGTGAACCCCGCAAATGATGTCGTTGCCGCGGACAAAGCCGTCGGACATCAACGCGCCACGATGCTGGCAACGCCCGTAAAGCACGGAGGCTTGATCGTCGAATCGAATCACGACCAAATCGACATTTGCTACCAGTGCGTGCGACGGTTGGCGATCCGCGAGCGAATCCCAGTCCGCGACCTTTACTTTCTTCATTCAGAGTCTCCTGTTTTCGATCCCGCGCGGTATGCGTCGCGGATCCCGAGAGCCCGATCATAGACGTCCGTGGGCACAAAAGTCGCGCGCATGTCGTCGGCGAAGGCGAGCGCCGCCTGCCTCCAGGCGGCCTCCCGGTGAGTCCCCACGACGACATGGACCTTCAGACCCCGCTCCTGCATTTCCTGAACGGCCTTTGCATCCTGTGCGGCTATCTCGTCGCGAAACAGCTCGCCGGCCTCGCGGCCGGCAGCGCGTACGGTCCGTCGATCCTCCTGGGCGAGCTTGCTCCAGACTCGCTCATCGACGAGCGTCGCTCCGATCAGCGGCGCCAAC
>JAZDDE010000372.1:0-5548 GCA_036679495.1 Gemmatimonadota bacterium | reverse complement strand
CCTTGATCGATTGGCAGGAACAGCGCGGTCCCGTTTCCAACACCGTGGTTGTACAACACGTCGAACAGGCGCGCTGCTTTGCCCGGAGCAAGGTTCATGTCCTCGATCGTCGGGCGATCTACGGCTGAGGGAGAAGTAACAGCCTCCAAGATGTGCCTCCTGCGCGAACGACGCGCGTCACAAGTACCGTTTAGTAGCCCAAGAATACGGTCTGCAGCGTCCCAAAAACAGATCGCGGCCTCACGGCAAACGGCCTACGGAAACGCAGATCCGAAGGTCGTTCGGCTACACGACACCGAGTCGTCGTCCCACCGTGTCTAGCGCCGAAAGCGCTCTGTCCAGGTGCTCGCGGCTATGCGCGGACGACCCCCATGCGGGACCACAGGAAAGCCGAAGCCAATCACGAACGCGCCTTCATCGAGAAGCTGCCGGCTCATCGCAATCGCGTCGGAAGTCTCCCCGATAATGACCGGAACGATGGGCGTATCTCCCTCAATCGGCTTGAAACCGAGGGAAGTGAGCTGCGTTCGGAAGTACTCCGTATTGGTGCGAAGTGTAGTCACAAGGCTGGGATTCCGTTCCAGCACGTCGATCGCCGCCATCGCTGCAGCGGCCGAGTACGGCGGGATCGCGTTCGTAAACAGCTGAGTGCGGGACCGCTGAGTCAGGTACTCGATCACCGGGCGGCTGCTCGCCACAAAGCCACCCGCGGCGCCGCCGAGTGCCTTGCCGAGCGTGGAAGTGATGATGTCGATCTGCCCGTGCATTCCGAAGTGCTCCGGAGTGCCTCGCCCGGTTTCACCCAGCACGCCGGTGGCATGCGAATCGTCGATGGCCATGATGGCGTCGTACCGATCGCAAAGCTCACGGATTTCCGGGAGAGGAGCGATCTCACCCTCCATTGAAAATACTCCGTCCGTAATCACGAGACGGTGCCTGGCTTCGGCGCTCGCCACTAGAGCCTCTTCGAGCGAGCCCATGTCCATATGCTTGTAGATGCGGCGCTCGGCCTTGCAGAGCCTGATTCCATCAATGATAGAGGCGTGGTTCAGCTCGTCACTGATCAGGACATCCTCCGGCGAGAGGAGCGCGGCGAACAGCCCCTCGTTGGCGTTCCAGCAGGATGTATACGTCAGCGCGGCTTCTGTTTCGAGAAAATCGGCAATCCGGTTCTCAAGGTCCCGGTGGATATCGAACGTACCGCAAATAAACCTGACCGATGAGGTGCCGCCGCCGTACTTTTCGGCTCCTTCACGCACCGCCTCGACCACTTCCGGATGCTCGCACAGGCCCAGGTAGTTGTTTGAGCACAGATTCACTGTAGGCCCGTATCCCTCAAGCTCGACGACGGCTCCCTGGCGTCCCATGATGTGCTGCAGGTGCTTGAGGACGCCTGACGATCGCATTTCGTCGAGTTCGGCCGTCAGTCGTCCGCTCAGCCCCGTATTCACCACACTGGTCTCAAGGTCTGTCTCGTCGTACAGAGTCATCAGTCCGAGTCTTCTCCCGGGTAGTAATCTTCAATCGTCTGATCCGTAACATACGCGGTATCCACTTCTATCCTCGGTCTCGAGCCGTACTGGCCACAAAGGCTGAATCCGTGAAGGGTTCCGGCCACAAAGAGGACTCGATCCGATCCGCCGGCAGCCTTGAGGGGTTCCGGGAGGCCTGCAAGCGCGAACGGGCGCTGATTTCCCAGCCATCCGGGTCCGAAAAGAACGCAGCCGCCTGCCTCGTCGAGAGTGCCCATTCCCCGGGTCTGAACGGCCGAAAACGTGCCGGAGTCCACCGCGACGAGCGATCCCAGATCGCGGCCCTCATAGTCCAGGACGCGAAATCGGCCCGCCTCCTGAATGGCGAGCGGCCGCGCCTCGTAGAAGCTGACCCGGCTGTCTGAGCACATAGTATCAAACACGCTCCGCAGCCCGGCCAACCGGATCGTTGAGTCGCCAACGACAACGGTTGCCGTATCCAGACGTCCGCACGTATTCGGGGTGACGGGCCCCGCAAACTCCAGAGAAAACGTCTGTCCGACAGGTACTGTATCTGGAAAGGCAGTCCAGGTTACTCGCACCGCGGATTGCGTCGGCTCGCCGATGTCATAGCAGGCGGCTGCGAGCAGAATGGCGGGGAAGGCCATCAGGAACCCGGTGGAAAGCGACATTCTGGAATCTCTTTTGCAGGTACGGATCCGGCAAGCGGAACCTAAGCTAGTCTCCAGAGATACAACTCGCGTAGCCAGAACGAGGGGCAGGTAGCGGAAGACACCGCGGCAAGTGGATACTTAGGCACGATGATCGAAGAACTGTACACGAGCAGACGGACCGACGGGGAGAGCCGCCAACGGCGCGCTCTGGCCGTAGGCATGGGCCTTTCGGTCCTGCTGCACGCTGCCGTGATATTTGGCTTTCGAGCGGATGTGGATCCTTTGTCTACCACCGTGGCTGCCGGGCAGCGCGCCGGGGATCCGGTGGCGGCCGCCGGTGGCGGCGTACTTCAAGCCATGAATATCGCCCTCCCGAGCCAAATAGAGGTGCCCCCCCCGCCTGAAGTAATTCCTGACCTGGATGAGCCCGAGCTCGAAGTCACCGAGCCGCCGGAGGATCGACTCAATCCATCGAGAGACCTGGCCAGCGCCACGTCTTTCCCGGGCAACAGCCGGCAGGTCGGTGTTGCAAGATCTGTGGGACGTGGTGATGCGGGAGCCGACACGGAGGGGTTGTATCGGGTGACGGCGCCGGAGCCCCGCTCAATCATTCCGGAGTGGGATCCGCCCAGAGAAGTAAAGGGCATGCAGGTGATGGTTCGCGTGCTGGTCGACGAACGAGGCGCCCCCCTCGGAGACGTAGAACTTCGGCCACCCACACCGAACCGGGGCTTCAATAATCGGCTGCGCGAGAAGGTGCTCAGCATGGATTACAAACCAGCTCGCCGGCAGGGCAGGGCCATCTCCGGCTGGGCAGAAATGACGTTTATTTTCTAGCCGGGTCCATATTTTCTCGCCGACCCTATCGTTCGAAGACAATCCTCCCATCCACCACGGTCATATCCGGCGACGCCGCGAGCAACTCTTCAGGTGGTGTAACCAACAGATTTCGGTCCCAGACGACCAGATCGGCCAGCATACCCGGCTCCAGGGTTCCTTTTACGTTTTCCTGAAACTCCGCGTACGCCGAGCCGGCTGAGTACGCCCGAATAGCTTCCTCCATGGTGAGTCGCTGATCGGGGAGCCACCCACCCGGAGGCGAGTTGGGCTCCTCACGCGACTGCCGAGTTACGGCTGAAAACAGGCCCTCAATCGGGGACATCGGCTCTACGGCAAAATCAGTTCCGAAGGCCAGGGCGGCGCCCGCGTCGAGCAGGGAGCGCCACGCGTACGCCCCACGCTCTGCGCGCTCCGCTCCGATCCGGTCCTCGACCCACCGCATATCGCTGGTGGCGTGCGTCGGCTGCATCGAGGCTACGACTCCGATCTCGGCGAACCGAGGAATATCATCAGGGTGCAGAATCTGAGCGTGCTCGACGCGGTGCCGACGCGGACGGTCAGAGGCGGGCAGCCGCGCATACGTGTCGAGCAGCACCCGGTTGGCTCTATCGCCTATCGCATGCACCATGACCTGTAGCCCGGCCGAATCGGCAGCGCCGACCAACGAGCGCAACTCTTCGGGAGTGTAGCGCGCGACTCCGCTCGTGCTTGCATCATCGCTGAACGGCTCCAGCATCCAGGCACTTCTGGATCCCAGGGTGCCGTCGGAATACCCCTTGAGAAGACCGCTCCGCAGCCAGGCGTCCCCGGAGGCCTGCACCACACCCTCTCGGGCGTAGCGCTCTATATTCTCGTGCACGAGCGGGAGCCATCCGTATATACGCAAAGTGAGCGCGCCCGCCGCCCGAAGCTCGGCGTATATGGCCATGTCTTCGTCGACAGCCTGGGTCTGGACGCTCGTTAGCCCGCTTTGAGCCGCCATCTCGAGTGCGAGTTCGATGCCGCGCTTTCTGCTAGCGGCGGACGGGGGTCCGATACGCGCATCAACCGTATCGAAGGCAGACTCGATCAGGATGCCGGTCAGCTCTCCCGTAGCCGGGTCGCGCCCCAAGGACCCGCCGGGAGGGTCGGGCGTTTCGGCGCCGTACCCCAGGACCTCGATGGCCCGGGAGTTCAACCAGGCGGTGTGACCGTCGATTCGCCTCAGAACTACCGGATGGTCTGGCGCCGCGCGGTCCAAGACCGCCATTCGGGGCCAGCCATCCGGTCCGAGTTCACTCGCCGGAAGTCGCGTATGGTCCCACCCGCGTCCACGGATCCATTCGCCGGGCTCCGCCTCATCGGCCGCCGCCCGAACCCGCTGCTCGATTTCGTCCACGGATGTGGTGCCCTGGAGCCGAACGCGAAGAAACGTCAGTCCACCCGGCCCGAGATGCAGGTGCGCGTCGTTCATGCCCGGGGTTACGAGGCGTCCATCCAGTTCAACGACCCGAGTATCAGGGCCAATCCACCCGCTGATCTCTGCGTCGGATCCGACTGCCGAAATCTGGTTGCCCGACAGTGCCAGGGCCGTTGTTCGGGTCTCGTCAGAGTCGGCCAGGTACACGACGCCTCCGCGCAGCACCATATCCGCTGTCGGCTGATTCGGTCCCTCCGTACAACCCTGAGCTACCAAGACCCCGCCCAGTATCAGACACCGCCACGCACTTGATCTCAGCATCTCTTCTTCCTCGCCTTGGCTTCGGCCTCGGCAGTCTAATTCGGAACTTTTGGCCTGCACCAGAGAACACATATATTGGTGTTCCCGGACCCTCGAACAAAAACACTGGAGTCAGATGGAAGCTACGTGGTGCACTCTCGGACCGACCCCCGTGCTGCATTTTATTGCTGGATGTCCCGAAGTCCCACAGGATTCCGTCTGATCCAAAACCAGCGTTTCTTCTCGCCAGGTAGCGGTCCGCGCAGAGGCGGCCGGCTGCTTGCTTCACTGTTGGCAGGTACTGTGGCTCTTGTGCCCGCCACGGCGCCTGCCCAGGAAGAGCAACCCGCGGCGGACGACCCGGACGACGCACTGCTCGATCGGATAACCCTGACCGATCGCGCGGCTCCACGGGCGTTGCAGCTAGGTCCGGGGTTGGTCCCGTTTGTCTGGAATACGGATCCCGGAGCAACCCTTTCGCTTCGCTGGCGATGGTTGGCTGGCCCGGCGCCCGGACAGGCGGTCACGGAGTGGCAGCGAGGGCGATCGGTCGCGGATTTGCACGCATTAACCGGGCAGCGCCTTGGCACGTGGGCCGCCGCCCGGGCCCCGCCGGGCCAGCGTGCGCTACGCGCGGACCTGCTTCCAGACTCAGCCGCCGTCCGGCCACCACCCGGCGAGATCGACATTCTTCCGGGTGCCATCGCTGAATTCGCTGACCTGGTTCTGCAGGTAGAGGGAACGGGCCAGATGGCCGCCACGTGGCAGACTTTTGAACCGTGTCTGCTCGGCTTGGGTCAGCGCTGCAATTCGGGAGCGGTACCTCGAATCCGGCCCGAGTTTCAGCTCAAGGCCGTGGCCCG
>JAZDDE010000371.1:0-2895 GCA_036679495.1 Gemmatimonadota bacterium | reverse complement strand
CTGACACCCTGAATAAGCTCGCACTGTCGCCCCTGGAGGGCCAGGTGCGACGATCCGTGACTGCACGCAGAGCCCTCTCTGCTACGACAGTATCGGAAGCGCCGCTCTACGGATGGCACCGGTGGTGTAGCTCGAGGCGTCAAACGGACGATTGTCGTCGAGTCGAGTACACTGCGGCACGAGTTGATTGTCGATGCCCTACGAAACCTACAAACTGCTGCACGTCGTTGGGCTCTTGCTCCTCTTCTTGGGCATGGGGGGACTGCTGCTCGGTGCTGGTTCCGGGCGAGATCCCGCGCCGAGGTCCACCGCGATCCTGCACGGAGTGGGCCTCCTGGTGATGCTGGTCGCAGGCTTCGGCATGATGGCTCGGCTCGGCGTCCACTGGCCATGGCCGGGCTGGCTGATCGCGAAGCTCGGTGTGTGGCTGACGATCGGCGCGCTGCCCGTACTGGTACGTCGCGACATGCTCCCGCTCGGCCTAGCCTGGCCGGCCGTCGCCGCGCTTGGCGGGCTCGCTGCCTGGCTCGCAATCAGCAAGCCCTTCTGACCAGGCTCTCGCATCGCGCCTTCGCCGCGCCGCGAGAATTCCTCCACCGCATGAACTACCCGGAGCGCCCTGATGCCCGCAAACCCCATCGCAAGCAAGCTCACCGTCCTCCTCTCGGCCGATGTGGTCGGCTACGGCCAGCTCATGGCTGTGACACTCGCGCTGGGCGTCGCCGTACTTGGCTGCACCACAAGCACGTCCGCGCCGGAGAACAAGAGCGCTACACAGCCCATCCTGGCAGCTGAAGACAATCGGGAGGCCGACCCATTCGATCGCCCACCCGCCGATCTCAGGTCGGAAGAGCTGGTGCGGTGTTTAATCGACACGCCGGAGGGCTGCACCGGCTGCGACCAGGGCGACACGTGTGTCTACCAGCAGATGAAGGAGTACGACTGCGTATACATCGTCTATGGGACGAAGTGCGACGATTGAGTGGAGCCCCTGCTCGACGGCGACCAGTTCCCTGCGCATGTTGACATTGCACCTCTGAGAGGAGGACCGCTCGTAGGCTTCATCTCTGATCTCCTTCCCGCCATCGAGCGCTGAGCCTCCGTGAGCCAGGGCCAGCCGTTGGACCATGGGCGACAATGGCAGCGAAACCGAGTTGTGCGCCTTTTCCGAGGACTCAGTGGCTCTGGTACCAGCCCACGTCCCTAATCTGGTTCCATGCCGTCAGCTGGTGGCAGGAATGGCAGTCGCGGACTGCTGCGTTCGGCTCGCCAGCCACGGTGGCGCACACCCTCTTGAAGTGTGGCGTCTGATGGCACGGAGGGGGACGATGGCACTGTGCGCAGTCGGTTGAAGCGGTGGAAGGGTGGCGATACTCCGGGATCATCCAGCGGCCAGTCTTGTGGCACGCTCCGCAATCACTCCCGAACATCCCACGGTGCGCGTCGGTTTCCGCATGGCATGTCGGGCATCGGAGCACCGCCTCGGTTGGCGCTAGGCGACTTGTGCTCCGGCCATCTAGGCCCAGCGGGGACTCCGCTATCCAGCTAGCGAGGTGCTGGGCAACCGATCGACCGACCTCAGATTCTCCGCCTGTCAGCAAGCCGAGTCCCATCGTTGCTAGAGCGACGTGGTCCATTCCCATCGAGGCTACGGACATGCCCAGATGCTCAGGATGACAAGCCCTGCAATCAGGAACGGAAGCGTGGAACTTCAACGCAGGCCAAGTCAGAAGCCGCTCTTCGGTTGCGTGACATGCCATACACTTCGAGCGCGAGGCTCCCTTGACTGCGGTATGACATGCACCGCAGTCTTTCGTCAGATGGCTGTGAGCTGCGGATAGGTCGCCGGGGGTTGCGAGCCGCTGCCATGCAGCGAGCCGCATCGTCGGTTCATCATCGGCTTCGACAATCCAGAAAACTGCGAACCCGGCGGCCAGGGCGACCACCGCGACGCCACTCAGTTTTCGTTTCGTCAGAACCATCTCAAGCCGAAGTGGATGGCCGCCCATACGTGCAGGACAAGGAGCAGGTACACCGCACTCGCCAAGACAATGTGAAGACGGAGCCACCGCGAGAACCAGCGCTTGAGCACTTCACGCGCCGCGATTGCGGATTCTACATCCGCGATCGACTCCACTATCCTGGCAACGGCGACAGGAGAAGCCACGTCCATGACTTCGGGACCATCGGTCGCCGGCGACTCGGTGAGGAACGCCCGCAACAGCACGTTCCGCAGCGGAAGTATGAGACCGAGGCGTTCCGGTTCCATCGCGAGTCGCTCCGAAGCAGCGTCGTACGCCTCGTAGAGCTGGCCTAGCATCTCCCGTTTGATGCGTACGTCGCCGCCGATTCTCCGCAGGAGATAGCGCCCGACGAAACCGCTGAATACGACGATCAGCGTAAGGGCTGTCAGTAATATCCCGAGCACGCTCTCGAACTTGTGGCCTGTGTGCAGCAAGACCAGGAGGGGCCCAAGAAGACCTGCGTAGACATGCCAGCCGAGCAACGTTCGCATCGGCACATGGCGAGTGACGCGAGCTTTGATCGGTTTGACCCGCTTGATCACCAGGTACACGAGCGGCCCAAGCATCAGAAGCGCACCACTCACTCCTAGTACTCCGCCGAGCGGGCTTCCCGCAAATCGGAGAGAGGGTGCGAAGGCCCCTCCGCCCCAAACCACCAATATGATCATGATGAGAGCGGTCGCAACGACGGGTTCCCGCTCCTCCACGAGTCCCTAGGCCTCCACGGCGACGTTGGAGATTGGGTGAGCCTGGCAGCCCAGGATGATTCCAGCGGCCTTATCCGCCGGCTCGAGTGCGTCCTCCACCTCCATCTTCACCTCGCCCGAGATCAGCCGCACCGCGCACTCACCGCAGCTCCCAACCCGGCAGG
>JAZDDE010000370.1:0-4325 GCA_036679495.1 Gemmatimonadota bacterium | reverse complement strand
AGCAGGAGTTCATCGTGGACCTGTAGCAGTAGACGGCCACCTGATCCTGAGAGACGATCGTCGATGCGTATCATCGCAAGCTTTATCAGGTCCGCCGCGGTACCCTGGATAGGGGAATTGGCCGCGGTTCTCTCGCCGAAACCCCTGATGCCCGGGTTCTGCGAACGGATCTCGGGAATATAGCGGCGCCTGCCGAGCAGAGTCTCCACAAACCCCCGCTCTCGGGCCTGTTCCTTCATGGTGTCAAGATACGCGCTAACACCGGCGAAGCGTTCGAAGTAGGTCCGGATGAAATCTGCTGCGTCCTGACGCGATATTCCGAGTTGGGCTGCCAGCGCGACGGGTCCCTGGCCGTACAGGGTCGCGAAATTGATCGTCTTGGCCTGCGCTCTCATGTCTCCGCTGACCGAATCTGAGGAAACACCGAAGATGAGAGCGGCGGTCTCACGATGGATGTCGCGGTCCGCGCGGAACGCCTCCACGAAAGCAGGGTCGCCCGAAAGGTGGGCCATGACCCTGAGCTCGACCTGCGAATAATCGGCCGACAGGAGAACCGCTTCGGGAGCCGCCACAAACCCTCGCCGAATTTCCCTCCCCAAAGCTGATCGAATTGGAATGTTCTGAAGATTGGGATCTGACGAGGATAGCCGGCCCGTGGCCGCTACCGTCTGATTGAGTCGAGTATGAATCCGCCCAGTATCGGGATCCACCATTTCCGGCAGCTTGAGCACGTACGTGGAGTTGAGCTTGTCGAGTTCACGGTGCTCCAGAATGAGACGAGGAACCGCGTGGCCCTCGGCTGCCAGTTGAGAGAGCACGGATTCATCGGTGGAGGGTCCGGTCTTTGTGCTCCGGATAACCGGCAGTGCCAATTTCTCGAAGAGCAATTCCCGTAGCTGCGGCACAGAGCGGAGATTCACTTCTCCCCCGGCCAGCTTGTATATCTCCTCCTGAATTTGGCCGATCTCCCTGGCCATTCGCTCGGCCAGGCCCGAAAAAACCTCTATGTCGAGCAGAATTCCGGTCCGCTCTACCCGGACCAGCACCGGTATGAGCGGCATCTCGACGGCGTGCATGAGAGAGAGGGTCTCGTGCGCCCTGAGCTCTTCGTTGAGCGGCTCGCGCAGCCTCAGAATCGTGTCTACCCTGGCCGCCGCATGTCGGGCCACAGCTTCTAGACCGCACTCGGCTAGCGGCTGCGCCTTCCTCCCGGAGCCTGTCAGTTCGCTCAGGGGTCGCAGCTCGGCGCCGAGCCTCTCGCGCGACAGCGACGCGAGTTCATGGTCACGGCGACCCGGATCCAGGCAATACGACGCGATTTCCGTGTCGAATTCGACTCCGCCGAGGCGCAGGCCCACTGACTCGAATGCGTGAAGGAGCGCTTTGGTGTCGTGACCGATCTTGGCGCTTCCGGGGTCAGACAGTACCTCCAGGAACGCGGCGACTTCAGAAATTTCCTCAGACTCCTGTCCCCAAATCGGGAGATTGGCCGCGGGTTCCGCTGTCAGAGCCAGTTCCGGATTGCCATCACTATCCAGGAGAGCCGTCGGCGCCCGGTGTCCGATCGGAAGGTAGTAGGCCTCACCTGGCCCGGTAGCGAGAGCGATCCCTATGATGTTTGGCCGAAGGTGACCGGTCGGAGCGGCCAGGACCTCGAGAGCAAATCGTCCGGCGGTCCGCAGCTCTTCTGTCAGACCGTGGAGTTCCTCAAGATTTTCGATCACTCGAACAGCCAGGTCGGCTTGCTCGACAGATCCTCCGGTTTCGGGAGCTCTGTCCACTTCGCGGGCCAGCGTCCGAAACTCGAGGTCCAGGTAAATGCGCTTCAAGCGCTGTCTGTCGGGGGCTTCCGTGCGGAGCAATTCCTGATCCAGTTCCACCGGAGCGTCTTCCCGAATCGTCACAAGCCTCTTGGACAAGCGAGCCAGGTCGGCGCCGGCCTCCAGCGCCTTGCGGGCTCGCCCGCTCTGTACCTCATCGACCCGCTCGAGCAGAGATTCGATGCCTCCGAATTCTTCGATCAGGCCCGGCGCAGTCTTCTGCCCGATTCCGCGGACTCCCGGTACGTTGTCGGAGGAGTCGCCGAGCAGCGCCAGGAAGTCGGTCACGTGCTCGGGGGGCACGCCTAGACGCTCCGTGGCGTTCGCCGGGGTCACCCACTCCGGGTCCACCGCGGCCGGTCCGCGCCGCCCGGGATTGAGGAGCCACGTGTTCTCATCGATCAGCTGGTAGAAGTCCTTGTCGCCCGACACGATGATGGTTCGGAGACCCGCCTTCGAGGCTTGCCTGGACAGTGTTCCGATAATGTCGTCCGCTTCCCAGCCCTCCACTTCCAGTACCGGGATCCGCATGGCCTCGATGATCTCACGGCAGCGAGGGAGGGATGCCCGGAGTTCGTCCGGCATCTTTTCGCGCGTGGCCTTGTACTCTGGATAGATCGCCTCGCGCCCGCTGTCGCCCGCGTCGAACACTACGCCGACGTAGTCGGGACGCTGCTCCTCGATCAGCGCCATGAGAAAACGGGCCAGGCCGAAGGGGGCCGAGGTGTTCTCTCCGCTAGAGGTGGTCAGCGGCCGGCTGATCATGGCGAAGAAGGCCCTGTAAATGAGGGCGTATCCGTCCACCAGGAACAGGGTTGGTCGCTCGGTGACAGCCTCCGGGGTGGTCACATTCCGTACAGGCGGCGGTAGAGAAAACGATAGGAAAGAACGGCTTTCACGTACCGGCGCGTCTCGGCAAAAGGGATTCTATCGATTTCGATGTCGCGGCCGACTTTGAATTCCAGAAACTCGCGCCATCGAAGGTACCGGTGCGGGCCAGCGTTATAGGATACGAGCGCTGCCACGGGTCGGTCTTGGAAGCGGTCCAGCAGGTCGCGCAGATACCGAGTTCCCAGAGCGAGATTGATCTCCGGCACCGTCAACTGGGCGGTCGTAAACTCTGTGAGTCCGATCCTTCTGGCCACCTCGGCCCCCGTAGACGGAATGATCTGCATGAGACCGATAGCGTTGGCCCCCGAAACCACAGTAGGGTCGAAAATCGACTCCCTCCGAATCAGGGCAGCCGCGAGGGCCGGGTCCAGACCTTCGCGGGCTGCGGCCGCCATCAGGGGACCGGCGTAGTTGAGCGGGAACACGGTTCGCAGGAGTGCCTGGCTCCACTGGCCCGCCTGATCGGCATGGACAGCCCAGCCGACCGCGGAGCCCTCCCAGGTCCAGCCAGCCTCATTGAGGGCCGTGGCCAGCGCCAGTGACTGGCCCAGACCTCGCACTGAACGGCGCTGTTTTCTGAACTCCCGCTTTGCGCGGGTGGTCCAACCCATAGATCGCAGCAAGCTCATTTGCTCAAGTAGCCGGTCGTGTCGGGCGGCAAGGACTGGCATCTGCGGCTCGGGACGCTGAAGAATTGCCTCCCAAGTATCCACTCCGATGCGCTCTCCCGCTCGCATCGCGTAGAACGAAATCGGATCGTAACTGATCGTTTCCAGGAACAGGACACGGGATTCCGAAGCCAGGCCCGCCTCCTCGGCTGCCGCGGCAGACCAGAAGGTCGCTGCCTGGTACCAGTTTCCGCCTGGAAAGCGTCCTCGGTATCGCTCGAAATACTCTCTAGCGGTCGCTGGCTCAGCCTGGGCTAATTTGAGTAGACCGAGACGCATGAGCGCGGTCCCGGCGTAACCTGAGCGCGGAAATCGAGTCACGGTTCTCTCGTACGCGGAAATCGCGTCGTCCAGTCTTTCTCGGTCATGCCACGTATCGGCTATGAGGAAGGAAGCGTAGGCCCCGTCCCGAGAGTTGGGAATCTCAGACGTCCTCTCAAAGGCCTCGAGTGCGGCAGTCCTCTGGCCTCGGCGATACAACGAGCGGCCCGAGAGAAACCACATCGCGGCTAGTGTAGGTGCCTCCACCGAGGCCTCTCCCGTGCGGCCTGCCGGCTCAAGCCACGGCTTCAGCACTCGGTGTACCTCTGAATACTTACGCTGGCCGAATAGCGCCCTGGCCTGCTCGAGGACCATGGCGGGCCGGGGCGGTTGTGGGGCGGCCCGGAGAGCGTCGGTGAGGCCTTCGGCCGCCCTTTTGTACCGACCTTCCGCCAGGTCCAGCTGCGCGACCGCGTGGCGAGTGGACCAGGAGTCGTTCAGCGCGAGGATCAGGTCCCCAACCGCACTGCCGCCCCCACCAACTCTCATCGCTTCGTCGAGGACAGACCGTGCGGAGACTGTATCACCACGCGCCAGCTGGGCCGGCGCTATCCATTCGCCCGCCAGACGCGTCCTCGCCCGGACGCTCAGGGAATCGGTGAAGCGAATCCCCAGGTCTGTCTCG
>JAZDDE010000037.1:0-2093 GCA_036679495.1 Gemmatimonadota bacterium | reverse complement strand
CGTACGCCTACGTACTTTCCCTCACCCGCTCCCGATTCGCGGCCCTGTTCGCCGGACTCGTCTTCGGCATGAGCGGATGGCTCACCGCCCATGTGCGCCATGGCACACTGGTTCACACGGCGGCCTGGCTGCCCATGCTGCTCCTGTGCCTGGAGAAGCTTCGAACGGAGCGCACGGGGATCTGGACACCGGTTGCGGCCGTTGCTGTCGGTCTTTCGATACTCGCGGGCTTTCCCCAATTGACGGCCTACTCGCTCGGCCTCGCCGCCTGCTATGCGCTTTTCATGGGGTGGAGTGCGCCGATCGGACGCTGGCTCTTCTACCGCCGAACTCTGCTTGGTCTGCTCGGTGGAGTCGGATTGGCCTGTGTTCTCGTCATTCCGCTGGCCGAGCTCGCATCGGAGACGGTCCGCGGGCAACCGAGCTATGAGTTTTTCACGAGCTTCTCCCTACCTCTCTGGATGTCGCCAACCCTGTTCTTTCCCTTCCTCTACGGGGGGATGACGACGTCTTACGAGGGGGCGTGGCTGTTTCACGAGATGGCGATCTACGTCGGGATCCTGCCCCTCGTCATGGCTTGCGCGGCGGGGTTCGCGGCCTGGAGGACTCCGGCTACCCGCTTCTGGATCGCCGCCGCGTTTCTCTCGTTTCTCCTCGCCATGCCTGACGCCACCCCTCTGGGATCGGTGCTGTACGAGCTGCCTGTCTACGCGGGATTTCGGGTACAGGCCCGTCATTTCATGGAGTTCAGCATGGCCGCGAGCGCCCTGGCGGGTCTCGGAATCGCCGCGCTCGAGGCCTTGGGCACGTCGAAGCGTCTACGCTCGGCTTGGCTGTCTTCCCTCCTGGTGGGGTCAACGATGCTGTGCCTGGCATTGTTGATTTTGCTCTATCCCCAGGAGAGCAGCCTTCCGCGCTGGTCCGCGTGGATCAAAGGGGAGCTACCCGCGCAGCTACGGAATCCGGAAATCTACCTGCCCTTCCTGTTCCTGGGCTCCGGGTTTGCGGTCTTATGGAGATGGTGCAGAAAACCGACTCTCGCGACTTCCACCTGGGTGATCGTCGTGTTGTTACTGGACCTTGGTCTTTTCGCTGTTTTCGCCGGCTGGCGAGACGTCGGGGATCTGAGCAGGGTCGTGGCGAAACCGGCGATCCTTTCGCCGTACGCCGACACCTTGCGTGAGAGCGGCCAACGCTTGACCCATTTGTATGGCGCAAACCACGATCCGGAAGCGGCGCCGCCGAACTGGACCCGACTTTGGGGGATCTCCGCTACGGGGGGTTGCACGGCCCTCCGGCTGAAACGTTACAGAGACCTGCTGGGGATCGACGAGTACGGCCACGTTCCGCCTTCCGTTCTAGACGACCGCGACCGGGCGCTGGATATCCTGGCCGCGCGCTACGTGGCCGCCCCTCGTTTGAAGAGGGACGACCGCAGGGGGTTCCTGCCCCGGCTCGAGGCTTCCGATCGTTGGCGCCACGTGGGGGATCTCGAGCGGACGCGCGTCTACGAGAACCTTCGGGCCATGCCGCGTGCCTGGATCGTGTCCGAAGTGCGGAGATTGCCACCGGACCTGGTCTTGTACGCGTTGCGCAACTCCGTTCTTCCGGGTGGCGAAAAATTCGATCCGGCGAGGGTTGCGCTGGTCGAAGATCCTTCGTTCGAGCTGGCTTCGACAGGCGACGCGCTTGTGGCGGACGTCGCCGTGATGCCGGGCACGGACACCGACATCGTGGTCCAGGTGGATACGCCGACATCCGCTTTCCTCGTGCTGAGCGACATCTACTATCCCGGGTGGCAGGCCGCCGTGGACGGAGAACCGACCCCGATCGCCCGCGTGGACTACGTCCTCTCCGGTGTTCGTCTGGAAGCCGGTTCCCATATCGTGCAGTTCGAGTACCGACCCTCGAGCCTTCGCTGGGGAGTGTTGATCAGCGCCTTGTCCGCCCTGTGCGTTGGCTGAGGATTCCTGCATTCGTGGCAGCGGCGCAGCGCTCCGTTGTAGGAAGTCCCATGTTCGCTGCGGGCCTGGTCCGATCGCTGCGACCGAGAGCTGGGTGAGGGGTTTCGATCTACAATGCTCCGGATGGGG
>JAZDDE010000369.1:0-2368 GCA_036679495.1 Gemmatimonadota bacterium | reverse complement strand
GATTCCTCAGGACCCGGATTGCAACCTCCAAGGAATCTCTCACCCGCTGACTTGCGTAGGAACGATCGGACTCGGATACCTCCACGGCCGCACCGTCGCGCGCAAAACGCACCTCGAATCCGAGTCATCTAGCAATCGAGAGTACAGCCATGCCCGAGAAAACAATTCCCATCGTCCTCAGCGTTGTGTTTCTGCTGGCCACCGTCACGGGGAACTTCCCAAGTGTCGGCGCCGCGGAAAACATCGAGCTGGCAACCCCGGATGAGTTCATCTCCCTGCTCCTCGAAGAGCCCGCCGTGCGGCAAATGGCCATGCAGAAAATCGCCCGCACGTGGCAGCCTGGTTACGCCGTCATGGTGCTCGAGATCCTCTCTTTCAGTCGAGACCCTTCGATGAGCCGCTTGCTGGTCTCCACTCTGGAAGAGAACACGGGGCAGCGCTTCGGGCACGACATGCAGCGCTGGTACGAGTGGATCTGGTCGCAGCCCGCCCAGGATCATCCCCGATACGCCGAGTTCAAGAGCCACCTATACCGCGTCATCGACCCCCAGTTCGGTGACTATTTCGCGCTGGATCGGCCAGCTGACATCCGCCTCGATGAAGTACGCTGGGGCGGCGTGCGGCAGGACGGTATCCCGCCGCTGCGGTCGCCGGAGATGATCAGCGCCTCCGAAGCGACATACCTCGACAACGACAACATCGTCTTCGGCCTGGAGGTCAACGGCGACGCCCGCGCCTATCCCAAGCGGATTCTGGCCTGGCACGAGCTCTTCACCGACGAGATCGGCGGTGTGCCCGTGGCCGGCGTCTACTGCACCCTGTGCGGCACGGTCATCCTCTACGAGACCGAGCTCGACGGCGTGCAGCACGAGCTGGGTACCAGCGGCTTTCTCTATCGCTCTAACAAGCTCATGTACGACCAGGCCACACAATCCCTGTGGAACACGATCTGGGGGCGGCCGGCGATCGGTCCGCTGACGAAGGAAGCCATCCAGCTCAAACGTCGTAGCGTGGTCACCACGACCTGGGGCGAGTGGCGGCGCCGCCACCCGACAACACAAGTCCTCTCCCTCGACACCGGCCATCGGCGCGACTACTCGGAGGGCGCCGCCTACCGGGAGTATTTTGCTACTGACGACCTGATGTTCAACGTGCCGAAGCTCGACCGCCGGCTCAAGAACAAAGACGAGGTTCTAACGCTCGTTCTGGAAAAGGAGGGCGTCGAGCCGCTGGCGATCTCTGCTGAGTTCCTGGCCAAGACCAACGTCTACCACGACCGCATCGGCGTTACCGCGTTCGTCGTGCTGACCGACCGTTCCGGCGCCAACCGGGTCTACCGGACCGACGGCCTGCGGTTTGCGAGCTGGGACATGGATCGCCAAGTCAAAGACCAGGAAGGCGGCACCTGGACTCTCAGCGAGACTCGACTCGTCGCGTCGGACGGCCGGCAACTGGAGCGTCTGCCCGCCCAACGGGCCTTCTGGTTCGGCTGGTATGCAGCCTTTCCGAACACTCGCTTGGTGATGTAACAGCTGGTAGGATTCTTCTATACCTGGGGTAACACCGAATCCGGAGGGATTGTCGCTCGAGAGCTTTTCGTCGGAGAGATTTCGGATCGTCCGCGTGGCGGGCGCCCTGGAAGTGGGCTACAACTGGCGCGAACAGGAGCTGGAACCGTTCGAGGACTACCGGCGCTTCTGGAAAAACGATCCCCCGGCCATCACCGCCATCGGCCTTATGCAGGACACCGACATGACCGGAAGGGATGGCCATCTCCGAGCTCAGGTCGCTGGTGTGGGAAGCTCGCTGATATGGCTATGAGAATGAGCCAAGAAACGGTCCTCGTCTCAAGTGCCTCATCCGGCATCGGTCAGGAGCTCGCAAGGCACTTCGCGGCTTCGGGCTCGAAGCTCGTCCTGGTCGCCCGGCGTGCCAAGCGCCTCGCCGAGCTTGCACACGAGCCAGGCGGGCTGCTGATCGAAACCATCGCCTCTCGCTTCAAATTAGGAGAAATGAAGGAATGCGCAGATACGATCTGAGGGTTTGGCTCCTTTTTGGATCGGTGCTGCTGGCTGGGACAGCAGCCGCAGCCGGCGAACCGATCTTTGCACACGACGACTGGACCGGGGCGCTCTCCCGCTTCGTCGGCCCGCACGGTCTAGTGCACTACGACGCACTGGCTGATGATCGTGCCACATTTGATCGTTACATTGCCGTGGTCGAGACCACGAGCCCAAAGTCCAACGCGGAGCTCTTCCCGAGTCGGAATCACGAGCTCGCCTACTACATCAACGCCTACAACGCCCTCGTTTTCAAGGGAGTCCTGGCCCGTGGACCGGAGCGGGAGAGCGTCTGGAAGGGGGGCCTG
>JAZDDE010000368.1:0-20592 GCA_036679495.1 Gemmatimonadota bacterium | reverse complement strand
CACCTGGGCGACCATCAAGAGCAGGACAACGATCCGCGCGGTGCGGACCGCTCGTCGACTGAAGATCTTCACCATGGCCTTTCTGCAATCGACCCGCTGAGCTTGTCCTTTTGGGGACGCTGTCGTTCGATCGCGATCCGCATTGTCGTGCGCGAATGTGGCTGAACCTGGGCAACAACCGGCCCTTGGGAGAGCACCGAGCAGCTGCGCAGGTTCAGGTCGTCGCGACCGCGCCATCGGCGGGGCTCGATCGGCGGCTCGGCCGGCAGATCAGGGATCGGCTGATGTGCCGGCAGATCAGGGATCGGCTGATGTGCGCGCTGGCAGCTGCGCGCCCGGGAGCGCTGACCGGACCTCTTCGGCGCTTTCGAGCACGCTCCAAGCGGCGAAATTCGACAGCGCAATGACGCGCTCCCGGTCGAGGTCGATAAGGGTTCCGCCCTGTTCCCCGAAGGTCTTGTAGAAAGGGAAGTTGTCGAACGGGCGGGTCTTTTCCGCGAGGGCCCGGGTCAGCTCGCCACCCGCGGGGTCGAGCCGCTCGATCCACTTCTCTGAGCGTTCGAGGTAGAGCCAGCAGATCGAAGGCTCATACGGCGTCACGCCTTGGCGGGGGTTCGCTTTTACGGTGTAGCGCTGGCAATGAACCAAGGGGCCCTGCTCGGCGCGTTGCGCCCTGAACGTCTCACAGATCTTGCCCAGCTCGGCTTGGCCGCCCTCGAACACCACATTGTTGGGCAGCTGATCGAGGGGCAGAAAGAAGCTCACCAGGTCGTCGACCAGGTTGGCGTCCGAGAGGTTTTCGCAGGTGCCGTCGCTTGGCTCGAAGCGTTTTTGCGTGTTGATGAAGACCAACAGGTTCTCGACCTTACGTCCGAGCAAGGGAAACACCGCCAGGTTGTCGATATCGCCGCCATCGCCGTGGGTCAGCTCGACCGTCTGTCGAGGCCGGCTGGCGCTGGTCTCGATGGCCCAATGGCGCAGCTCGGGGAATGACTTGGTGGGAAATCCCTTGCTCGACAGCCGCACGGACGGTGCCGCGCTGCTGATGCCGATCGCGTCCGAGAGGGTGAAGCGGTAGCGCGTGCTCTTCCCGAAGCGGCCCCGAAGGCTCACCTCGCTGACGCCGCCCGACGGCGGAGCTTCGGGACGTCGGCTGTCGTAGCCGAGTGGCTCGACATAGCCGCCGCCGCCAGGGAAGGTTCTGCCGAATTTCTTTCGCCCTATAAACGGCCTGCGCACACCCACGTAGAGGGGCGTCATCTCGAACAGAAACCGTTGGTCTTGGCCCGGCTTCTTCCTTTGTCCGAGGAGTGTGCCCACCAAGACCAGGAAGGGACGCTCGGCATGCTCGACCGTGTAAAAATCGGTCGCCCGGAGGTCGGTGTTGACCGCCAGGATCGAGCTGAGAGCCTTCTGATGGAAGGTAAAGAAGCGCTTCTTGTCGTGCAGGCCGAAAGGGTCGAGAAAGATTTCACCCACCAGGTCTGCGTAGGCTTCGTCACCTTCGACCAGGGCTCGTTTGATTCGTTTGCCAGCCGCGGCACTGTGGATGGCGGTGGACATGGCGTGGGCGTTCTCTTCCTCGTCCGTGGGCCGGAGCGTTCGATCGTTCAACGCCTCGGGAGCCAGGTAGGGACCGAGAAAGGTCGCGTCGTCGATCTCCCCCGGCAAATACATATAGGGGACCGCCGTCCACGTGCCGCCGGAGTTGGCGGCGATATAGCGCGCCTGAGCCAGCCAGTCGAGGGCGCTTAGGGCCCGCAGCTGGCCGAGTGTGGCAGTGGCCGAGCGCGTGCCACCGCCCGAGAAGGCGACGGCGAAGGATGGACGGTCCACGATCCACGGCACCGAGACCCGCTCGTCACGCAGCTCCGGGGGGAAGTGTGGATCGTCGGTCGGCGATTCCCACGTGCGAACCTTGACCGTATCGAAGGGATCGGCCACGGAGATACTCACCGAGACCAGCGCACCGAGCAGGCACGCGGACAACGCGCGAAGCGACGTGACGTTCACGTTCATCGTTCCACCTCCCTGGTTGAAGTCAGGGAGAATCTTACAACATTCGGTGTCGGTCTGCGTCGCGTGTGCGGATCATCGTCCCAATTCGTCGATCGGCACGCGTCAGGGCGGGGTCAAAGGTCGTCGATCTTCGGCCTCGGTATCGGTATCTCTTCGCTGTCGGTGACCCGCTTGATATCCGCCGGCAGAATCACTTCATGCTCGGCAAGGTCTTCCGGAAGACCGCGCAAGACCTCTTCGACCCTCGCTGTGGTGGCGCCGAAGGCCTTGGCCAGCAAGGCGAAGCCAGGGCGGGGGTCGAGGCCGCCGCAGGTGAAAATATCGATCGCCGCGTAGCCGCGAGTGGGCCAGGTATGGATCGACAGATGAGACTCCGCGATCAGCACGACGCCGCTGACGCCCTCTGGGCTGTATCGGTGGAAAGCCTCGCCCTTAACGGTCGCGCCGATATGCTCGGCGGCCGCTCGCAGGTGGCGACGGATGGCCGCCTCATCGTCGAGCACCGTGCGATCACAGCCGTAATACTCGGCGATCAGGTGTCGGGCGATGGTTTTCATCCGAAATGCGATGGCTAGGCTTCGATCCCCATCTTGGCCTTCAGCGCTGCCAGCGAGTCGGTCGCCTGGGCCTTGGAAGGCTCGAGCAAGGCGCGGTCGAGCTGGGCGTCGAGGGAGGTCTCCGTCTGGTTGAGCTCACCATAGGCGGCGGCCAACGACTCGTCTTCGTCCACCCGATTCTTCATCTTCTCGAGCATCGCGATGGTGCTCGACGAGTCGACGCCCGCGAGCTGCTTGTTCACTTTCTTCATCGACGCGGCCGTGCGTGCGCGGGCGCGCAGGGTCACCAGCTCGTTCTCGTAGCGGCCGATATCGCGGCGCAGTCGTTCCACTTGGACCTGGAGCCCATCGGCGGCCTTTTGCTGGGCCTGGTAGTCGCCTTCGAGCGAGATGCCGCGCTGGGCTGCTTCTTCCTTGCGCGCCAGGGCCTGGGTGGCTAAGTCTTCGGCTTGTGCCTGATCCATGTCGCCGCTCTGCGCTCTTTGCAACAGGAGCATGGCTTTGCGCTCATACTCGCCGGCGCTGCGGCTTTGGTCGTCGCTGTCTTTCTTCAGGCGCAGGGCAACCGACTTGACCTGGGCCAGACCGACCATCGCTTCCTGTAGATTCTTCTTGAGATCACGGATGCCTTGCTCCGTCATCTTGATGGGGTCTTCGAGCTTGTCGACTACCGAATGCGCTTCCGACTGCCCGATCTTGAAAATCCGTCCGAAGATGCTCGCCATCGTCTTTCTCCTTGGGTGCTCGGTGTCGGCGCGTCTAGGTTGATTGGTGGAAGCTCAGGAGCTCTGCGCCATTTTCGGCGAGGGCGAGCGAGAGCGCTCCGATCGAGCTCTCGAGCTCGTTCAGATCGAGGTTCTCGAGCTGGAGGGTATCGCGAAAGAACACGTTGCCTCCTTCTTCGTCGAGCACGAAAGCGCCGTGCACCAGGGTGCGGTTGATCTGCAGCAGGCGGCGGAAGAAATCAGCGGGCTCGGCTGGCACGGGCATGATCATTTGCTCGAGGACGACGATCGGCGCCTCGCAGTCGATGACCAGGTTCTTGATGCCGCGCTCTTCATCGTCGATCACGACGAGCTCTTCAGCCTCGTTCTCTTCACGGATCGCGAGATCCAGATCGACGAGGTATCGTTTCACTTGTTCGAACTTTTCAGGCATCTCGTTCGATGCTCCTTGCCATGGGTCGATGGCGATCGATCAGGTTGGGTTTGGGCACGGTTCGTTTACGTTCGACCGTGGCGGTTTCTTCGTTCATCGCGGCCGCCCTCCTCGGTGATCAGCGTTTCGACGACGCGAGGTGGCGGCAGATCTCAGTGTAGGCATGGTTGATGCCTTGGAGCAATTCGGTGGCGACGGCCTGGCGCTCGGGGTCCGTCGCGTGGCGATCCGGATGGTAGCGACGCGCCTGGCGCTTCCACGCGCTTTCGACTTCCTCGCGGCCGGCGCCATAGGGAATTTCGAGATTCGCATAGTAGGTCGCGAGCTTGGGATCCTTGCCGGTGGCTCGACGGGGCTCGTTTTGCCGCGAGGGCTCGCGATGGCCGCGGGCGCGTTCGAAGAACGTTCGTGAGGTCGCCAGCGCCTGGCTGCGGAGAATCGAGAGGATGCGCGATGCGACAGACATGGGAGCTCGAGGAGCCGAGGGCCTGGTAGAGGTCTCACGGCCGGCGGTCGGAACGATCCGCGATCACGATCAGGGAATCGCTGGCTTCGACGCGGAAATCCTTGGCCGGGTTGGTGGTGACATCTTTGCCTCTCTCAACAGCGAGAACAAGGCTACCTTGCGCCTCCTTCATGGCGGTCGAGATGTCGAGGAAAGTTTGGCCTGCGAGATGATGGGGAAGGGGGACGCGCTGAAGGTCGTTGCCGAATCGTGCGCTCAGGAGCTCGGAGATCACCCTGCTGATGCCATGGTCGATGGCGGCGCTG
The DNA here is from genome assembly GCA_036679495.1 of Gemmatimonadota bacterium. Taxonomy (GTDB): domain Bacteria; phylum Gemmatimonadota; class Gemmatimonadetes; order Palauibacterales; family Palauibacteraceae; genus JAZDDE01. Next base: position 16,087 of record JAZDDE010000368.1, on the reverse strand, counting down.
GCGATCAAGCGGCTGCTGAATTCGTCCGCAACGATGATCTCGTCAGCTCGAGCGCGCTCGCAATGGCGCGCATTCTCTTCGCGGACCAGCTCGACGATGGAATAGACCTGGGGAGCGACGGCCTCGACAGTGAGCACCGAAAGGACGACCTTGGCGTCTCGTGGCCCGGGTTCCAAGGAGTCATCGCCGAGAATGACCACGGTGGATGCTTGCTCGATGTTGACCCGGCCGAGATTGTCCTCGGTGACCTCGCCGTACACGAAGTGAAACGCGTCGTCGTCCACCGGCTTGTTGTCGACCTGGGTGGTCAAGAGGACCACGTGCGCACGGGCGCTGCGCGGATCGGAGCGGAGCTCGGAATAGATCGTCTCCGCGCGCTGATTCCATTCGCACAGGACATAGTGGTCTTTGACGTCGAGTGAATTCATTCCACGCTCACCTTTGATCTTGAGCTCGACGAAGAAGCTGGCAATCGTCGCGGTGAAGGTACTCAGCACGCCGATGCCGAAAAACATCAAAATGACCCCGATCAGACGGCCGAGAAAGGTCGTGGGCGTGATGTCGCCGTAGCCGACGGTGGTGATGGTGACCACGCTCCACCACAGCCAGTCGGGTAGGGGCGTGAGGGGTTCGAGACGCCATAGGGCCGCCGCGCTGAGCAGGCTCAGCGCCACCAACAAAAGAAGCACGCGGTGGAGGTTCTCGCGCCTCAGGAAGCGGTACAACCGCTGTACCCACCGCGGTGTGCGCTGGCTCGTCGGCATGATGGGCGTGCGTGGGCTCCAAGCTAGAGAATCGCCCAGCCGATGAGCATCGAAGCGGCGATGTAGGAGAAGGCTTCGATGGCGCCGGCACCGACGTTGGGGTGTTCCTGGCCCACCAGCTCGTCGTTGAGCTTGACCTTCGGCAGCATCAGCTTGTCGGTCACGAACCGTGTCACGGGCAGCACCACGAGGCCCATGGTCAAGTAGATGGCAAAGCTGGTGAGGTCGTTCTGCCAGGTGTCGAGCTCGCCGCTCAGACTGAGGCGGACAATATTGCCGACCGCGATCAGCAATCCCGCGGTGGCAACCCCGACCGCCACATTGTCGCGTTCGATTTCGGCATGAAGGTCGAACGAGGTGATCATGTCGTAGAGCCGAATCACCAGCACCAGGGCCAGTTGTCCCAAGCCCCAAAAGGCCACGGCGGTTACCAAATCGACCTCTTCGGCCGAAAGCGCACCCGCGATGATCAAGCCGCTGGCAATGCGGCTGCCGGCTTCGATGGCGCCGCTGCCCGCGTTGCGATCACGGATCAGCTCCTTGGTCATGTCGAAGCGGTTGAAGATGATCTTGTCGTTGATCCAGCCGGACGCATTGAGCAAGATCAGGACCAGCACACCAAAGTAGAAGATGTCGAATAGGTCGCTGCCGAGGCTGACGCTTTCGCCGGCCAGAACGCCGCCGAGCGCCAGAACGAGGCCGAAGTAGTAGCCGACCATGGCCAGCGAGAGGGCGAAGTTGTCACGCTCGAAAAGCTCTTCGTGCAAGACGAAGCTGGGATGAAGCTTGTCGTAGAGCACCTTGCCCAGGAGGAAGAGAACGAGGACCGCGCCCAGGTAGACCAGGCCGCTGATCAGGATGTCGAGTTGCTCGTAGCTCATCTCGGTCAGCCTCTACTTGCCTCGGAACGAGCCACCGCGGGCGCGCGAGGTGCTGCGTCCCGAGCGATCGCGGACGCGGTTGGAGAAGCTCCGCGAGCGGGTCGATTGACGCCGCTGTTGGCGCTCGAAAAACGATGGGTTGGTGGTGCGGGTGACCGAGCCACGGGTGCCGAAGTTGCCCGAGGGCCCGTAGTACGGCCGCCCGCGGGAGCGGTTGGTGCGGTAGGTGTCGTAGTCACCGCGGTAGAGCCGGCGGTTGTTCATGCCGAGCAGGCTGCTGAACAACGCGTACTTGCCGTAGAACTCCCAGAAGCTGCCACCGCGCGAGTCGTTTCGCCATTGGCCATAGCGATCGTTCCCGACGTATTGGTAGCCCGGCGGGTATTGTTCGTGCGCGGCTGGCTGATCGCCGCTCTTCGACAGCACCACCATGCCCAGGGAAGGCTCGTAGCGCTGGTAGAATTTCTTGTCGACCTCGAAGAAATCCGATGTCCGGGTGGTGAAGGCGAGCTCTTCGCTGTCCGCCGCCTTGTCGCCTTGGATCAGGTCGTAGCGATGGAAGTAGCTCTTGAAGAAGTTGCCGCGTTCTTCCATGTCGACTAGGACGACAGAGTACTCCTGGTGCTGGTCGAGCTCCTTGGCGAGAGTGACCAGCGGATCGGGCAGGCGGGATGCGCAAGCGGTGAGCACCAGCACGAGGGCGAGACCCAGACCGCCAACTGTCGCGCCGCCAAACCTTGTGCCGCCGAACCTCATTCCGGCGCTCCTGGAAGAATATTGGCGAATGAGTAATCCTCGACAGCCATGCTCGTGGCGGCGGAGAATTCGCTCTCACCCCATTGCATGATGGCAAGGAATCGTTCCTCGCTGTCGTCGACCAGCTCCCACATGATCATCTGCTGCTCGTCGGTTTCGCCTTCGCTGCGCAGATGACCCCCCACCGAGCCCTGGAGGTCATAGCTCGTGCCCTGGTAGACGATCTGGTCCGGCGGGTCCTCGTGGCGCTCGATATGCTCCCGCACATCGCCCAAGGCGCCGATCGGCACGGTCTGCCCGAAAGACCAGAACACGCCGTCGGCCACCGCCCGCTCCAGATAGCGCTTCTCGCGTCCAGCGGTCAGCTCCCACTCCTCGGCGGTTCGGCCGTCATTGAACCGATAGTGAGCATGGGCGGTCACGGTCCAGGTCTGGAGGTCATAGTCCACCAGGTAGCCCACCCGCAGCTTGTCGAGGACCAGATCCCGCAGCGGATCGATGTCGTGGCTTTCTTGCTCTTTTTGTCGAAACCGACGAAGGAAGCCCATGGCTGGTTACTCCTTGAGGGCCACCCAGACCCACGAATCGCTCCGCGCGCCGAGGTGCGCCCACCGCGTGGGGAAGGCTGGCGCTTTGAAAGCCCTGCGTGTTCGTAGTGTAGCCCATTTGGCATTTCGGCCGCGTTCTGCAACGCTTCGGTCGCGGATGGTCCTTTCATGAGCCTATCGATACGGATTTCGAGGACGAAGTATTCATGCCGCAACGCGTCGTCGCCTGATGCGTAGTCCAGCCATGAACGAATCCGCCCGATCGGTGCCCGGTATCGCCGTCCCGCGCCTCCGTCACGCCCTGATGGTCTCGGTCTTCGCGATCGCCACCTGCGGCCTGATCTACGAGCTCTTGGCAAGCACGATCGCCAGCTATCTGCTGGGCGATAGCGTGACCCAATTCTCGACCATCATCGGTGCCTATTTGTTCGCCATGGGCGTTGGTTCCTACCTCTCGGCCTTCTTCGAGGACGACTTGATCCGGGCCTTCATCCGGATCGAGATCCTGGTCGGCCTGATCGGCGGCCTGTCCTCGCCCGTGCTCTTCCTGGCCTTCTCGGAGCTGAACGCTTTTCGCCTGGTGCTCTACGGTTGGGTCGGCATGACCGGCATCTTGGTCGGGCTCGAGATTCCGCTGCTGATGCGCATCCTCAAGGATGAGCTGCCGTTTCGCGACCTGGTCTCACGGGTTCTGGCGTTCGACTACCTGGGTGCCCTGGCGGCGTCGCTGCTGTTTCCCCTGTGGCTGGTCCCGCAGCTCGGCCTGATGCGCTCGTCCTTTGTCTTCGGCGTGCTCAACATCCTGGTGGCGATTTGGACCTGCCATCTTTTTCGCCATCTGCTCCGGCCCCGGCTGGTCTTGACCCTACAGGCCTACGCTGTCCTGGCCCTCTTGCTGGCAGGGGCCTGGTTCTCCAACCGGCTGATGACGTTCTCCGAGCAGCGCCTCTACCAAGACCGGGTGGTGATGGCGCGCTCGTCGCCCTATCAACGGCTGGTCCTGACGCGCGGCGAAGGGGAGCTTCGCCTGTTCCTCGATGGCAACCTGCAGTTCTCGACCCTCGACGAGTACCGCTACCACGAGGCGCTGGTCCATCCCGGCCTGGCGGCGGTGGCGAGCCCGCGCCGGGTGCTGGTGCTCGGTGGTGGCGACGGCCTGGCGGTGCGCGAGATTCTCCGTGACACGCGGGTCGAAGCCGTCACCCTGGTCGATCTCGACCCCCTGATGACCGAGCTGTTTCGGGATCACCACGAGCTCTCCAAGCTCAACGGACGCTCCCTGCGCTCGGACAAGCTGTCGGTGGTGAACGCCGATGCTTTCGTCTGGCTGGGCGCGCACCGAGACGTCTTCGATTTCATCGTCATCGACTTCCCGGATCCGCGCAACTACTCCCTGGGCAAGCTCTACACGACCACTTTCTACCGTCGCCTGGCACCGCATCTGGCGCCGGGTGGCGTGGTGGCGATCCAGAGCACGTCGCCGCTATTTGCCCGCAAGGCCTTCTGGTGCATTGTCGAGACCCTTCGCAGTGTCGGTTTCGCGGTGCGCCCGTACCACGCGGCCGTGCCGACTTTTGGTGAGTGGGGATTCGTGCTCGCCTCGCACCAGCCCGTCGAGCTGGTGGAACAGTTTCCGCCCGGCTTGCGCTTTCTCGATCCGGCCACGGCGCGGGCGATGTTCGATTTTCCCGAGGATATGAAGCCGCTGCCGGTCGAGGTCAACCAGCTCAACAACCAGGTCTTGGTGCGCTACCACGGCCAGGGGTGGGACCATGCCCCCGGATCGTGAGCCCCCATTGACTGGGCCCCAACGGAACGAATCTCGGCGCGGGCTGACCCGCCGGCAGCTTCTTTGCGCGGCGCCGGCGCTGGCCACGGCTTGGGGTTGGGGTTGCCGGCCCGGTCCGCCGCCCGCGGATGCCTGGGCTGAGATCGATCTCTCCGGGATCGAAGGCGAGGTGGTCGGTGCCTCGGCCGCCTTCGGGCACCGCTTGCGTAGCGGCGATCTGCCCCAGCCCGGTGAGATTCCGCCGACCGAGGTCCGCGAGGTCCCGGTGGTGATCGCCGGCGGCGGCATCGCCGGCCTTTCCGCCGGCTGGAAGCTGGCGGGCAGCGGCTTTTCCGACTTCGTGCTGCTCGAGCTCGAATCAGCGCCCGGAGGCAACGCGCGATGGGGCGAGAACGGGGTGTCCGCCTACCCTTGGGGTGCGCACTACCTGCCCCAGCCGACCCGGGAATCCTCGGCAGTGCGCGAGCTGCTCGAAGAGATGGGCCTGGTCGTCGGGCACGACGAGGCGGGGCAGCCGATCTACGATCCGCGCCATCTCTGCCACGCACCGCAGGAGCGCCTGTTCACCGACGATGGGTGGCAGCCCGGGATTTCGTTGGCAGCGATCGCCCGACCGGAGGATGCCCCGGACATTGCCGCCTTCGAAGCCCAGGCGCGACGTTTCAGGGCGGCCCGTGGTGCTGATGGCTGCAAGGCTTTCGCTCTGCCCATGGCCTTGTCGAGCGAGGACGCAACGTTTCGAGATCTCGACCGCCTGTCGATGCGCGCCTTCATGGACCGCGCGGGTTGGTGGTCGGAGCGTCTGCGTTGGTATGTCGATTACTGCTGCCGGGACGACTACGGTTGCACCCTCGACACCACCTCGGCGTGGGCCGGCTGGCACTACTTCTGCGCCCGAGTCGAGGTCGATGCCTTCGACCGGGTCACCCAGCGCGCGGTACGGTACCGGGCCCAGCGTTTGATCTTTGCCCTGCCGCGCTTTCTGGCGCCGCATGTGATCGCGGGCTACGCGCCCGAGCGCGCTGCGGGGTTCACCTACTGCCCTTGGCTGGTCGCCAACCTCACGGTCCGCCAGCTTCCGGACCAGGCGGCCTGGGACAATGTTTTCTACTACTCGAGGTCGCTCGGCTATGTTGTCGCCACCCATCAGAATCTGCGCATGGCCACCGGCCCGAGCGTACTGACCTACTACCTTCCGTTCACCGATGCCGATCCGGACGCGGCGCGCCGCACGATGTTGAAGACGGGCTGGCTTGCGTGGACGGCGCGCATTCTGGCCGATCTGAGCCAGGCGCATCCCGGCATCGAGGCGTTGGTCCGCCGGGTCGACATCATGCTGTGGGGCCACGCCATGATCCGTCCGACACCGGGCTTCCTCTTTGGCCAGGCCCGGAGCCGGGCGTCCGAGCCCTTTGGCGCCGTCACCTTCGCCCATTCCGATATGAGCGGGCTGTCCTTGTTCGAAGAGGCACAGTACCGCGGCGTGGCGGCGGCGGAAGACTGGTTGCGCGATCAGGGGCTGCGCTTTACCAGCTCATTGGGCGGCTGATTAACGGCGGCTGGTCTGGGGTGCACTGGTCTGGGGTGCCGTGCCCATTTGACACCGGCTTACCTCGAGCTCGAGTCGCTTCAGCCAGCTGCTGATGGCACTGGTTGCAGCCGCCGTCTCGCTCAAGGCCGCCACCTTCGCCGCGAACGGTGCGCGATCGGGCCGGATGATGGTGACACCCGCGTCGGCGACTGCTTCGAGGGCTGCCAGCTCGGCGGCTTGCCACAGCTCGGCCTGATGCGCGGCGCCGGCCTTGGCGGCGGCGGCGAGCCACCCGCGCTGGTCGTCGCCCAAGGCGTCCCAGGTGACCGTCGACACGAGCAGCAGATCCGGCACCGCGGTGTGCTCGTCGAGACTCAGGAAGCGGGCCACCTCGTAGTGGCGCGATAGGTGAAAGCTCGGTGGGTTGTTTTCGGCGCCGTCGACCACGCCTTGCTCGAGGGCGGTATAGAGCTCGCCCCAGGCGATGGGCGTGGGCGAGCCGCCGAGGGCGCGAACCATGCGAAAGGCGCTCGGGCTTTCCTGGACGCGGATCTTCAGCCCGGCGAGATCGTCGGGGTGTCGGATCGGTCGATCGCGGGTGTAGAAGCTGCGGCTGCCGGCGTCGAGCCAGGCGAGGCCACGCAGCCGGGCATCGATGCCGACCTCGAGCAGAGCTCGCCCGACCGGGCCGGCGAGCACGGCCAGGCGGGTGGCGCGGTCGGGGAAGAGATACGGCAAGCCGAAGACACCCCATTCCGGCACGAACGCCTCGGCCACCGCCGTCGAGGTCTTGGCCAGGTCGAGGCTGCCGATCTGCAGCAGCTCGAGAGCTTCGCGCTCGCTGCCCAGCTGCTCGCCGGGGTAGATCACGAGCTGAAGCCGGCCGCCGGACCGCGCTTCGAGATCACCGGCCATGAAGATCAGCGCCTGGTGGACGGGGTGCCCCACATCAAGGCTGTGGGCCAGGCGCAGGGTTCGGGCGTCCCGAGCTCCGCAGCCCGAGAGCAGGGCCAGAACCACGACCACCCCGAGGAACGCCGACCCGGTGCGGCAGCAGGCAGTAGGTGATCGGCTGCGCGCAGCGACGACTCGATCATCCTGGTTCTCGAAGTTGGACCACGGGGCGACGTCTACGAGAAGTAGAAGACGATTCCCATGTACCACCTCCGATTCCATCATTTGGCTCCGATCATCTTCACGCATTTGCGAATAGCGCTGAACGGTTTGCCGATCAGCGTCCGGCCGCAGGCCGGTCCGCTTCATCGGCGTGTTCGGCGGCCTTCTCCGCGCTCTGGTCCGCGTCCGGCGGCTGACGTAGTCGAGTGGAAAACCGGCGCTGATACTCTATGTAGTACTCGACGAGACGACGCGGGTCGTTGCCGAGCTCTCGCGAGATCCTCTTGCGGATATCCCGTGTTGGCTGCAGTCCGAGATCAGTTCGCATGGTTTTCGTCCTCAAGCAATTCGAGCGGTGTTACTAAAGTGGGGACGAATAGCCCCAACAATGTGTTCACTCGGCGGATGTCGCCAAACTTGTTTGCATTGGCGAGATGTCGACAGTTCCACGTCAGCAAGAAATCGCAGATATGGACGGAGGCGAGCGCCAAGTGCAGCGCATCGCCAGCCGGGTCCGCGGGCATGACACGTCGCACAATATAAGTGTCGACAACGTCCATGGCCGCGGGCGTGATCTCGAGAAGAGGTAGGCGTTCGACGAGCTCCAGACATTCCTTGCGGCTCGCGTACTCCCCTCGTTCCAACTCGTCGATCACAGCGGGACTTGTGACCAGATCGTAGCGTTCCACGGCCATCGTCCACCACTCGCGCGTCCACTCACGGCGGGCGATCATCTCCGGCTCCGTGCGTGCCTCGTAGAAGAAGCTCGGGATGCTGGTTTCGATGTACACCGTCTTACTCATAGCATGCTCACACTAATCGGAGGACGCATCCCTGTCCAGGACTCCCTGCGTGGGCTCGTACAGCACGCCGAACCGTTCAAGCTTCAGCGGCGGCGCCCGGCGCCGCTCGCTGCAAGCGAGTATTCGGCGGCTCGCCATGAAGCCAAAGTTCCGATTCAGCCAAGTCGATGTTATCGTTCCATACAACTGCATATCCGTTCCGCTCGACACACACGCTGCGGAAAAATGCCTCATCCCTTAGAAGAAGGAACGGCTCCTTATTGAGTAGACGGTTGCAATCATAGATCTTGACCGTGTCATTGTGGAATGTCACACGGAGCCTCTTGCCCGTGAGCGGTTCGACCTTCTTGAGCCGAGGAAAAGTTGTCTGCATGGGTGCCTATTCCAATCCTGGAAGCTGCTTGAAGTCCTGTGTGTCCCACATCTTTTGAAGCTCATCTTTGTACTGTGCCGCCCACTCCTCGATGAGACGACGAGCCCGCGCAGGCAAGTCGCCTTCGATCAACTCCAGCGTTTCGATATCGTACACGCCGTTGAATTCTGCATAGATCGCGTGGAAGTGTGGTCGACCATGCTCCCGGAAATACATCTTAATCAGGATCCCATAGAATCGAGCGACAACCGGCATTCTTCTCTCCTAACAGATGCGCCGTTCCGGGAGTCCGATTGGAAACCGATCGGCGAATGGACTGCGCGGAGGGACGGCGTGACCTGTACTTTTGAGCGGTGTATTCGGCAACGCCATTCCTAAGCTCTGCTGAGACTGCGCCCACACCGATTCCAATTCACCGCCCGATCTTACTCATTTTCGGCGCACTCTGGGACAGATGAACAAGCCAGCACCACTCAATAGCACTTCGGCGGCATGGTTTATGAATGTATGGACGTTCTCGAGAGTTCTGGAATAGCGCCTTGCTGGAATTCGATACGACTGTCGAAGAGCTTCTCTTCGTAGATGACGGCATCATCGGGGAGCACTCTGTCGGTAAGCCGGTCGAGTAGGCACGGGGCCGTTACCGGCCCCGCACCCCTCTCAGAACCCGGCGTGCGACTTTCACCGCACCGGGCTCAAGCACTCCAAAGGCCGATCTTCCGACCCAGCGTTCCTGTCTGATGGCAAGTCTACCATGAAGGCCAATAGTCATGTGGCTCCTCGCATCTCCAAGACTGCCTTCGCGATACGCACTTGGAGCCGCAATACCTCTCGATGAACTGCCCGCCAGTCGACGGACGACCAAGAAAGATCCGAGAGTGCGCCAGCCACGTTCATGGCCGCCTTTCGCCTTCCCTCATACAGTTCGGTTCTCCAAACGATCTCGCGACGGAGTACCTGTCGGACGTGGGCTCCCTTTCGGGCCGAGCATCCGCCCGTATCCGACCCATTACAGGCCGGCATTCGCTTCTTCCGACATCCTGTCCCGCACATCCATGGGCCTCCCTTGCGGTTGGCTTGCCCTGGCCGATGACCACAACGACCGGAACGACTCTGGCCTCCGGAGAGGGAGAGAAGATCGGGTGTCCACATGACCGGAACGATCCTAGCCGTTGCTCGTCGATCGAGCGCCGGGAGGAAAGATCGGGCCAAAGCCATCTGAGGGCGGGTTCGAGCCTGACAGCCTCTTTGGCTCGTTCGTGCATGACGGTCGGTCATCGCAGGTTCAGTTCTCTTCACCATGCCCGCTCTCTAGCCCTTACCGAGATCGAGGCTCCTCGGAAGGCTCTACTCTCTCGCGATTTCGAGCCCCGCGTGACGAGCACGCTTCGGCACATTGTTCGGGTCGCTCTTGATTCAGACCCGTAGATTCATCCGACGGTACGGATGGTCCTCTCGCTCTCACGGAGGACACCTGTCTAAAGCGACTTCGTGTCGCACAACGGCTGGCCGCCCAGCGGGCGCGCGCAGCGCGGGCCGACTGCGGCGGCGGGTTGTGCGACCTCTCATCTCAGCGGCTCCGGCTCCCGCCCCGTAATAGCCTGATATCCCGCTTCTGAGCTCAGCTCTTGCCGCAGCTTGTTTACCCATGCTTGAGTATAGACATAGTCACCGTGCACCTCGTCGTAGATGCAGAAGTCTGTCTGGGTGCGCTCGGGCCGCGCCGAATCGGTCCCCGGACGGACGTTGAAGTGCTTCCATGCTGCGGTGTGGACGCTAACGTTGACCGGAAATGAAACGGCCTCCTTGAGTTCTTCGACGACTTGGCTCGGCTTGCGGTGGTCGAGGTTCGCGATTGGAATGTGCTTCTCCCTAATAAGCACGTTGAGTCTTTCGAGCCGCGAGAGTTCGGCTTCGCTGGCTTCATCAACTCGAACGAACACGACCGCGGCATCGGCGGCACTCTCTCGGTTCGCCACCTTTGGTACCAGAAAGACGCTAAAGGAGTACTGCATACTGTTCAACACCGTAGGAGAGAGCTTTCCCCTAAACCGCTCAACATAGCCCTTCACGCTCTTGGCGACGTCGGAGGCTAGGACCTTCGCAGCCCTCCTTTTCTCAGCTGGAGTAATCCGCGAAAACTGGAGCGAGATCGCAAGCTGCTCCTGCAAGGCGTATTTCTGGCCGAATTCTGCGACGACAGAGTCTTCGAGGTTCAACAACGACGCCTGGCACTCGCCATAGAGCGTCGCGTCCAGTTCAGGAAGATGACGATGCTCGATCTTATTCCGCAGGCCGAGGAGAAACTCGAGATTCCTGCGGACGGCAGGATTTTGGTGCGCAAAGTACTGCTTGATGCACTCGGCAAGGTCCCAATGCCTAGGCTCGCCGTCGACCTTCTGGTACCTAACACCTGTGCCGGACCCGGACGTTCGCTTCCGGAACCAAGGCTTCTCTCCGCGCCGATAGAACACCGCGTGAAAGAACGCGCTCCATGCGATGACAATCATTACGATATACTGAGCGGTCCGAAAGCGAGGACCGGGCCGATTGTATGCCTCGACCGCGGCAATTGCCGCACCTCGGCACTTCTCGAGGTTGTCGCGGACCGTATGTGGCAAACCTCTAGGCATCGGGGATCCACTCGTCAGTCATGTCGCACAACGGCTCCACGCCCACCTGCAGCGAGCAGAGCGAGCTGACTGGTGCGGCGTGTTGTTCGCCGCGTATCATGTCTCATATCCTCGCTCGTCATCCACATGAAACTGATCCGCGAGTCCCGGCCCGGAATAGAGTGGCAGCGTGAGTGTCTTCTTACCCTTAAGCTTCCTGCGCTCCGCAGCCTCTACGGCACACACTAAATAGATGATCGCGGCCTTGACCTGACGCAGGATGAACCTGAGCAGCTCTTCCAGCCGATACGCGGACCAACCCTCGCCCTCAAGATACAGGACGAACTTGCTATGGGTTGCCAGATTCCTCGCTGATCGTAGTGGGCCAGGGAATGTTTCTCGATACCAATCGCGCTGAAGCTCTCTGAGCGCCCTAAGCCAACAATTGGTCTCCATTTCCGAATCCAGGATCGGATTAGTCTGCTTCCCCGCACGGAGCCGATCGAACCAGACATTGTTGAAGACGACGTACTCGGGACGATTGCCGAGCGAAAAATACTCGTTCAAGAAGCCGCCTATCTTGTCCAGAGAATCCGTAGCCAGTCGCAGACATGCTTTCAAGAGACCAGAATCGAGTCCGAAGTGCGCGTAATCGAGTGTGTCCAAATAGTAGACATTCGCACTTAGGCTAGCTAGTTCCGCCTCCCTCTCGGTTGCAGTGTAATACAGGTATCTTGCAGTGGCGAAGTCCTCCTTCATGCTATTGAGATAGTGAGAGAGTCTCTTCACAAACTCATCTCCTTCTTCCTCAATACCAGTCGACACACTTTGGAAGATCAGATCATCGACGCATTCGGACTCAGAAGGCAAGGGTATCTGCCTGAGCGTCAGAATCAGCCTATCTCGGTGGGCTTGTCTTGCTCGGGGATTTTGGGACCCGGGGTAGAGTGAGTCCGAGGAGGACGCCAGATGGGAAAGAGGAGCAATCTACCGATCCAAGATCGCGAGGAGGCAGTGCTTCGCCTGCTTCGCAAAGAAGAGCCCGCGGCAGCGTTGTCGCGGCGGTACCAGGTGAGCGAGCAGACGCTCTACCGATGGCGTGACGATTTCCTGGCGGGTGGCCGCTCGCGACTGCAGAAAGGCAGGCAGCTAAAGGATGAGTCGACGCGTCGGATTGCCCATCTCGAGAAGGAGGTCGCTCGTCGCGCGCAGGTGATCGGGGAGCTATCGCTGGCCAATGACCTTTTAAAAAAACTTCAGGCGTACCCCGGCTGAGCGGGGAGCTTCGAGCCATGGTTCGTAAGCAAGTCACTCAACATCCGCCGGCACGGCTCAAGCGAGTCGTAGCGGCAATCGGCTGGCCGGCCTCAAGCTTCTTCCGACGACCCAAGGCGTCGAAGAAACGGCCAGGGCCGGCGCCCCGCCCACTCGATCTGAAGAAGGCCGAGGCAGTTCGGGAGATGGCCTACCACTATCCATGGTGGGGCTACAAACGACTGGCCGTAGTTTGCCGACGAAAGGGCTTGTCGGTATCGAATCGGTTCGTCTACAAGGTGCTCAGGGCCGCGAACCTGCTCCAGCGGCGAAAGCCACGATCGGCGGAGCTGTACCAAGCTGCTCGCCTGTTCGAGCTGCTGCCGCAGCGGCCGAACGAGCTCTGGCAAGCCGACGTGACCTACGTGCACATCCCGGGCTTCGGCTGGTGGTACGCCGTGACGGTCATCGACTACTTCAGTCGCTACTTGCTGACGCTCCATCTTTCGCCGAGCAACGATGCCGGTGCCCTGGTGACGGCAGTCGATCAAGCGATCGCGGAGGCAGAACGGCTGCACGGACCGTTGGCCAAGCAGCCAACCCTGGTTACCGATAATGGATCAAACTTTCTGGCCAAGAAGTTCCGCAAACACATCGACGGGACGCTCTGCCAAGTTCGGACGAGATACCGGACGCCCCAGCAGCTTGGGTTGCTGGAACGATTCCACCAAACGCTCAAGCAAGAGGAGATCTACTGGGACGTCTACCGATCACCGGCAGAGGCCCGCGACCGGCTTGCCGCCTTCCGCGTTCGCTACAACGAAGAGCGGCCACACTGGGCTCTGGTGCCAACAGCAGGAGGCGATCCGGTGACACCCACCGAGGTGTACACCCAAGGAATCGAGGTCCAGCTACCTGCTTGGCAAGGCTGGGCCAAGGCAGCGAAGGAGAAGCTCGACGCGCTCATGGCGGAGGACGCCAAGGCCGCCTGAGGAAAAGTCACACAAAAACGACCGACCTCGGTCCAGCGTAACTCTGTGCCAAGACAGGCTCGTGCTATTAACCCTTGCACGCCAGGTTCGCTGTGCTCTTCTGATCTGTGCCTCCGGTAGCGTTCAAGCCCAGCTGTTCCATCCTCGAAGCTCCTCTCGACGATCTCTTGAAGTTCCTGATGAGCTCCTCGCAAGTGCTCCACAGCTCCGGTTCCGGCGTACTTTCGTGTGACATCTTCGTGCTCCAATGCCTTTGTAGACAACCGCCATGCGTCATCGAGATTGGCGGCGCGAGCAGTACTGGCCGATGCTGCCACCCATTTCAGAGCTCCTGAGCAGTTGCCGAGAGCTAGGCCGTGACCCGGCTCGAGTTTGATGGCTTCCAAGAAGTAGTCAATCGCCTCTACGGACCTGCCTTCATGGCTCAATGCGTTCGCGTAGTTGGTCAGCACCATGATCCGTAGGCCTGGATTCACCTCATGACCTCTCAGTAGGAGCACCTGCAGGAGTTCCTTGCAAAGCTGGTTCTCCTCACGCGCCGCTTCGCGCCTTCCTTGCCTTCTGTAGTGTCGATGGAGCGAAGCGTGAGCGTTCGAAATATTGTACTGAATTACATCGCGGTCATCGTCAGTGAGCTGGCTCTCGTCGCCCAGCAGGCTTCTCAATTCTTCGGCACCAGCCTTGACGACTTTCGGATCAGACAGCTCGTTGCCGACATCAATGACGAACCCGGCGAGGTTCAAACGGCGCCCAATGCTCTCGCCTACAGCTACGATGAGCTGCTTTGCTAATGCTGGTCTTCTTTCCTTCGGAGCCTCAGAGAGACTCTTAACTACGCTCTGCCTAGTTTCTACCATCGTGCTCTAGTCTAGTTTAATGAGGATTCCACACTTAAGGGCTAGTCCAGTCACGTTTCTCAAAAGGCGAACGGTGCGCGGGCCAGCGGCGCGCAGCGACCGCTGCGACCGAGGGTTCACCTTGGCCTTCCTGCATCTACTCGCTTTCCACCTCTGGCACCGCCGTATCGAATCTGAATCCGCAGAAACGGCACTTCCTCGCAGCTTCCCGAACGCGCTCCGCACAATCGGGACACTCTCTAAAACCTCCAGCCGGCTCATCTACATTCCCTTGATTCTTGCCTGAACCTGAGGCTTCCGTCAGTCCAGGATTCGCAGTAGGCTCTGATCTCACCACGACCGGTTCGTTCTGCATGCGTAGCAGCGCAGCCCTTTCAGCCAGTAGCTGCCGATTCGCTTCTGCCATCTCCGCGAACTCAGACGAGCCAGTTTCGACACCAACCATCCTTACTCGTTCCTCTCTGAGCGCCTCAATTCCCTCCTGAATCTCGCTAATCCATTCCTCGCTCTCATGAGATGTCCGCGTCTGGAGAAGATGCCGCGGTTCATCTGCGGCTACCGCTTCGCTTAGGAGCTCGGCGGCCGACAGTTGCGCCGTGAAGTCCGAACGCGTCGTTAGGCTTTCGGAGCCCACAGAATCGGCAGAATTGGCTCCAACCCTTACATTGGCTCGAGAGATCTCTCCGTGAATGTTGAGGAGAGCCCCTACGGATCTGAAGCGAAGAGAATCAAGCAGACTGATGCCCTGCCGCTTGTAAACACTCCCCTTATAGAAGAGCCGTGAGACTACCGCAACAAGGAGTACGGTACCGAAGCCCGAAGCTGCGACCCAGATACCCGCAGGCGTGAAGATGAAGGCCACTAGGGACGCAGAGACTATCCTCCAGATCCAGCCAGTCGCAAGAAGCCATTTACCTGTCGCAGAGCTTTCAGTATCCAATAGCTGAGGTTGGCGTTCAATAAAGAGCGTGGCAGAAAACTCTCCGGTGTCCCTGACCACTCCAGCCTTTTCCGTCTCACCCCACTTGTAAACCCTATTCGGATATCCCGGAAGTGCGAGCTTACTCGCCGATATTGGCAATCGTGAGAAAAGGTGAGTCGGGTGGCCGAACCCCTTATAGTGGCGCGAAGCGTGATCCGCGTTGGCAACGGCCGGTCGCTCAGGAACCAACGCCTTTGAAAAGATATATTCGATTGCCGATTGAACTACTCCCACAACAACCAGAAGAACGAATGGGAACAAGAGCGCCGGACCCGCACCTTGGAAGAACATTATTGCGAGGACCAGAATGAACGGCGGCATCGTAAAGGCGCGTCGAAAGATGGAGTTCCCGTTTCGTGCCACGATCTTGTGCGCGACAGGCGGAAGCGAGACGATGTTCTTACCGAACAGTAGGCGAAGGCGTCCAGACAGACTTCCATAGACCTTCAGCTTATACCTGCTATGCACTCCCCGAGGCCTACAACGCAAAATCCCAGCAAGGCAATCCCACCCAGTCCAACTAGCAGGGTGATTCCAAACTCTCTGCCCTGCTGCTCGCCGCCTCCCGTGGACAACCCCCGGAGCAAGACGGTAGCTACACGGTACGCGGCTACGAAACCTAAGAGAGAGATCGTGAAGACTATGCCGCCTCCAACAGCAGCAAATGTTCCCACAGGTTTCGAGAGCCTGATTTTCAGAGGAGCTTGCGCTTGTACCGACATCGAGAATTATCCCCCATTGATCGTTGTCTGAGCTCTGCCTGCTTCAAGATACTGCTACTCGACCTCATAGGTCACCTTTCTGCGCCAGCCTGGTGAACGGCCCGAGC
>JAZDDE010000367.1:0-3085 GCA_036679495.1 Gemmatimonadota bacterium | reverse complement strand
CAAGAAGGACCTCATGCTCCGCGTCACAACCGTGCCCGAGCCCTCGACCGCGGTCTTGATGGGTCTCGTGCTGTGCGGTCTGGGACTGCGGGCTCGCCACCAGGGCTTGCTCCGCTGAAAATGCGGGTGTCGCCAGTTCGACTCTGGCCTGGGCAACCATCCCATCCCACCGCCGCCTAATGACTCTTCGGCAGGGACGGACCTCGGGATCGCGAGGCCTACCGCGCATGGGGGATTCGTGGGGGGAGGAAGTGGACGACCCGTCGCGGATCGCCCGCGCTCCTCGAGCCTGGGGTCATGCCGCCTCGTAGAGGAACTTGGTCAGCGCCCGCACCAGCTCCTGCGGTTTGTCCATGTGTACGTAGTGGCCGGACTTGTCGACAACCTCCAGCTTGGCGTTTGGCAGCTTTTCCGCGATCTCATACGCCAGCTCGACGCTGATGAAACGATCATACTTGCCCCACACCACCAGCACGGGGATTTGAAGCTCGTGGGCGCGCGGCTCGAAATACTCCTGGCCCACACGGAAGTTCTGAAAGTACGACAGGAACGCATCTTGGTTGCTCTTGTTCCTACCATCGGCCAAGAACTCTTGGCGCACCTCGGGCGGGATGGAGTGCCCCCGGTAGAATCCTTTGAAGTACGAAATTTGGGCTGTGACGCGCGGAAACCAGCGCACCAGTGCCGTGCCGAGGATCGAGCCCTTCTTGGCAAAACTCTTCAGCTCCCAGGACGAGTGCTGCGGCCGCGGAAAGGGGATGCCGTCCATCACCGCCAGCTTGGAGACGCGGCATGGGTGCTCCAGGCCGACCAGTAGAGCAGGGAGGAGAGCAATGTCCGTGGCCACCAGGCTCGCTTGGCGAATGGAAAGCGAGTCCATGAATTCCACAATGAGCTCAGCAAAGCGGCGCGAAGTGTAGTCATCGGGCGAGGTCAGCGGGTCGCTCCCGCCAAAACCAGGCCAATCGAGCGCCAGCACGTGATACTTCTCGGCGAGGAGCGGCGCTACGGCGTACCAGGCCTGCAAGTTCTCGGGCACGCCATGCAGTAACAGCACTGCCGGGTTCGTGGGGTCACCCAACTCCGCATAGCGGACGTTGAGTTCTTCCTTCTTCAGCCGCACGGTCTTGGTAACCATTAGGCGATTCTGGTTTTCCGTCGTGTCGCGGCGTTCGGCGTTCATGTCGGTTCCTCCGATTTCAGGTGTTCGGTTCAGGCCGAAGGCCCGAACGATTCACAGGCGCGACCAGATTGCATTCCGATATCGCCATGGCATTGCAGGTCTCGCACGAGACGAGCTACGTCGGCGAAAATGCGGTCCACCGATCTCCGATGTCGCTCGTCACCGAACTCCTGGTATTCCATGGCCACGTGGTGCATCTCGGCGACGCCAAAGTAGTGGGCGCACGTTCGCAGGTGCGGTGTCAAATGGTCCATGTGGGAACGGAGCCCACCCGGCGCTAAGCCGAACTCCCCGGTCGAGGTGAGCAGTACCATCGCCTTCCCGCCCAGGATCGGCTCGAGGGCCGTCGCCCCGCGACAGATCTCGGCTAAACCTCGGGTGAGCGAGTGGCCGCTACGGGCGCTCGCGTCGACGCGAAGAATGGTGCAGCTAGGCGGCATCGAGTTCTCGTTTCCTTGGTCAAAGGGTGGGCGAAGAGCTGTCCGCCGCAACTTAGGAGTGCAGATGGAAGACCTTGTTCATGATCTTCCACTCCTCATCGACTCGTAGCAGCGTGAACAGGTCGGTGAACCGGTGGCCGGTCCAGTCATCGAGTTCAAGTCGCACCGTGGCGACCGTGTCAATGAGGTCGATGCTGGCGATCCGCGCTCGGAGCGCCATCGCTGGGCCATTCTCATCATTCCAGTCAAAGAGCTGCTGAATCGGGCCAGCGAGCAGGTCCTCTCCAACATAACCGAAGACCGTCGCTTCCTTGTGGAAGGCGGACCTCATGTCGTCGCCTCTTCCGGACCTAGCGCCCTCGAGATACTTCTGGACGACGTTGGCGATCACTTCATACTCATTCACGTTTGTGGTTGTACTACTCATGGAGCTCACTCCTCATTGGGTGCTAGAGTGTTGTTATTCGTTGGGGGCCATCGCGGTTAGACCGGCGTCGACTGCCCATGCGCCGCTGCCCAGCGGTCCCGGTGGGTGAGTTCTTGCACCGGCTTTCGCGTTACGGGTCCGAAACGGCCTTGCGGGAACCCGATCGGAAGCAAGGCGACCACAGCGACGTCCTCGGGTACTTCGAGGTGCTGCGCGAGCTCCTCCTCGAACATGTGATGCATCGTCGTGAGCGAGGCGCCGAGCCCGACGGCACGGCACGCCAGCAGGATGTTCTGAGCGCAGGGATAGATCGACCCGTAGGGCGCTGGCGCCTTGCCCACGCGTTTCTCGACCGGAACCGCAGCGGGCCAGTCCCGGTGGCCGCAGACGAAGAGCAGTACGGGCACCTCGTGCAGGTGCTCGGCCAGGTGCATCACGGTGCGAAGCATTCGCGCGTGTGGGGTGTCCAACCCATCGAGCGAGTCGACGAGGGCACCGAAACGCTCCTGCGTGCAGTGCAGGTAGCGCTCCTGGATCCACTTCTTCGTCTCCGCATCACGAACGACCAGGAACTCCCACGGCTGCGTGTTGACCCCGCTCGGCGCCTTCGTTCCGGCGTCGAGCACCTTGTGGAGGAGTTCTTCCGGCACGGGTTCCCGCTTCAGCCGCTTCATCGCGCGGGTGCTGTCGATGATCTCGAAGATTCCGGGTTCGCAGGTAGCCACGACTCTATTCTCCGTGCGCGAGAGGCAGCGTCGGCACCGTCTCGACGCGGTCACCGAGCGCGAAACGCACCGCGTCGACGGCATCGAACACCAGCGAGGCTGCATCGAACACGATGACGGCGCGCAGCCAGATCCCGAAGGCGTCGGTCGCCGGGACGTCGGGGAGCTGACTCCACAGGAAACCCAGGAGCGGCACCCAGGCGATGTGTCCCACACCGATGATTCGGCTGAAGCCGAAGCGGGCGGTGAGTGCCGTCATGAGCAGCATGCCCAGCGCGCCGGCTGCCAGGACCGCCTGCGCTTCCACGTG
>JAZDDE010000366.1:0-3520 GCA_036679495.1 Gemmatimonadota bacterium | reverse complement strand
CCGGACCGAAGATGGCACCCGGCTTGACGTCCATACCCAACTGCGCGAGGTTCGGATGACTCAGATAACGTGCCTCGTCCCGTTCGATCAGACAGACATAACCCCGATCCGTGTCCCTACCGGCCGTCGCCGCCTGGAAGTCCCTGATCGCTTCTTCCTCGCTCAGGCCGGCGGCCAGGCGGGCCTCGAGGAAGGCCGTCATCGAACGAGCCTGCCGTTCGTTGCCGTCATTCACCAGATCCAGGTAGACGCGTTCGGCGAAGCCGAGAATGGCCGGCGCGACGAGCGCACCGACCATCAGAATCGACAAGAAGACAGCGCCGAATGTGTAGAGAGGGGGTCGCCAGATCCGCGCGGAGGATCGGGCTTCACGGTCTGGTTTCATCAGAAACTCCCAAACGCCGGGTCGGGCAGTTATACGCTCACAGTCGGCGCGGAGATTGCGTCGGACTCGTTCGGCGGCACGAGTACCGGGTTCGGAGAACCGATATCCTCAAAGGAGAGCGTGTCCATCGGGCAGACGCTGACGCAGATCCCGCAGCCGATGCACGACGAGGTGGCATTGTCGAGCGTCTCCTGCTTGAGCGCATACTGCATGACGTCGATCCCCACCTGGCAGTTGCGGGAGCACTCGTTGCAACCGATGCACTTGTCGTTCGCCACGATGTGGAATCGGGACAGGCCGAGCTTGGTGAAACCCTGCGAGAAGACCTGCATCATCTTCGCCAATGGGCACCAGTAGCGACACCACACCTTGCCGCCCATGAACGGGTAGACGGTCACGGGGAGGATGCCGATCAACCACACATCGACGAGAATGCGGTAGAGGTAGATGCTCCGATCGGCCGTCTTGATGAGGCCGTGGATATCTTTCGCCAGCAGTGCGAAGGTGACGAAGGTGGCCGCGCCCAGCACGACCAGGCCCATCCACTCGAGCTTGACCGCCATGCGACCCTTGGGCGCCAGGTGTCGCCAACGATCGCCGAAGGTCTCTGCCAGGCCGCCACAGCCGCAGATCCACGAGCAGTAACGCTTGCCGTGAAAGAGCACAAAGAGCGGAATGATGGCGAAGGTCAGGATCACGCCCCAGACCACCCAGATCAGGTGCGGATCGTAGAACCAGGTGTAGATGAAGAGCGGCCACGCGTAGACAATGCCGTACGAGCGCCAGGCCTGATCGACGAACTGCGGGTCGTTCGCCAGGGCCTCGCCAACCCATTGGTACTTTACGGCCCACTGGAACAGAAACTCAGGGATCAAGAAAAAGAAGATCCACTGGAACGAGAGCAGGCTCGTGTAGCGCCAGATCTGGAACTTGTCCTTTCGATCAATCCCCCAGCGTTTGAGGGCGCCGATGCCGAAAACCGTCATCAGCGTCGTGTACATCACCGTGTACCAGAACGCCCACGGCCGGGAGAAGAATGACAGCGACTCGTACCCCCAGCCTCTGAAGGGCCAGAACTCGGAGCCCGACCCGACCTTGATGCCGTAGATCGAGTACCAAATCAGGAAGGAGAGCCCGAGCCACGACCAGCGATTGCCGCGAGTGCCGCTCGCGACGATCCCGGCGACCGCTGCCAGGGCGACCAGCCCGCCGACGAGCGGAGCGCTGCCGGCCGGATCGGCCTCGATCGGCATCGATCCCCCGAGCCGGCCACCGAAGAAGGCCAGACCGAAGAGCGTCGCCGCAGTCAGCAGAGCCGAAAGCCAGGGAGAGCCTTCCCACTCGTTCTCCAGCTTGATACCGAGGCTCTTCAGGAACTTGACCGGCAGCTCGGCGCCGATCAGGCAGAAGGCGTGCTGCGCGGCGATAACACGCTCTTCCTGGTGGCCTCCACGGTCCACCGAGAGGACAGCATCGCGGCCGCGGAATTCCTTGACCTGCGAGTTGAAGATCACTTCGATCCGGCCCTTCGCTATCGCCTCATCGAGCTGCTGCCGGTTGTCCTTGAACAGACGCGTGAACTCGCCTTTGCGATAGGAGAGGCGAACGCGGTTCCTCTTCGCCAGCGTGAGGGCAGCTTCGATGGCGCTGTTGCCGCCACCGATCACCAGAATCTCCTCGTCGTGGTATTTCGTCGGCGAGTAGAGGCGGTGGTAGACGTGTTCCTGATCCTCACCCGGGACGCCGAGCTTGCGGGGATTGCCGCGCTGCCCGGTAGCCAGCACAATCTTGCGAGCGCTGTACTCGCCTTTCGGAGTCTCCGCTCTGAAAGTGCCGTCCTTCTGCCGAGTCAGCCCTACCAGCGACTCTTCGGTCCGGACGTCGAGTCGGTTGTCGCGGACCATCCCGTTCCAGCGCGCGACCAGGTCCTCCTTGCGCGCACCGTCGAGCCAAAGCTTGCCCTTGGGCGGTGTCTCATCCGGCTCGGCGTAGACCCACTTTCCTTCGGGGAAGTTCTCGATCGTGTTGGCGATCTTCCCCTTCTCGAGGACGACGGCGCGAAGGCCCTTGTCTTGAGCGGCCAAGGCGGCGTTGAGGCCAGCTGCTCCCGCGCCGACGATGAGCAGATCAAGACCGTCGCGCTCCCCCGGACCGCGCATCTCCGGCAAGGCAGCCAGGTGATCGATGAGGTCCACTGCTTGCGCCATTGCCAGCTTGATAACCGGTGCTCCCGCCAGGTCTCCGATGATGTAGAGACCCTTGACGTTAGACTCGTTGGTCTTGCTGAGCTGTGGTCGGCGCTGATCGGTATTGCCGCTGGCGAGAAGAGCTTCCAGCCTGTGTCGGATCTTCAACAAGGAAAGTCTCCGTTCGTTTTCAGGCCCTGGCGGTCTCGGGCTCGACGGCGGGCTCCAACGTCTGGGCGCACGAGCTACAACTCGAGGCCGACGGGTGATCCGTGTGGCCGCAATGGGGGCAGGCTCGAGGGGTGAGGGTGGCCGGAATCTTAGCCAAGCCGGGCGGCGGAGGGGCGACGGCGCCGTCAGCGACGTGCTTCGTCATGAGCATAGCCGCGAGAGCCGCAACGTTGACGAACAGTCCGGCAAAGAACCATTCCTGCGCCGGAAGCCCGCGGTTGAGCGCCATGTAGGAGCATCCGGCTCCACAGACGAGCCCGACGAGCACGTAGACACCGAACATCAGCCAGCCGGTTCTCATCGGCGGCGTTTCCATCGCCGCCTCATCGAAAAGCGCGGCCCGAGCCTGAACGGTCAGAAAATAGCGGTCGGGATCCGCCTCGAACTTCTCGAGCATGCCCGACGCCACATGGAACGTACGCCCTTTGTAGCGCACCTCGATGATCTCGCCCTCGTGAATCGCCTGGCGGCAGACGATGCACTGCTCTCCATCGGCCGGTCGCTCCTCCAGCACCTCCCAGTTTGCCGGGTCGCCGGTCGCAGGCTTCGAAGCGACGGTCTGGCCAAACATCTGCGCGGTGAGGCCCAGCTGCAGGACGACGGTGCACACAAGACCCGCGATCGGGATCCGTGGGGACATCGACCGCTGCCCGCCGCCCGTGTTCAACGCGACGAGCGCCTCTTCTTTCTGATCCGCTGTCAGCACGTTCGGTATTCC
>JAZDDE010000365.1:0-3778 GCA_036679495.1 Gemmatimonadota bacterium | reverse complement strand
ACCAGGCGCAGCTGCTTGTTGCTCATGGAGGAGCTCCTCGAGTGCCTGCATAGCTTCCGCCGTATCCGCGCTACTGTCCAGAATTATCGCCACCCGTTCGGAAATTGCCTCACCGTAGTCGTCCAGTTTATCGGCGAGCTCGTCGACAATCCGTGCTTCACCGCTCATTTCTGGGTGATATTCCTCCTCCTCGAATAGCTCGCCGGCGTTGTCCTGCTCGTAGGGCTCGAGGATCTCGAGCGCCTCGTCAAGCGTTGATGCTGCTTGGGCTCGGGCTCTTGCTCTGGCGAAACGGGCCTCTTGCAGCTGCTCTTTGGCGTAGTCAATATTGACCTGATCCTCGCGTCGCCCCTGGACCTCGTCGAGCATGTGCTGGATAACGCGCTGCTGGCGCACGCCGAGCCCCTGCCCGGTGACGGCCTTGTTGATGGCGTTGTGCACCTGACCCACTGACATGCGGGTCTCGGGCAGCTGGTTCATGCTTTGGAACCAGCCCGGATTCTGTGATGGCGTTCGGCCGGTGAAGGCGGTCGCGTCGGCCGGCCCGGAATACCCTGGGACGTCGCGATCCGGAACCAGCGTGATACCGCCACCGGTCACGAGCTCATTGCCGAGATCTGCCAGGCGGATCCGATACTCGTCCCGCTTGAGTCGCGCATCGAAATACTCGCCTTTCGGGACGACGGGCTCCGGAGTTGGCGTCGGCTGTTGAGTTACATCGACGTCACTATCGCCGGTCTCGATGGTGTCTCCTGGAGCGGTATCGGGCTCCGGAGCGGGTTCGACGTCGGGCTCCACTTCGACGACGTTGCCGGCCTCATCGAAATCCGTGTCCGGTGGTGGACTAGTTTCGGGCTCGCCTTCTGGATCTAGTCCACCCTCGGGATCCTTGTCCTGGTCGGCGAAATCCTGCTCCATCTCGTCGATCATTTTCTCATCGCCAGCGCGGAGGCCTTCACCACCGATTGCGAGGGAGCCGCCGGCGGCTCCACCGAACGTCGCACCGCCCAGTGCCCCGAAGAATCCGCGTTCGATAGCGTCATCCCAGGACATGGGTGCAGCGGTTCCGAGCGTCTCAGCCAGGTACTCGAGCACGCCCTCCTGGAAGGCCTCTGTTGCTGCTTCTTTGGCAGCCGCGACACCGGCGGCCGCGGCGACTCGTTTGGCGGCTGCTTTGATGCCGGCCTCGAGGACCTCCTGGCCGACCTTCTCGGCTGACTTGTTGCCGAAGGCGGCGACAATCCCCTTTGCGCCGACGCGCTCCATAAGAGCGGAGCCCAGGGCAAACGGCATGGCCTCGAGGTTCTCCAGGAACCCAGCGTCATCACCTGGCAGGCCTTTGTTCACCGCCCTGGTGGTGCCCATTTCATTCGAGCGCGCGTTGACGTACATCGAGATCGAGGCCGGCCCGCCCATCACCGCCAGCATGTCCGGGATCGAGGTTATGCCTTGCTCGAGGCCGAAGGTCAGGACCGATCCGATGGTGCCGAGAATATTGCCCTGGTGGTACTGGTGTTTGATTGCCGTGGCGGTGTGGCGCTCCATGCCACCGAAGTCGGCCGACACGAAAAACTCGGGAACTGCATCCGTCAGAATGTTGCGGGTGTCCTTGGTGCGCTCGAACTCGTCGAACTCCTGGGCGTTCATGTAGCGCACGCGGAACTTACCGTCGGCAGGATCCTCCGGACCCCAATCGGAGCCGAACACGATCTGGCCGGCGCCGTAGTAATCATTGTAATAATCGCCCATGCGACCGATGCCCTGGACCGCGTTACCCAGCAGCTTCGATCCGCGCTCGCCGGCGAGACGCAGAGAATTGTTGAAGAGGCCCTTTTCCGCGTTCTCGGCCTTGTCCCGAAACCAGGTTTGCAGCTGCCCGTCCGGATCCCGCGCGAGATCGCCAGCCTGGTCAATCAAGCCTTGCCGATACTCGTCGGTGGAGGTATCGACTGGGTCGGCCTTGAACGGGTCGTCAGTGCGCTTGGCTGCGCTCTCCCGGCGATCTATGCGGTCGGACAGGGTAGGTTTGGGTTGCGGCGGCTCAAGGGCTCGCAGGCCCATCTGGCGACGATACTCGAGCGGATCCATATCGGCATAGTGTTTCTGGCGCAGTCCCTCGGCGAGCTCGTCGTCGTTCCAGTCGTTGTACTCCGGATATTGGCGCCGGAAGTCCTCGAGCGGGGAGGCCATCGGGCTACTGTCTGGTTAAGTTAAGCGGATTGTCGCTGTTGCCAGGTGGGCGGAGTTTCTCGATTACGATGCCCTTCTGCCTGGCGGCTCGAGCGACGGCGACGTCGTGCGGGATCTTGCCCGCGTTGGTGTTGTAGATCTTGGCGGCGAGCTCCGAGATTGAGGCGATCTCCTGCGACTGTAGTTTATTCAGCCCCGCATACTTTTGCGTCTCCGGATCCCACATCGTTCCGTACAGCTGCGCCGCGGCATTGCGGATCGAGTTGGTATCGCCCGAGGTCATCTGCCATGGCTTGCCGCCGCCCTTGCCGTTTTTCTTCGCATCCTCGTATGGCGTGCCCATCCAGTTGACGTCGCCGTACTCGTCCGAGATGAAATCCTGGGAGAACGTCACGCCTTGCTCGGACCACTGGCGGGTGAGCACCGAGAGTTTGTTTTTGGCGGTCTCCTCCTTCTCACGGAACCAGCGATCGCCTGGGTAATTCTCGGGCAGCATGGTCGAGGTCATCGCGCCAGCCTGGATCATGTCGTAGCGCCACTGGTCCCAGTTGCCCTCGTTGACGCCCTCGCGCTGGACCTCGAGGATCTTGATGCCGTTGAACTGGGCGTCGATGTAAGAGCCGCGGAGCTTCTCGGCCTCATCGAATAGTCCCTGATCCTCCATGGCCGAGATCTGGTCTGGCATCCCTTCCATCTGCGTGCGGATCTCGTTCGCCTTCTCCCGGTTTTTGATCACGTCGCGTTGCGCCTGGACCTCCATGCCGGTCACTTCGTTGCGCATTCCGCGGTACTCAATATCCTGGCGAGACTTGACGGCTGCACCGTAGTCGAGGGCCTGAAATCTTGGGAATCTGACTGGCATAGAGGTCTCCTAACCGAACACGCCGCCTTCGATACCGCTCCGGACGGCCCCCTGGAAAATGTCGTTATAGCTCGCCCATTGGCTGCCGGCGATGTTCGCCTGATCGGTTCCCAGCTGGCCGTAATTTCTCGACAGCTGATTTCCCTGGGATCCGTAGGCGCCGGCAACCGCACCGCCTGCAGCCATGCTCGAGTTGACCGCCTGGCCTGCAGGATTGCCACCAACACCACCCATGCCGCCGAGCATTGCCAGATAATTGTAGTAGGCCTGATCGCCCCGAGCCTGGTCGCCGGCAGCGAGTCGATCCTCCTGGGAGGCGGCGGAATCTAACCGCTCAGCGTCTCGCGCCTCGGCACCGGTGCGGCGATCAAGATCGCGTGATGCACCCTGCGCCCAATTGTAATAATCGCCGGCAGCGAGCCCCTGCGCGCGACGTTGCGCTTCCATGATCGCGCGGCCGCCGTAGTTGCCGCCGGCGGAGTTTCGCCGGTCGAGCGCTCGATCCATTTCTTCCACCTGGAACTCATAACCAGGTGAGGCCTCGAACTCGGTCCCGTAGATGCTGGTCGAGGCAGCACCGCCTTCGCGCCCCAGCAGGTTGCCGCGGACCTCATCGCCGAGCCGGGTGTTGTCGGCAAGGCGAGTCTGGTCGAGATTCGGGTCGATGAACTGGCCACGGTCGCCATAGTTGAATGTGGTGCTGCCGGATCCGGGATACGCGGGCAC
>JAZDDE010000364.1:0-2282 GCA_036679495.1 Gemmatimonadota bacterium | reverse complement strand
CTGTTGCCGGCTGCAAGCCCTTGTTGGGCGGCGGCCGGTACAGCCGCGGCGGGACCGGGCATGATGCTCACTACGGCGCGGGCTGGAGAGATTGGTGAGCCTGAAAGTAGGGCTGGGAAAGCCGATACTGCTCAGCCGCAGACGCTGAACCGTAGATTTCGAAGCGGTCGAACGATTCAAGGCGACGGGTGCGAAGACGCAAAGTGACGTGACGTCGAGGGATCGCCAACGTGTTCGGGCTGGCGATTGTGTGTAAGACAGAGCCGACGAGAAGCGCAGCGAAGAGGAGAACCGCGATGAACTGGGCAAGGCTAAGAAGCGCATAGTGACGCAGTGCGCCGACGCCCCGCGAGGTGCGCGACGAGGGGTCGCTCGCCTCGAGTCTCTGGGCCAGCGCGAGAAGTCTCGCGTTGTGAAGGAGGTAACCGCCCGAGGCCAAGAGGAAGCCCAAGAGAAGCAGGGCGACGGCGAATGGCGAGTTGTACAGCACCATCGTGTATAGAGGCACGCAAGAGGCGTGCCGTTCTACGGCGCTGCTATGTCGAGGGACACAAGGAAGCTGCCTCAGCAGGCTGCAGCGACAACTCGGGATGCGCTTCGCGCTGCTGCTAGCGCCGCCCAACGGACCGGCGATAGGCGGCGTTGAATAGCGCCGCCGATTTTTCCGAGCCTCAGTTGATGCCAGATGGTACAGCGGTCGTTGGAACCCAGCTATTCAGCGTCCGTCTTCATCGCCTTGTTATGCGGCGGACTACCATGGTTTCCATACGCCCTTCCTCGGCGTCGCTGCGACCTGCCACTTGTCTTCGTAGAGGAAGTTCCCCGGGTCGTCGGTCTTGAGAAGCTCGACGTGGACACCGTGAGCCCGCAGGACGTGAACCAATTCCCACATCTTCGCGATGGGCTTGGTAGCTCCGGGCTTGAACCATGAGATCGCACGGAGACTGTCGTAGTCCTTGAGAACGACAGGGACCCGAAGATGCTCGTTGAACCAGGCGCAGAGCTCGCGAACAGCCTGCTCTTCGTGTTGATGCAGGCCACCACCATCGCGCAGTTCCGCCGCTGCGACCAGCAGCCCCTGCTTGCGGTTCGAATCTGTATCTACGCTCTGGACCACGAATCGCACGAACACGTCGCCCGCCGTAAAACGGACCGGGGTTCAGCGGCAAGCAGTGATCGGCACCGCGCCTCGGACCTCTAGTTTCGTGCCAGGATACCACGGCGAGCCGAATCGCCTCGCTGTCAAGCTTGTCCGCTGCAACGGCAGTTAGACGGCTGCGCGCCTACTCGCCGACGATTGAGATAGGTAGACACGTTCGCAACCTGGGACGGCGCGGAAGATCGAGATAGAGGGTTCTCCTCACCGAACCGTTGCGCATCTCGACTGGCGCGCTCCGGCCCGTCGTGAACGTTCGGTTCTCTGCGCGACACACGACGTGGATCTGAAGGTCCGCGGCGAGGAGCAGCTCGACCTCCTCGCTCGAGAATTGAAGGCTGTAGAAACCGCTGTCATCCGTACGCGCTAGGAGAAGCCGCGCCGCGCATTGATGACAACCGGGGAAATCTACATATAGGGGAATGTCCGAGTTGAGGTAGACCTCTGCGTTGGACACCGGGGAGCCTGTCCGTGCGTTGAGTACGTGACCCTCGACGAAGCCCTCGGCAGCCGCGATGCGGGAGTCGAGAGATGGGAGAACGAGAAGGAGCGCGAGAACGAGGCGACGAACTGACATAAGGAGCCTCCCTTCGAATCTGCTGAGAACAAGCTTGCGCCCAACAGCGCTGACCGCCAATGGTTGGGCACTGCGCCCGCCGCCAAAACGGTACCACGAATCGATTGGCCCAGGTTGTTGGGCATCAGCTGCAGCCGCTTGTCAGACGGCGCGCGATACGCGGCATGCACGGACGAGAGTGGGACTACTGCTCGTTGAGTGCCCTGAGGCACTCGAGACACCATCCCCCGCCCTTTTCCGGCCTCACGCTCGGACTCCGCCCTTCGGGCGCTTGCTACCGGCGCCGCCCCAGCGCCGCCAGGGCGGAGAGGCCGAGTCCCAGCATCGCCGCGGTGCCGGGCTCCGGGACCGGGGTGAAGTTCACGTTGTCCACGGCGCCGGAGCCGCCCATGTTGATGTCGACGCGGGTGATCTGGCTGAGTAGCGGGTTGAGCACCTGGAGGTCGCCCAGCAGGAAGGGCGCGATCCGGTTCGCAGAGCGATCGCCCAGCATGATGCCAGCAGCCCCGAGGAAGATCGGGTCCATCATCGCGATGGTCAGGCTCTCGA
>JAZDDE010000363.1:0-7466 GCA_036679495.1 Gemmatimonadota bacterium | reverse complement strand
TGGGAACGAGAATCGATCTCCGCGCGAGGCGCGAGCTGGTGCAAGCGGTTTCTGAGCGGTACCGGCAGGCATCAGCACGAGACAAGCGGCGCATTCTGGACCAGTTCAGCGCCATCACGGGCTACCACCGCAAGCATTCGATCCGCCTGCTGAACTCGACTGCAGAGCTGGTGGCTCCGCGGCAAGGGGCTCGATTCCGCGTCTACGACGAGGCCGTGAAGCAGGCAGTGATCGTTCTGTGGGAGGCGAGCGATCGGATCTGCGGCAAGCGACTGAAGGCGTTACTGCCGCTCCTCATCCCGGCGCTCGAGAGGCACGGCCACCTCTGCCTTGACGAAGCGGTCCGAGAGAAGCTGCTCGCTGCCAGCGCGGCCACCCTCGACCGCTTGCTCAGTGACGCGAAGGCTGGGATACGCGGGTCGGTTCGACGTAAGCCGCGCGAAAAGACGGCCCTCCAGCGCGCCGTACCCATCAAGACGCGTGGGGACTGGAAGGATCCCCGACCGGGCTACGTCGAGGTCGATCTCGTGTCCCATTCCGGGCCCGATGCATCCGGCTCGTTCGTGCACACCCTGGTGCTGACCGATGTCTGCAGCGGGTGGACCGAGTGTTCGGCTCTCGTCATCCGAGGCGGCGCGCTGGTCGTGGACGCACTCGAGCATCTCCGGACGTCGATGCCTTTCCCGCTCCTGGGGATCGACACGGATAATGGCAGCGAGTTCGTGAACGATCTCCTGGTCGCCTACTGCGAGAAGCACAAGATCGAGTTCACACGATCGCGCCCGTACCGGAAGAACGACCAGGCCTGGGTCGAGCAGAAGAACGGTGCGGTCGTCCGCCGACTGGTCGGACATGGCCGGCTCGAAGGGATCGCTGCCGCCGACGGCCTCGCGAGGCTCTACTCCGCATCGCGACTGTTCGTGAACTTCTTCCAGCCGTCGTTCAAGCTGCTCGAGAAGAAGCGCCAGGGTTCGCGCGTCGTCAAGCGATACGAAGCCCCGACAACACCATGCGCAAAGCTGCTGGCCTCGTCCTCGATCGAGCCGGAGATGAAGGAGCGTCTTCGCGGGGTTGGGGTCTCGCTGGATCCTCTTCGCCTGCTCGATGAGATCCGTTCGATGCAGCGCTACCTCGCATCCCTGTCGGATGGATCGGCGGTGGGCGTGGCACCCGGGCGCGACGCGGACCTCGAGAAGTTTCTCACGAGCCTGGCGACCGCGTGGCAGGAAGGCGAGGTGCGACCGATGCACTCTGACAAGCCGAGGGCGCGGCGATACTGGCGGACACGAGCCGATCCGTTCGATGCGGTCTGGCCACGGGTCCGAGCTTGGCTGGATGTGGAGCCCGATCGGACCGCCAAGGAGCTCCTCGGTCGACTTCAGACGGAGTATCCCGGGCAGTTCTCAGCGGGGCAGCTTCGGACGCTGCAGCGAAGAGTGCAGGCATGGCGCAAAGAGGCTGCGCGGCAGCTGGTCTTCGCTCACCAGCGGCACCTCGCCGGTGACGAGTCCGGAAGGAGTACGATTCCTTCGTGAGGCAACTGGTAACATTCCTTGCTGAGGCAACACGGACCGGCAGAAATAATTGTCGTTGATCAGATCCGCCTAACGCCGCACGGAAGCGCCCCAATTCGCAGCTCCGTGACCACACGACTCCCCCTCTTCAGTCCTTAGTTCGCGTCCGAATTGTAGAGATCCCAGATCTTCCGGAACCCGTGATGGCTTCGCGCTTCCATCTCATGCGCGACTCGAACTGCTTGCTGTCGAACACCGTCATCTCCGCTCTGCACACCCCTCTCAAGAAGTTCGAGCGCCTCGGAGATGAACGATCCGATGACCCACCTGTCGTCGGTCCCCCGCATCAACATCGCGAAGCACTCAATAGCCTTCGAGAGATTCGCATCGGAGACTGCCACCAGCCGACCGGCAACTAAGTGGTCGGGCATGACTCGACGGGTGAGCCGCAGAACCCGGAGTAGCAGATCCAAGACCCAGCACTCTTCAAAGCACGGCGCCGCCACCCACCACCCGAACGCACTCAGCTCGTGTGAGTAGGCCGCCGGGCTCTTCGCCGCCTCTGCTTCGGCGAGCCTCTTCATCGCCAACGGCTTCAGCCTCTCGACGATCTCGTCGCTGACCTCTTGCCCGTCCTCCGCTGCGTGGTACAGGCTACGAGCAACGAAATCGATCGTCGTCATGCGCAGCTGATCGGGCGCAAGCTCAAAGAAGCGGTCGAGCAGCGCCACATCCCCGCCCGCTTCAAGGGCTCCCCAAAGGTGGAGCATGATCAAGTGCTCTCCGAGGTGCTGTTCGGGCTTCTCGTATACGTCCGACCCACTCAGAGAAGCCAAATCCTCCACGGCGCTCGCGTAGCGCGATCGGAGTGGCAAGTAGACATTCGTATAGGCGCGGCAGAAACGGAGATAGGTTGACCAGGCGGCAGTGCCAAGGTCATCCCGGGAGAACACCTTCTCTGACGCCGCGGCCGCCCAGCCAGGATCGACGAGCACCAACCAGGGGAACCACTGCCCGTAGACCGAGCGCACGGCGGGAGAAGCGTCATGCGCCGGATCGAGGTGCCGATCAAGCAGGATTCTCAACTCCGGCATCGAATCAAGACCGCCGGACAGCTTCCCGGCGGCGTCTTCTTCCCGCTCCAACTCATGACGTACCCACAGCGCGTAGCGAACAGCCGCATGCAACGCTTCGCCGCGTACCGTATTGATTGACTCCTCGGCGGGATCTCTCTCACCTTTCTCGACACTCTCGTGCGGCCCGAAAGGTGGATTTGGGTCTTTCGCCAGCTCGTCGATCAACGAGAACACGTCGGCTCGCAGACGATGAGGAACGCTGCATTCCTCCGCTCTCAAGCCCTCGCCGAGCAGGGCCGCTATGGACTTCCTCGTCCAAATCCAACCGGGGTCACGATCGTTCCATCTGAAATACGGGCTAATCGGCTCTGCGGGCTTCCGAAGGACGGAAGCCGCCAGCATGAGCGCTTCTTCCCAACGAAACGACTTCCCCCCTGATACCGCTTGGCGCAATCCATCGAAGACTGCACGTACGTATTCCGGCTCAAGATCCCGGAAGTCCCGCGCGAGTACCGAGAATCGCTCAGGATCCTCAGCGACAGCGGCGGCCAGAGTTCGACTTAGGCCCTCTGGCGAGGAGCTACGGAGTTCCTCACCTGGCGCCCAAGACGAAAGGAAACCGACCAGCTCCGCAGCGCTCATTCCAGCGAGGTCCGTGGCTTCTTTCGGGCTCGTGGGCCCGTGCCAGACTCCGGAGGAGAAGACAGGAAACTCTGGATGGTTGGGGTCACCACCCTCGCGGATGAGCTTCTGCAACTCCTCCTGTCGGCTTGCCGGCAGGTTGTCAGAGATCGCATGGAGCCAGTCCCTCTGCCAACACCGGCGACGCCGTTCCTCGCGGTGAGGGTCTTCGCTCTCGTCCTCGTCGACCCACCGCCGCCGAAGGTGCGCAACGTGTGGGCCCGCATCGATCAGAGCGAGCACCGAGGCCTGTTCGGCGGCACTGACCCGTCCGAACGAAGCCGTCATCAAGGTCATGAACTCGTGACGGCACCCCGACTCATGAAACAACCCCGGATCCGTCAAACGCTTGCCGACCATCTCCATCTCCCCGCTCCCTGCAACCCGAAGCAGGTGCAGAGCGATGCGCTGAGAGATGCTCCACTTCCGACCCTCGAAAAACTCAACTACTTCGCCCAAGGAAGCATCTCCGGCTTCCACGAGTGCCTCGGCAGCATCTCGGATCGAGGCAACAAGCTTGC
The DNA here is from genome assembly GCA_036679495.1 of Gemmatimonadota bacterium. Classification (GTDB taxonomy): domain Bacteria; phylum Gemmatimonadota; class Gemmatimonadetes; order Palauibacterales; family Palauibacteraceae; genus JAZDDE01. Next base: position 3,674 of record JAZDDE010000363.1, on the reverse strand, counting down.
TCTTCAGGTCGATTGCGGAGCGGTTTTGTTCGTGCTCTTCAACTGCCGCCCGCCAGCTGTATGAGAGATCGTTCGGTGGGTGGGGTGAACTGAGTGATTGCTCGATGAACCGGTCAAGAATGTCGGACAGGAAGTCGAGCCCTCGGAGACCGGTTGCCTCGACGAGCGGAGCCACAAGGAGTTCGAGCGCGCCCTCGTAGTCAAACCCACGGAGCTTTGTCGGAACCTCAAAAATGAGCCTGGAGGTCGGCCGACCTGTTCCTTCAGTTCGCATCGGGGTCAGGAGTGTCCCCGCGAGAGCCAAGGCGCCCCCGCCCCGCTGTGACGTTGCCAAGTGGCCGACCAGACGGCCTGTTTTGGGCCCCAGGTTCAGATACAACGCGGTGCGAGGCTCGACCACTCTGCCCAGCCAACTTGCCACTCGTGCCGCATGGGAGCCTGGCATCAAGAGCGCACTGTCGATGACATCCTCCAGAACTCGGTCGTTGTCAGTAGAGGGCAACTTCAAGAGAACTTCGAGGACGACGTCCGCCGCAGCCGGGTGGGCCTCGAGGATACGCACGAGGCAACGCGACTCGGGCCAGACTGGAAACTCGATCAAGTCCCCCGTGCGACGGGCCGGCGCTGGCGAGCGAAAGAAGCCCTTCGCATGAAGTGGTCCGATCCAGGCTGGGGAGTTCAACTTCTCGAAAAAGTAGGCACTACTCGCGCCGCCTCTGCCGATCAGCTCAAGTGCCTTCTTGATCTGTGCATCAGTGGGCGACGTCATCCACTCTCACTCAGTAGACGATCGATCTCGTCTTGATCCGCGAAAGTGCTCGGTCGAAGACGATCGAGCAGAAAGTGCTCAAGCACGGCCAACGACTCACGAAGCTCACGCTCCTCGGTGCGCTTGTGATGGGTTGCCGCATTGAAATATCTGTAGATCTCCACCCAAGCAGCAGCGTGCCTCTCCTCTACGTGCGCGGGAGGTGGCGTTGGAGACGGGTCGAGGCCACGAAGTGTGCGCGGTGCCTCCTCGCGGCGAGTCGGGAAGTCCTCGTTGAACCACGAGAAGAAGGTGTCTGCGGCTCTGAGGAAACCCCGGAGGGGCCCATCGATCTCGCCAGACCACTCTGCTCCTTCGTGACAGTCACCGGATCGCGCCTTCGCCCAGTGGCTTTCGAGCTGCCTGGCCTTGGTGGCAATGTGGGGCGGACGTGATGCGGTGGGGAGGTTCAGGACACGCGGGAGGAAGTCCATCAGCTCGCGGAGGTTGTAAGCAGCGAGATGGAGCCGATCCGGATTCCTCTGGTCGCCCAGTACACGAAGCGCACCGAGATAGATGTGCGCAAGCCTGGGCTGGTCGGGGAGTCCCTGGGCATCCCGCTCTCGCAAGGCATCGAGGAGGGCTTCCTGCGCGGCTTGGAGGCGCGGGCGGGCGCGATCCGAGGGGCCCGTAGGCGGTGGAAGCCTTACAGCTGCGTGCCGCAACCCACCAACAACGAGATCCCGCGCAACGGAGCCGAGTGGGAGAGCTTCTGCGGTCGCGAGCCGGTCCAGCTCAGCGAACTCCTCATCGCGGAGTAGCACTGCTACACGACGGCGACGCGCGTCCTCGCGCCGCGGTCGCCCGGCACCAGGCCTCTGCCCACCCCGCTTCTCTGCCATTTGAAATAAAATGCATGCAAATCAAAAAGAAGTCAAAATGTTCGATAGCTATCCGAAAAAGAAAAGGATCTTTCAGCTCGAAAGAACCTGGTGGAGCAGCTGACAGCCGCGGAGAAGCAAGGCGTGGCCGGGAGGGCCCCCGACTTCAACGACCGCCGCGCCAAGCGCGGCAACCGCGGACGGACCACCCAGACCAGAGGGCCATCTCCGCGCTCGTCCCTTAGCCCGCAGATCGGAGAAGCAGGGCCGACAGGCGTGCTCAGTGCAGCCCTGTGCCGCCCCCTGGCGCTGCTCGCAAGGCCGGAGATGGAAGTACGCGTCGCCTAACAGCTCAAGCGTGGGAATCGCTAACCCGGGGCGCGATTGGCTCAAAGAGCGGTCGTCTCGCCGTTCGCAATCGTGAAGATCCGGCGGCCGTCGAGGTCGTAGCGTTCCACTGTCGATCTTCGGCGACGTATAGCGTCCCAGCTGCGTACTTCAGAGGCGGTGTCAACGAAGCGCGAGTAGCGACAAGAAGGCCAAAAGGCTCCCGATCGGGTACGTCCATGCAAGCGTCATCGCGGTGGCTGTCGGCGGCTGGTCTTCAAAATTCTCTGCAAGGAGACTAACTCGGTCATCCCGCAGGAAGAAAATGAAATGCAGACCGAGAAACGCCAGCCACACCCCGACAGCGATGAACTTCGCATTCGCGCCGATCGTAGCGCCGCCCGGGATGAACTCAGTAGCCATCGCGACGCTGAATACGTTCATCGTGGCAAGCAGCGACAATCCCAGAGCTGCATTGTACCCAGGCAAGTCGCCAAGCCCGTGAGCACGTCGTCCCCAGGCATAGATCTGATAGAAAATCAACGAATACAACCGCACACTTTTCACCCGAAGTGAAGTTAGTAGCCTGATGGTAGAGGCGCTGCCGTTCGCAGCGCTGCTGGGTCTAAGCCAAGGAATCCAACCGCCGCTTGAGAGCCAAAGTAGCTGCCCGAGATAAGCAGGCCGAGTGGGCCTCCAAACGTCCCAATCGCTCCGACGGTCACGTCCTGAGCTGCCTGGCCGAGCGAGATGTTTCCTTGAGAGGCATCGCCGATGCTCAAAGCCGTGCCTAGACCAAAGAACGTGCGACCGACCAGCCTGAACGCTGCACCCCGGCTCAGAACCGCATTGCGGCCACCGGTGTATTGGTTTCCACGAAAGCTCTTTTCGTAGAATGGGCGTGTTCCGTCCTTCAAGGTATTTGAAGCACGCCACTGCCCACTCTGAACGTTCGCTGCCTCACTACCACCAACTGCTAGACCAGCCGCATTGGTGGCAGCGCCCGCAACGAACGCCGCGCTCGGCACCGCCTGCTCGCTCGGCTGGGACTGCTGCCGTGCGGCCGGCGACACCTGGTTCGAGATATCAATGCTCCCCGAGAAGCCGAACCGAGCCTCTGTCCCGCCCAGCGCGAACGGACCCGCTGAACCGCCATCACCCGCCAGCGAGGAGAAGTCCGGCCCTCGATCGTTGAAGCCAAGGAAGCTTCCTTGGTCGAACCCCCTCCCCGAGCCATCTGCACCGCTTCCGCTCCCCCCAATGGATATGGAAGTGCTTCCTCCGCCGCAGCTGCCACCACATTCGCTACCGAGCGCCGCCGAATAGTCGGTGAACAGACCTGTGGGATCGCTCAACACCACCGGATTTCCGCGCGCGTAGGCGTACGGATTGTGCTGCTGCGGGTCTACAAGGTCCGCGATCAGTGGGTCCACGGACATGAACGAACCCGTCGCCGAGTCGTACCAGCGAGCCCCGAAATCGTGGAGCCCGGTGGAGACGTGGAGACGGTGCCCCGCATAGCGCGTGTCCGTCACCTCCGTCGACCAATCTGCCACCACCTGACCGTAGGGCTCGAACTGGCGCCGCGCGACGACGCTGCCATTGCCGTCCCAGATCACCGTTGCGCTCCCCACCAAGTCGTTGACATACCAGCGGAAAGTGGACGCCGGACCCGAGGGTGGCCCCCCGTGGGCAGGGAGTACGAGAATCGCCGCAGC